>JBGYFE010000001.1:0-12732 GCA_041819925.1 Capnocytophaga sp.
GATCCAAGTACAGGTGATGTAACCGTGCCACCAAGCACACCAGCAGGAACGTACACAATTGTTTACAGAATTTGTGAGAGATTAAATCCAACGAATTGCGACACAGCGACTGTAACAGTGGTAGTAACTGCACCGGTGATATTGGCAAATAATGACAATTTTGCGCCAATCAACGGATCTAACGGAGGCACAACAAGCAGTGTATTGACTAATGACGAGTTAAACGGAAGTACGCCATCAACATCGAGCGTAACCTTGACTTGGGGTACAGTACCGTCAGGCTCAGGCTTAGTAACCAATACAGACGGAACGATAACCGTACCAAGCGGAACAGCATCAGGTACTTATGAAATACCATATACGATATGTGAAATATTGAATCCGTCGAACTGTTCAACAGCTACTGCGACAGTGGTAGTAACTGCACCGGTGATATTGGCAAATAATGACAATTTTGCGCCAATCAACGGAGCTAACGGAGGCACAACAAGCAGTGTATTGACTAATGACGAGTTAAACGGAAGTACTCCATCAACATCGAGCGTAACCTTGACTTGGGGTACAGTACCCTCAGGCTCAGGCTTAGTAACCAATACAGACGGAACGATAACCGTACCAAGCGGAACAGCATCAGGTACTTATGAAATACCATATACGATATGTGAAGTATTGAATCCGTCGAACTGTTCAACAGCTACTGCGACAGTGGTAGTAACTGCACCGGTAATCTTGGCTAATCCAGACACACCAACACCAATAAATGGTAATTCAGGGGGCAATGCAGGAAACGTACTAACGAATGATGATTTGAATGGAACACCTCCTTCGACATCAAGCGTTACGATTTCGGTAACAACGCCTGCCACCCCAATCAATGGAGGTAACGTACCGACCTTGGATCCAAGTACAGGTGATGTAACCGTGCCACCAAGCACACCAGCAGGAACGTACACAATTGTTTACAGAATTTGTGAGAAATTAAATCCAAATAATTGTTCAACTGCAAGTGTAACGATAGTAGTTACGGCGCAAGGCATTGATGCCCAAAATGATGATTTTGGAAGTGTACCAGGCAATGCAACAACCGTAGCAGGCAATGTATTAACAAACGATACATTAGGAAGTGGAGCTGCAACTACAACAACTGTGGTTATCTCTGAAATAGCGGGAGCAACGCCAATTGGAGGCAGTACAAACGTACCGACTTTAAATACAGCAACAGGTGAGGTAACCGTGCCACAGGGTACACCAGCAGGTACTTACAACATCACTTACCGAATTTGTGAACAACTTAACCCAGACAACTGCGACACGGCAACGGTAACAGTGCAGGTTACAGCTTTTGGAATTGTAGCGAATGATGATGATTATACAGCATATCCAGTGTATACAACCACGGGAGGTACGCCAACTGTAACAACCATAGTAGCAAACGATACTTTAAGTGGAACAACAGCAACGTTGGCAACAGTTAGTATTTCAAATGTGGTTTCATCACATTCTAATATTTCAGTTGATTTAACGAACGGAACAGTGGTGATATTACCAAATACACCAGCAGGAGTTTACACATTAACCTATGAAATTTGTGAGATAGCCAATACATCAAATTGCAGTAATCGAGCAACTATCACGGTAGCAGTGCTTAACGTTCCGAAAGCTAATGATGATTTCTCAACAACAGAAATAAATACGCCTGTTACGATTGATATTTTAACCAATGACGAGAATGTTCCGACGGCGGGAAGTGTTACAGTGATTAGCAATCCTGCAAATGGAAGTGTTCAAATCAATGACGGAGGCACCCCAAGTGACCCATCAGATGATACAGTAACATACACACCAAATCCAGGATTTATCGGAGCGGACAGTTTTGTGTATGAGCTTTGCGATGCAGCAGGTAATTGTGCTACGGCAACCGTAACTGTTGACGTTGTAGGAGGAGGTGATATAGTTCCTCACAATGGAATTTCGGTCAACGATGATGGTTCAAATGATGTGTTCTATATCAAAGGAATTGAGTCGTATCCGAACAATACAGTACGCATCTACAACCGTTGGGGAGTGAAAGTGTTTGAAACACAAGGATATAATAACACAACCCGTGCTTTCAGAGGAATTTCAAACGGAAGGGTAACTATTGAAGCTCCTGAGAAATTACCACAAGGAACGTATTATTATGTCATAGAATACGTTGATAAAAACAATCAAACGCAACGAAAAGCAAGCTGGTTGTATATCAAACACTAAAAATAATTTGTTGAAAAATTCGGATGCTTGTCAAAAGCATTCGGGTTTTTCAGCATTTAACAAAGAAGTGATATGAAGAAAAAAGTAGACAATGTAAAACATATAAATATATTAACAATGAAAAAAAATAGTGTATTTTTTGTAGTGATGTTACTATTCTGTACGGGTGTTTTTGCGCAACAAGAATCGCAATACACACAGTATATGTACAACACGATGATGTTCAATCCTGGGTATGCAGGTTCAAGAGGTGTAGGAAGTTTCTTTGGGCTCTACCGAACACAATGGGTAGGCTTGGAAGGAGCTCCTAAAACAGCAACATTGAGCTATCATACACCCATCAAGGAGAAAAACGTAGGTTTAGGTTTTTCATTATTTCACGAATCTATTGGTCCTCAACAAGAAAATACGTTTTCAGTAGATTTTTCATATACACTTAATTTAGGAAATTCAAAATTAGCTTTTGGATTGAAAGGTTCAGCAGCTTTGTTTCAGTTAGATGTAAATAAACTGAATCTTTATGATGGGTTAGATTATAGCTTTACGGGAGACCATTCTGTTTTTTCTCCTAACATTGGTGCAGGATTATATTGGTATACTGACAAATATTATTTAGGTTTTTCAGTTCCTAATTTGCTGGAAACTCAGGTTTTTCGACGCAATGATACTAATCGAGAGGTTTCGGTACTTAAAAATACACAGCATTATTATTTAATAGGAGGTTATGTGTTTGATTTATCGGAAAGTATAAAATTCAAGCCCGCAGCGCTGAGCAAAATTTCGTATGGAGCTCCTTTGCAATTAGACCTTTCAGCGAACTTTATGTTCAACGAAAAATTTGTGTTAGGAGCGGCTTGGCGTTGGTCAGCAGCGGTGAGTGCAATGGCAGGTTTTCAAATAAATGACCGTTGGTTCATTGGTTATGGCTATGATTTTGAAACAACTGAATTATCGCGTTATAACTCAGGTTCGCACGAAATTTTCTTGCGTTATGAATTGATGAAAGTATATAGAAAAGTGGTATCTCCACGATTTTTCTAAAATAGTAACCTTTCTAATAATGATTGTCAAAAACGAATTAAAATGAAAAATCATAATATATATGTACTTGTAATGGCATTGCTTGGCAATGTGTTGTTGGTTTTTTCGCAAGAAAAGCAGATGGAGAAAGCCAATGAAATGTATAAAAATTTTGCTTACATCGATGCTATCAAAGTCTACGAAAGCATCGCTAAAAAGGGATTTATAAATCAAGAATTGCTTGAAAGATTGGGAGATTCATATTACTTCAATGCAGAATATGATAAAGCATTCACTTGGTACGAAAAACTGTTTCAAAATGAGGAATATAAGGTGCAACCAGAGTATTACTATCGGTATGCTTTATCACTCAAATCCGTTGGAAAATACACTGAATCAGACCAAATGATGAACAAATTTGTTGAACTCACAGGTGCTAACGATTCGCGTGCTTCCTTATTTGAAGAACATAGGGATTACCAAGAAGAAATTAAAGAAAATTCAAACCGTTTGGAACTTCTTCAAACAGGAATAAACACTGAATATTCTGAATACGGAGCAGCTTTTTACGGCGATAAAGTAGTTTTTGCCGCAAGCAATACGAGTTTGTTCAAACCCAATTCAAAGTGGACGGGACAAAGTTTCTATGATTTGTATGAAGCTCATCGTGACAGCATCAGTTTATCAAGAAAAGCACTACTTTCTTCAAAATTGAATACTAAATTCAATGAATCAACACCCGTCTTCACCAAAGATGGTAAAACGGTTTATTTTACCCGTAACAACTATGTAAACAATAAAGTGGGGATGGATTCACAAAACACCATTTTGCTGAAAATATTGCGAGCAACCAAAGATGATAAAGGCAATTGGGGAAATGTGACAGAGATGCCGTTCAATAGCAACACATATAGCGTGGCGCATCCAGCGCTTAGCCCTGATGAAAAGTATTTGTATTTTGCGTCAAATATGCCCGGAGCACTTGGAAATTCAGATATTTTCCGTGTAGAAATTCTTCCAACAGGAGGCTATGGAAAACCTGAAAATTTAGGAAACGTGATAAACACCAGCGGACGAGAGTCATTTCCTTTTATATCAAAAGATAACGTACTTTATTATTCGTCAGACGGTTACCCCGGATTGGGAGGGTTAGATATTTTTGCCGTGAAACTCTATGATAACGGAACTACCTCCAAAGCAATCAATGTTGGAGCTCCTGCCAATAGTGCTGATGATGATTTTTGCTTTGTGATTGACAAAGAATCCAAAATAGGATTTTTGACTTCTAATCGCCCTGGCGGAAAGGGACGCGATGATATTTATGGTTTTTACGAGCGTATTCCATTGAATTTCACTTGTAGCCGAATTTTAAAAGGAATAGTTAAAAATTCTGAAACACAAGAAATTATTCCTGACGCAACCGTTACACTTTCAAACAAAACAATGGAACAACTCAAAGCATTGCCCAGCAGTGCAGAAGGAAAGTTTGAGTTTGCCGATGATTTGATAAACTGTCAAGACCCTCATTACTATCTTAAAGGAGAGAAAGAAGGCTACGAAACAGCCGAAATAAAAGTAGAAGCAAAAGGCAAAGAAATTTACTATGAGATTTTGCTCAAACCGCGTGTAGTGAAAGTAGGGGAGGGCGATGATTTGGCAAAAGTATTCAAAATAGAAAATATTTATTTTGATTTTGATAAATCAAATATTCGTTATGATGCCTCAGTGCAATTAGCAAAAATTTTGGAAGTAATGAAAGAGTATCCAAAAATGAAGATAGATGTTCGCTCACACACCGATAGCCGTGGTTCAGACAGTTACAACTTGGCATTATCTGACCGACGAGCTAAATCGACCGTGAAATGGATTATTGACAATGGCATTGAGCCAAGCCGAATTACGGGTAAAGGTTACGGAGAAACTCAGCTAACAAACCACTGTTCAAATGGAGTGAATTGTACGTCAGCAGAACATCAAGCTAACCGTCGAAGTGAATTTATTATCATAAGTTTAGAATAAAAACAAAAACAAAAGGCTGTCCGATTTTTTCAGACAGCCTTTTGTTTTTATTTCCAAAAGGGGTCAATAGTCTTTAAAATTCCTGAGTTGTGGAGGTGCAATTCATTAGTGAGGTCGTTGATTTCAGAGTTTTTTGGGTCATACAGCACTAAATCAGTTTGAACAGACAAAGCGTAGAGTTGTTCAGAAATGTTATTGACGTAGCAAGCGATTGGAATTTGATGTGAAATTCCATTTTTTTGCATCATATCAGACCAGAAAATGCGTGCATTCCTCACTTTTTCCATATTTTTAAAAACATCGACATCAAAGAATATTATGAAATATAGTTTTTTCAATATTTCATCGGAAAAATTGTTTAAAAATAACTCTGAGATATTTTTTTCTTCTTCAAAAGGAATGAATAAACGTTTTATATTTTTCAAATAAGGAAAAATCAGTTCCAAATCTGACATAGAATGAATGATAACGGATTGATTTTCAAAATTATTAGAGCCGAAATTGTCAATGTTTTGAAATGAAATCGCTTCATATTCAACAGGTTCTTGTAAATGCCCCATTGCTTGATAACCACGCACATAAGGTGGAAATCCAGCAATGAATTCCGTTGCGTTTGCGACAGACTTTTCGCCCTTCAAAGTGATGTCTTGAAATCTGGAATTGGTTATTTTCTCTTTTCGATGTTTTCCCATAGTCGTTTGGTTATCAGTGGTTCAATAAGTGTTTTTTCGTGTTTTTGTTTCATAAAAGGATATAATTCCCATTCGCATTTGTTGGCAAAAAGTTCAGTCGTAAAATTAAGGTTTTTTATTTGGTTGTCAAAGGCGATTTGCTCCTGAGTGGCTTTTTCCTTTATTTTTCTTTGTAAAATATGTTTGATAGCTTGTTCAATCAATCCGCCTGATTTTTCAATACTTTGGAATAATAACAACGCTTTTTTGGCAATTTCGTAAGAAATCGTTTCAAAGCAGGGCATCTTGTTCAGAAGAGAAGCCTTTCGCAATTGTAAAATTTTATGTATTTTCTGAATTTCAATTTGTTGATTTTCAGTCGTATTTTTTTTATAAATAATTTCATTTTTAGGTAAAACAAAGTCACTTCCTCCTAAAAAAGCACTTTCATAAGCCAATGAAATATAATTTTGGTTATGTTTGGTTTTCAAAATAGATAATCCCCGTTCTGATGGCTCTGTGATGAAAAAAACTTCTGTTTGGAAGGAAAAAACATCAAAAACACTTTCTGCTACCTGCCGAAAGGCTCGTAGTTTGGAAATTTCAAATAAAAAATTGTTTCCAACAGCCGTTTTAAAGAATATTTTTACTGTTTTTGATGTCAAAAAAGGCTCGATTTCTTTGAGATAAGCAACACAATGTGCTATTCCGTATGCAATTTGCTGAATGATTCCTGCTCCTGCATTTTGATATAGGGTAGTATCAATGAAAATACTCGGATTTTCAGTTTTTAAAGTTATTTTTTTAAATAATTGAAAATCATCTTTTTGGCTTGTCTTCCACTTTCCTTCTTTGAGAAAATTATGAATGAAATCATCGCTGACAAATGTGAAATTTAAAAGATTGGGTAAATCATTTTTTGTATTATCGGAAAGTTGAAAAGTATAAAATCCGTTTGGAGGTAATTCCTTAAATAAATCTTTAAAATCCTCAATTTCAGGGTGTAATTTAATGAAAAAATATTCTACACCTTTTGATAGCCAAAAAGAGATGCGTTTGAGAGTTTCGGCTATGTTTGAGCAATAGAGCGGAAGTATGACTTTTGAGTTGGCTTTTACTTCATAGTGGAGCACTATGTTCTCAGAGGTATAAAATGGGAGTACTGATATTTCTTCGTAAGAATTGAATATCAGTGAATTATATTCTTTTCCTTGCAATTCAAATTGCAAAAGTTGTTTCCACTGTTTAGCGGTGGTTATGGGATTTTGTTCTATCATCGTAATAGCAAAAAAATAAGATTCCAAAGTTATGAAAAATATTTCACATATTCGGAATCTTACCAGAGATGATTAGCACCCAATTTTATGGGTATGAGAAAAAATAATGCCTATCTCCCGATGGGCTTGATTAAAGAACGTATGTCATTTGTATGTATTAGGAAATACATATCTGTAAAATCACCATTATCATACTTGTCTATATTTTTCTTGAACCTATCGACATTCATATCTGTGGCGTGTACGAAAGAAAAATCTGTCCCTACGAGAACTGTTTCAAGTAAAAACGGATACTTCTTATTTGGATAGGCATAATAACCCAAATAAACGTGTCCAGGTTCAAAAACCATAAAAGACTCAATACCAACCTTTTGTAAAGCACTGCATAGAAAAACTGTACCATCAACACAATTAGCTCGTGGGTTGTTCATAATCTCATCAGCAAAGTGAATATGCTGGCTGATGATGTTGGGATTTGATGAATTATTCCCCACGGCGATGCCTCGATACTTCACTCCTTGGGAACGCAGAGTGAGAAACATTGCTCGTACTTGATTTATAACATTTTGGATAACTGTGTTTTCATCTTCTCCTTCATATCCTGTAAAATCTTCTAAATCAGAAGTCTCTAAAACATCTTTTAAAAACTTGTCCACAATAGGGCTGTTTTCATTTATGTAAGCTCCCACCATATAGAGAAGTGGATGCGTAACACTGTTAAGCTGTGCAACTAACACACATTCGTTGATAGATGTGTAACGTACTTTTATGTTCTTGCTACCCAATTCTTCTCCTGCTGTATTTTTGCAAACGAACGAAATATCAGTATTTCCAGGCTGGCTCATTTGTTTCAAAACATCATATTTCCATTTGAGTTGGGGAGAAAAAATGTTCTGCCCCGCACTCACTTTTTGGATTATTTCTGTTTTGTAATTCAAAGAACTTTCTTCTATGATAATCTCAATAACTCCTTCTGTTTCAGCATTAAAGTTAATGTAAAAAAACTCAATATTCTGACTGTTTTTCTGCTCTACTTCTGTCAGCCCGAAGACCGCCGAAGTGTAGATAGTGTTTTTCAAATCGGTTTGAAAACTCACATCAAACTCCCCCTTGACAGATGAAATTTCAAATTCTCTGTCTTTTGAACAATGTGCCAATAGAAAAGCTATTGCAACAAGTAGAATAATTTTTCTGACAGCTTCCATCTTGATTTTGTTTTTCGATTACACTTGTTAAAAAGTAGTACCTTCGACATTTCGGATTGCATTGCCTCCGAAAGCGCATCTTCTGTCATCTTGATTGGAATTTGCCGATTAACGCAATTGTCAGGTTCTTATTTTTGCTTGACTTATCTCTTTTTTAATGAAATGAATTATACACCGTATTTGTCAATGACAATCAGTTTTTTTGAAAGTCAAATAAGAATCAAAACATAAAAACAAACTTACAAAATAAAGAACCTGACAAGTTGAGTTAATTGATGTATTACCAACTTATGGAGCAAAGATATATCTAAAAAAATCATATATCAATCCCCTTTTTTAAGGAATTTAATAGTTAATATATATTAAAAATAATTTATAAAATTAACAAATGATATTTATATGTTTGACATATTTACTTATAATAGTTAAATAATGTTTAAAAATATTTACCATCGTGTTTGGAATTTTTCTTTTTAAAAAAAGTATGTTATTGCTGCATATTCTTGAAGATAAACCAAGAGAAAGAATTTTTCCTGGACTGTGCTTTTTCAAGGTAAGAAGGATATAATAAATTATCTCATCAATCTTTTATTTTGGTAATTTTTACATTAATAATTGTTAATTAATAAGTAAAAATGATTTACATTTTTTTGCCAATTATTTTTTAAATTTCTTTTTTATTCCTACTTTTATGCCGTGAAAACAAAGCATATTTTACTTAGTGAAACTAATAAACACACTGATTCTATTGTTTTTTGTGTTGTTTTTTCAGGGGTTGAAATCACAAAACATCACAGAACTACGCAATGCCGTTGATAATGCTTCTTCTGGCAGAGAGAGGTTCTACGCACTTATGGAACTCGCTGATTATCTGTCTTATTCTGATACACTTCAAGCGCTCAGAACACTTCGGAAAGCATATCCTCTTACTCAAAAAGAGGCTTATTTAGAAGGAATTTATTATTTCAATGAGGCTGGAATTTATTTTAGTTATGACCATTCAAAAAGTCAAAAACTTTATCAAAAGGCTGATGGTTACCTCAAATGGTACACCTCGCCTGAGGCTTGTCGCTATCGTGCAAGATTATGGCACAATTATGGGGTTTTGGAACAACATAGCGGAAGGGAGCAAAATTTTTTGAACATTACGTTAGATAGTTGCATTCCATTGGCTGAAAGGGCAGGAGATATTGACCTACTCATAAATTATTTCACCGATGTGGGAATGATTTTGACCAGCAACAAGGAGTATGGTAAAGCATTGGAATACTATCAAAAGGCATTATCCCAAGCTGAAATAAATAGTAAAGAAAATGAGGCTTTACTTTGGACTTATTTGAATATGTTTGATGTTTACTTAGTGAAAGCCAATGAAAAAGCGTTAAGAAATTTGTACAATAAAACAATGATGCTTTGGAGGCAATATCCTGATAGTAAACTCACAGGAATTGTTTACCGCAACGAGGCTCGATATTTATCCTTAATCGGAAAAACCAATGAGGCTCTGGAAAGCATCGATAAAGGAATTGATTTTACTCTAAAAAATAATATTCCGTGGGATTATGTTTCTTTGAAATATGAAAAAGCGCAAATATTTAAACTTTCAGAGCGTTTTGAGGAAGCTAAACAAGAGTTGGAAAAATTATTGAAAAATGTTGTATATCAAAATTCTATCAAAAAAAAGTTAGATTGGATATATGAACTTGCTGATATTGAATCAAAGTTAAACAATCATCAAAAATCGTATGAATTGATGGTTGATTATCGCATTTTGAAAGATAGCCTTATTGCTCAAAACGATAAAAAAATGCTTGCTGATATGGAGTTGCAGTATCGCACAGCAGAAAAAGAAAAAGCTATTTTATTATTAGAAAATCAGAATAAGCTAAATAAAATTTTTCTTTTTGGAGGAATTCTTATTTTTTTGCTCCTCGTATTGTGGCTGATATATGCTTGGAATGTTCGTCGAAAACGCAACAAAAAAGATTTTCAGCTTCGTAAACAACAGCAAGAAATTGAAATTACGCACGCTCTTATGGAAGGTGAGCAGCAAGAACGCAATCGGTTAGCTCAAGAGTTACACGACGGATTGGGCGGGCGCATAACAGGCATCAAAATGAATGTTGAGATGTTGGCAAAAAAGAATGTTGAAGAAAAGTTTGAATTAGACAGAATTGTTCAGCAATTAGATATCGCTATCGTTGAACTGCGCAATACGGCTCACAATTTAGTGCCTTCTGCTTTGCAAAAATACGGATTACAGGCAGCTATCACTGATTTTTGCCAGTCATTACAGTCAGATAAACAGCGTATTAAGCTGTACACTGACGGATTAGAGAATTTATACGACAGAAAATGGCAACTTTCAGTATATCGTATTGTTCAAGAGCTGCTTACGAATGCTGTGAAGCACTCCGAAGCCTCTTCCATATTGTTGCAATGTACTTTTAAAGACCATTTACTTTTGATTGAAATTGAAGATAATGGCAAAGGATTTGACACTAAAGGAGTTTCGCGCAATATGGGGCTTAATAATATCGAAACTCGCGTAAACTATTTAGGAGGAAAAATGGAAATTTTTTCGGAAAAAGGCGTAGGAACTACCATTACTATCGAATGTAAAATATAGCAATTATGATACGGATTATTATTTGTGATGACCATCCTATTATCAATCAGGGGCTGCAAAGTCTTATTTCTTCACATCCCCAAATGGAAGTAGTAGCAACAACCTCAACTATCAAACAACTTGATGAAACACTAAAAAATGTAATAGCAGATGTGTTGTTGCTTGATATTCATTTGCCTGACGGAAAGGCTTCTGAGGTATGCCCTGAGCTGAAACGACGTTATCCAAATTTAAAAGTGCTGGGATTGAGTAATGTAGATGACCCAATTATCATTCAGCAAATGATAAATGATGGTGCATCAGGTTACTTGCTTAAAAGCAGTCCGATGAGTGAAATTGAAGAGGCTATTTTGGTGATTTATGAAGGAGGAATATATTTGAGTGAGCAAATTCTTAATCTTCTGACACCATCAAATAATGATTTTGAAGAGATTCCTATCATTACTCGCCGTGAGAAGGAAGTGTTGAGACATCTTGCAGATGGGCTTTCTTCAACTCAAATTGCTGAAAAAATGAATATTAGTCCTCTGACTGTTGATTCACATCGGAAAAATCTTATGCAGAAATTTAATGTTAATAAAACCGTAAATCTTCTGCAAAAAGCGAAGGGATTAATTTAAAAATTGATTTTTAAGATTTTTTTTGTGATAATTGTCTATTGTCCTGAGCGTATCGCTTCCACAGGATTCAGGCGTGCTGCACTCAAAGCAGGAATAATGCCCGAAAGCAAACCCACAATGAATGAAACGCCCAATCCGATAGCTACATTTCTGAAAGAAAGCACAAATTCAAACTCGTCAAATCTATTGGAAACCAAAGAAACAGCTATCCAAACGAAAATCAATCCAAAGAGTCCACCGATAAGTGCTAACAAAACTGCTTCAAACAGAAACTGAAACAAAATGAATTGTTTTTTTGCACCCAATGATTTTTGTATTCCGATGAGGCTTGTGCGTTCTTTTACACTGACAAACATTATGTTAGCGATTCCGAATCCTCCTACCAAAATAGAAAAACCACCAACAATCCAGCCAACTAAATTCATCATTCCGATAGTTTGGTCAATCATATCAGTGAAGGTTGACATTTTATTGATGAAAAAATTATCAACATCTTCGGGTTTCAAGGCTCGATATTTTCGGAATCGTTGAACAAGAACATTTTCAAATTCTTGCATATCAACATCTTTTTTAGGTTTGACAGCAATGCCCGCAGGAACGCCTTGTGCACCTGTGTTCATAAAATTCCGAATGAAAGTTGAAAGAATGAAAACCTTATCATCGGCATCACTCATCGAACCATATTTTTTTAAAACGCCTACTACCAACATTTTTTTCTCAAAATAACGCACTTCTTTTCCGATAGGGTCTTCTCCTTCAAAGAGTTGTTCAGCAACTTGATGCCCCAAAACAATAACGGGAGCTCCCGAATTTGATTCAGACTCACTCATTAGGCGTCCTTTTTCAACCTTAACCTCTTCAATATCTGAAATTTCAGAAGTTGCGGCGCTTGCAGGAACATTTTCAATGGTTTTTCCTTCATATTTTATGGCAGAATTTACCCCAAAAATAACATAAGAACAAGCCTCCACATTCGGAATTTCTTTGTTGATAAAATCATATTCCTGATATGTAACTTGCGGAAAACGTTCCCGTTGCCAA
>JBGYFE010000002.1:0-6806 GCA_041819925.1 Capnocytophaga sp.
TCCCACGAAGTTGGCAGGCTTTGCAGTTTGATATTATCCGCAAAAACCGTTTCGGGAGTAATGATAAAATTCACATCTTCATCAAGTTTTTCTTCGGACAATTTTACCAATAATTGAGCAATTTCTTGATTTGAAATTTGATATTTTTCGTGATATGGGTCAATATTGGGCTGTAAAACGATGGCTTTTATCGGATTTTCCTTTTCTTTATAATTATAATATACGAAATAAGAGAAAATAACAGGAATAGCGAACCATAAAACGGCAATTCCAACGCCCTTTGCCATCATTTTTCGGTTTTTATCTCGCAAAAAGGACTGTATATAGACAAAAAGAATTACATTTATCAATAAAACCCACAAACTTCCTCCAAAAGTACCTGTGTATTCATACCATTGAATCCACGCTGGATATTCAGAAAATACATTTCCAAGATTGAGCCAAGGCCACGAAACGTCCCACGTTAAATGAAATTTTTCAAAGGATAACCAAATCGAAATCAAAAAGATAAGGGCTATTTTTTGAGACAAACGCTTGGCAACGGTGTGATAAAGCAAAAAGGTGATGGTCATCAACATCGTATTTGCCAAAATAGCAAAAATAGCGCCACCTTGAGTTGAATGCCATATCCACCACGTGGTAATTATATTCCAAATCAAAAAAGATAAATAACTGATAAAAAACACTTTACGTTTGGTATGCTTGTATTTTTCTCGGATATTTCTTTCGGCAACCAAAAGAGGAACAAAAGCTGTAAAAATGAAAATAGCAAAGCCGTACGTAGGCCACGAAATTGCTAATAAAAGTCCTGATAATAAAGCTAATAGTATGTTTTTTTTCATCTGATTTCTTTTTGTTTCTTGGGTAATTTAGAGTGGCAAAGATAGGGAATTATTGTGTATTCCAAAATAGAAGAAAATCCTTTTCCGATTAAAAAATACCGAAAAAGGATTTTTGAAAAAAATACTGAAAAACAGAATTTTTACTCCGATTGATTGATTTTTTCAGCCCAAGAAAGCATATAGTCGTACAATTCTTGTATGGTAGCGTTCGGATTTTGGCGATATTTTTCCAAAAGTGTGCGATTAAAATCTTTAAAACGGATAAAACCACGTGTATTTTCCATCATTGGCTCCATTAAAGGCATAAATTTTTCAACATCTTCTTTGGAATAATAGTCATTTGCATAAAGCGTAAACAAAGCAAAAGTCATATATTCATTAAAAACCTCATAAGGTGTTTTATACATTGATGCTCCTTCTCCCACAGCCCACAATTTTCTGTTTGAGAAAATATTATTTATTTTATTGAAATTTCCATAAACTGATGATAATGGATTGACGTAATTATGGTCTATCTCTGTGAAAACTACCCAACTTGACAATAATTCATTCATTGTCTGTGAATATTGCTCATCAAACTTAGCTTGACAGATGAACATAAAAGCCTGTTTGAAATTATTATTGTCAAAATGCACTGTTGCCTGAGCTCCTCGATTTAAAGGCGAAAAGAAAATTAAGTAAGAATCATAGCCTGAACCAAATTTTTTATCTAACCAAGCCTGCATTTGCTGCACAGGAGCAAGTTTGTTGTAGGTTGCCAATAGCTCATCATAATATGGTTTATTATCTTGATAAAATTTTCTAAAATTTGATTTTTTAGCAAAATCCTCGAAAACGGCTACATCTCTCATCGGGTCAAAAGTGTGCCACTCTACCCCAACTTCACGGATAATTCCGTTGTTTTTGATATGCCCTTGTTCATCAAAATCATAGGCTGTTGCATTCATTTTCAAAGCATAGTAATAATGATAACTATCCTTTGAGAATAAATAACGCTGCACAGACTGATTAAATTCAGGAGCTGGCATATTTTGTTCAATCAAAGCAATGGCAAGATGGTTACGATATGGGGCAAAATATTCTTTAACACGCTTGTAATAAGCACCTTGCGTATCGAACATATTGTAATCTTTTTCAGCATCTTTATGCAAAGCCAACAAAATATTCATCAATTCACTCACTTCGTGGATTTGTACTGATGTTTTTCCTTTGTGTTGCGTTATGTAATCAGACGTAAAATTTACGTTAGGGGAAATACCCACCAAACGAATATTGATTTTCTCGGTTTGATTAATAACTACAACAAAATCAATCTCTTGTCCTTTTTCAATTACAAAACGTGCGGAATTTTTCCCGTCAGAAAAGACGACTGAGTTTTTTAGGAATTTACACTCGACACCCAACAAATTTGGATTTTCTTCGGGGAGTATTTCCCAATCAAATTCTTCTTCTCGATTGACAGAAACAGTTAAATTTTTAGAAGTTACATTGAGAACTTTTTGAGAAAAACCTTGCCAAAAGCTCAACAACATTACTATAATGATAAGTTTATTCATTTTTTTATGTTTTATGTTTTATATTCAATAATCAATTTTCAGTAACTTGTCCACATCAATTACTATGCCATTTATTAAATGTACTTACAACAAAACCCTTTCAGTTTTTTAGAAACTAAAAGGGTTTTGCTGATTTTAGAATTACCAACCAGGATTTTGTTTTAATTTTTCAGGCTCTTGGCTTACATCTTTATTTGGGAGGAACCAAACTGTTCTGTAATCAGAAGATGAGCGATTTAACTCATACAATTCTGCTGGAACATCTTTTAGTATAAAATTCATTGTTTGAGGTGTTCCTCGTTTTATATCTTGTTTCCAACGTTTCAAATCAAATAAGCGGAAACCTTCAAAAGCCAATTCACGTGTGCGTTCGTTTTTGATTTCTTGTAGCAAATTTGAACCTGTGGCAGTAGTCGGAGTTGTTAATCCTCGTGCTGCTCTCAACAAATCAAGATATTTTATAGCATTTGCTTCATCGTTATTGTTATAAGCGGCTTCCGCAGCGATGAGATATTGCTCTGCTATACGAAACACTTTGGGTTTGTGTTCGTAGTTGGTATTTTTACCCATTTGTAACTCAGGATTGCCCGGATATTTGTGAATAAGTGTTACTGTTTCTTTAAGATCAATGGAAAATTGTGTAACTTCTTTTTCTGCTAAGAATATTTCTTTACGAAAATCATTAGTATCATATAAACCAACAAAATCTTTCGTAGGAATAACAGGAGGATTGTATATGGTTGCAGATAATTTTCCCAATAAATTTATCCCATCTATCTTTTCTGTCTGATTGTTAGCCACATAGAGCTGCATAATAGATTCTTTTGGGTTATCTTCATACCAAATTTTTGTCAATTCATCTTTACTGCTTGCTAAGGGATAAACTCCTGAATCAATCAATTCAGATGAAACTTTATAAGCATTACTCCAATCTTGCATATATAGCAACACGCGGGCTTTCAATGCTTTGGCTGCATAAGCGGTAAAGCTATCTGCATCATCTTCTAATGCTTTGCCTTTCAGATACTCTTCAGCTTTGGCAAGGTCATCTAAAATAAAATTATAAGTACTTTGCAAAGTTCCTCGTGAAGGAATATCTTTTTGGCTATCAGATGTTACGATAGGCACACCCATTTCTGTTTGAGTTGAACTTTCGTAAGGTTTGCAGAAAAGTGTAGCCAAATACGAGTAGTAAAAGGCACGAGCCAAATGAAGCTCTCCGCGATTATATTTAATTTCATCTTGTTGTGGAATATTATCAAATCCGATAAGAGCCTTGTTGATGTTCGCAATTGCTTTATAAGAATTTCTCCAAACATACTCTATATCCGCTTCGGAAGTAGTCAAATTATCCCAACGGTGTATGTTTTTATATTTTCCATTCCAAATGGTTACATTAAATAAATCAGCCTGATATTCAGGAGCTACATTCATTGCTCCATAAATATTTTCTCGTAATTCGCCGTACATTCCATCAACCCACGCTTGTGCATCGATGGGCGTTTTAAAAGCTGCATTTTCTCCAAAATTTTCAAATGGAGTTTGATCTAAATCGGCACAACCTCCAAGTGATAATAATCCTGAAAGGCTCAAAAAAAGCAATATTTTTTTCATTTTTCTCATTCTTTAAAATTTAACTTCAATACCAAAAGCATACTCTTTTGTGCTTGGATAACCTCCACCAAGAGCAGAAGCATTAAACTCAGGGTCAGCACCGCTGTAATTAGTGAATGTCAGCAAGTTACGACCTGTGGTATAAAAACGAATTCCTTTAAAAAATCCTATTTGTTCAACAATTTCTTGAGGCAATGTATAGCTCAAACTAATGTTTTTCAAACGGATAAATGACGCATCTTCTAACATACGAGTATCCGTTCCCATAAAAGCAGGGTAATCTGCCGAAGGATAAGGTGTATTATCCCCTGGATTTTTCCAATAATTATTGGCTTCTTTACCCAAATTTTTTGAATATAGAGGTGTTACTCCGTAAGCACTAACCAAGCTCTCAATATCCTGATTTATCATATAATGCCCGTACAAAAATGAAAAACCTACTTGGAACGAAAAAGCTCTGTAAGAAGCATTTAACCCAAATCCTCCACTGAGTGGTGCTTGTCGTTTTTTACCTGTGTTTTGGGCTAATTTTTCTTCATTATAATCATTGGTTATTTGAGAGGCATCTGTTTGTGTAGTAGTTCTATCATCTCCTGGCAGATACCATTCAGGTGCTCCTGTATCTGGATTCACTCTGTGGAAAATAGGCATACCGTACAACAAAGGTTCTCCTTCTACAAGTAAGGTTTTTCCTTTTCCTGTCATAGCAGAAATTACCGTTTTTTCGTAGTCGGAAGTGAGTTTCAATACTTTTTGTTGATTATAACCAAACATTACATACGGACGAATGTATGCGTTATTTTCCGAATCTTTATAGGCAGTAACAGTAAGATTCACGTCAATACCTTTGTTTTGCATTTTTGCAGCATTCACCGAAACTTGGTTGAAACCAAATATAGACAATATATCTTGAGTTAGAACCATATCGCGAGTAATTCGATTGTATAAATCGACCTCCAAATTAACTCTATTGAACAAACCTAAGCTGATACCTAAATTGGTTTTTTGTTGTTTTTCCCATTGTAAATCAGGGTTTCCAAGTTCATGAATACTATAACCTAATTTGTTTTTGTACTGATATTCAGTTCCGATAAGCGTAAGGTGTGCATAAGCGCTTGTTGATACATTTCCACTGATACCAGAGCTAAATTTCAGCCTCAAATCATCTAACCAATCGACATTTTTCAAGAAGTTTTCTCTTTTCAAATTCCACAGAAGCCCCACCGCCCAAAAGTTGGCATAACGATTATTTCTTCCGAAACTTGAAGAACCATCTCTACGGGCTGAAAGGTCAATAAAATATTTATTATCATAATTGTAATCCAATCTTGAAAAGAAAGAATTAAAAGTGGTTATTGTCTTGTGGTCACCTACATCCCTATTGACTTTCCCGTGTTCGAGCATTGTTAAAGCGTCTTGCACCTGTCCTGATGAAGAAGCATCGAAACCACTACTTTCCTGATGCAACATTTCTTGCCCAACCAAAATAGTAAAGTTATTTTTTTCTTTTATATCAAACTGATATTCAGCTGTATTAGTTAAAGTTTTATAAATAAACTTATTTATATCTCTTCGCGTACTTGGGGTGGGAGCCAAAGCAGCAAAAGTAGGGTCAAGATTTTCAAGGTAAGAAGGTAGTATTTTAACTTCTCCTTCAGAAACGCTATATTGTACCCCTGCTTGTGATTTCAATATAAAATTTTCAAAAGGTGTAATACTTACATAACCTGTCGGAATAATATCTTGTGAATTGGTTACAGAAGGCATTTTATCTGCCATATATTTCGGATTTATAACTAAATTCGTAGGTCCAACAAAGTAATCTACTTCTTTTCCGTTTTCATCAAAGAAAGACAAGAAAGGTGCTTCGTTCACATTGGCTGTGATAGATGTTGAATTTTCATTTGTTCCTGTTGAAAGGCTCAGCCCAACTTGCAACCAATTATTTACTTGGCTATCAATACTTGCCCGCAGTGTATATCTTTCATAATTAGAACGATATAAAATACCTTCTTGTTTCAAATAACCTCCCGATATGAAATACGAAGTTTTATCAGAACCTCCTGCTACGGAAACCGTAGATTGATAAGTAGGCACATTTTTTTTGAAATAAAACTCATCCCAACGTGTATCATACGGAAAATTCTGTTTGATTTGGTCTAAATCGGCTGTATAAATTCCCGTACCGTTATCTCTCTCTGTCCAGAAATCAATATATTCTTGGGTGTTCATCAGTTTATTGTAAAACTTACGACTGTACAAATTTGAAAAACCTACTTGGGTGTTGATAGTTACCGTGCTGGTTTCTCCTTTTCGCCCTTTTTTAGTGGTGATATAAATAACTCCGTTGGCAGCCCTTGCTCCGTAAATGGAAGTTGCAGAGGCATCTTTCATTACTGTAACTGTCTCAAAATCTGCTGGATTCATAGAATTAACCACACCAGAATCAACAGGAATTCCGTCTAAAATAAACAACGGTTGCCCTACTTCTGTATCCCCTTCAAGAAAAGCGGACTCAATACTCGCTTCACCGTGTAGTTTAATGACACTTTTTCCACCGGGTTCTCCACTGGAAGAAGAAATGTTAAGCCCCGCTACTTTTCCTTGTAGGGCGTCCATTACATTGGCAGTCGGAGCTTCGGCAAGGTCTTTCATTTTAACTTGCGCTACTGAACCCGTTGTTGAAGAAATTTTCTTGGCACTACCATAGCCCATAACAACTACTTCCTCAACTTCCTTTGTCATCATACTCCAACTCATTCATAAAAACAATGTCTCCCGTTGGGTTGTAAGA
>JBGYFE010000003.1:0-27691 GCA_041819925.1 Capnocytophaga sp.
GAAATTTCGGTAAATAGAGCCTTAAAAACTTCTGATAATACACTAATTTTAGGAAGTCTCAATGAAGGAATATTCGCTTTTGACCTCAAAAATGGACAAAAATTATGGCATATCGATAAATCAAACGGACTGAAAAATAACACCATTTTAGGGCTGTTCGAGGACTCACAACATAATATTTGGGTGGCACTCGATAACGGAATCGCTTATGTTCATAAACAATCAAAATTGTTGTACTTCAACCTACATTCTGATATTGAATTGGTTGAAGATATGGATTTCTTTCAACAAAAACTTTATTTGGCGTCCAACAAAGGAATATATTACCTCGAAAACGGAATTACGAAAAAAATACCCAACTTTAATGACCAAGTTTGGTTCATCAAAAAGTTTGATAATCAGCTATTTGTAGGGCATAACAAGGGTACGTCTGAAATTGTAGGAAACGCTGTAAAACCACTTGAAAATGTGGGAGTTGGAGGAATGGACATCAAAAAGGGATTCATACACGGACAAGAAGTGTTAATAGGCTCATCTTACACATTTTTAACGGTTTACAAAAAAGACATCACAGGAAAGTGGTTTCCTTCTCACATCATTGAAGGTTTTTCGGATTTGATTAAACGCATTGAAATTGATTACGCCGGAAATATTTGGGCTGACCACGTTCATAAAGGCGTTTATCGCATTGAATTACAGAATGATTTGAAAACTGTAAAAACAAAAAAACGGTACGATAATTCGTCTGCTACTCCACACACAAATCCGTTTAATCTTTTAAAACTCAGAGGTAAACCCATTTTTGCTGACGGACAACGGTTCTATATGTATAGCGATGAAAATCAGCAAATTATTCCGTTTGAGGCGTTGAATAAAAGTCTGCCAAATTTGACAAAAACCCAAAAAATAATTACCATAAATGACCATTTATTTTGGTTTATTACCGATAAGGACTATTTTTTAGTGGCTTACGAGGCTGGAAATTACCAAATTAAGGACAAAATTGCCTTTAAAAGTTTGATAAATCCTTCAAATGAGGAACGCGCCACCGTTTTTGTTGATGAACACGGGAAATCGTTTTTCTGTTTGAATGAGAGCATTGCCAAGTATGTTCCGCGCCAAGAAAATAGTAAAGAGGTTAAGCACCAATTGTTTTTAAAATCGTTGAGTAACTACAATCGTGGGTCAGACCGCTTGTTTTTGGAAAACATCACAAAAAACCTATCTATTGACTATGCTAAAAATAATTTAGTATTTGATTTTCAGTATCCTAATTTTTCAAAAGAAACATTTCGATTGTTGTATTATTTGGAGAATTATGACAAACGTTGGAATGTTTCAGATGCGAATTTTAGTGTGAATTATCAAAATCTTCCGCAAGGGGAATATCTTCTTAAAGCGAAGATAGTCAATGATTTAAATGAAGAACTTTCAGAAGTTTCTATTCCTTTTGAAATTACCACGCCTTGGTATAAATCGGTTGTAGCATTGATTTTATATGTTTGTGTAGCGATTGGTTGTTGTATTTCACTGATTCTCTTTTATTTTAAATATAAAATCAAGAAGAAGGAACGTCTTTTTGCCCGCGAGAAAGCGAAAAAAGAGCGTTTGCTTGAACAACAAAAACAAGAAATTACCCGATTGCGTAATGAAAAACTTGAAGCGGAACTTGAACATAAAAGTAAAATCCTTGCTGGTGCTACAATGATGAACATTAAGCACGATGATTTCCTTGAAAATCTGATAGTTGAGTTAGAGAGTTTTATGAAAGAGCATAAAATTTCAAAGTCGCAAGGTCGTCCAATTATCCAGCATATTCGCGAAAACATTTCCACCGATGACCAATGGCAGATGTTTCAAGAGAATTTTGATATGATTCACAAGAATTTCTTCCGTAATTTAAAGATGAAATATCCGAATTTGACGCCTTCGGACTTGAAACTTTGCGTGCTTCTACGGCTGAACTATGCTTCCAAAGACATCGCTACGATGCAAGGCGTTTCGGTTCGTGGTATTGAAACGGCGCGTTATCGTCTGCGTAAGAAACTCAATTTGTCGGAAGAAGAAAATTTGAATGATTTTTTGATAGGTTTTCAATAAGAAAATCATTAAAAAAAGAATATTTTTTACAAGTTTCTCATTTTTAGGTAGTTTTGTTTTACGTTATAACGAATAAAGTCAAGTAAAACGTACAATAAGTCAAGTTAGGTCAAATCAATTTTGATAATTTTGGGGCAAGATAACACGTAACATTTTCAAGATATGAGACCAAAATATGTATTGACACTTTTAGCATTAGTGTTTAGTATCCCTTTGGTGGCTCAACAAGTAAATCTCTCAGGACAAGTGCTTGATGAGCGCAAAGAACCTCTGACAGGGGCAAGCATTATCGTACAAGGAACTACACACGGAGTAACAACCGATTCAGAAGGTAATTTTACCATCACGGCTCTCTCCTCGCAAAAACTTGAAGTTAGCTTTATAGGCTACAAAACCCAAGTGATTCCAATTGGGAACAAGCGCCAATTCAAAATCACGTTAGAGCCTGACCTACTCGAAATGGAAGAAGTCGTTGTTGTTGGTTATGGGACACAGCGCAAAAGTGATATTTCCACAGCAGTTTCGTCTGTGAAGATGGGTGAAATTGCTCAAAGTGGTGCAGCTCAAACGTTGCAAGCTCTGCAAGGGAAAATTAGTGGAGTTCAAATTACTTCTAATGATGGGTCGTTATCCAGCGGAGTTACTTTTAAAATACGAGGAGTCAATTCCATCACAGGAGGAACACAACCGCTTTTTGTAATTGATGGCGTTCCGATGCCTACACAACGCATTACCAATAGCGATACTGAAGTGGTAAATAATCCGCTGTTAGGGCTTAATCCGAATGATATTGAGTCAATGGAAGTGCTTAAAGATGCTGCCGCAGCGGCTATTTACGGAGCTAATGGTTCTAACGGAGTTATTCTTATTACTACCAAACAAGGGAAAGCATTATCAAAACCTAAATTTGCATTTAGCCATTCCAGCGGCATTGATATGATGCCTCAAATTCCTTTAAAGGTGCTTTCGCCAGAAGAATATGCTCATAAAATGCTGAATTATGGCACTTATGGTAATGTTAATTCAATTGCTTTTTGGCAAAATATCATTGACCGACAAGGTTGGAATGACCCTTCGGTACATAATTGGCTGGACGATGTAACCCAAGTTGGCACAAAACGAGAACTTAACGGAAGCATCACCGGAGGAACAGCTCATACGCGTTATATGCTTTCGGTAGGATATTTGAACAATACAGGACTTATAAAACGTTCTGCTTTTGACCGTTTTACTTCGCGTTTGAACTTAAATCAGGAGATTACTTCCAAATTAAGTATGGGCATCAATGTCTCATATTCTTCTTCCAAAGATGAAAATCCGGTAACACACTGGTCGCAAGAGAGTGTTGTTTTGTCATCTTTATACAGGTCTCCTTTTGTTTTCTATCCAGGCTTTTCAAATTTGATGAATACCAGCAATGCTAACAGAATGAGTCCGTTGGTGTATATAGATCAATTGGATATTAATCGAAATTATAACGAACTAAACGGAAATATCTACCTAAGTTACAAACTGTTAAACGATTTGACTTTTACCACCGGAGCTTCGTATCGGCGACATACTATTGGTGAAAACCAAGTTTGGGGACCCGATACGTGGATAGGGCTTTCTGAAAAAGGTCGTATGGAAATTACCAATACCGAAGAAAATAGTTGGGTGTATGAAGCCCGATTGCAATATAACAAAAGCATCGGAAAACATTATTTTTCTTTAATGGGTGCTTTTGAAGCCTCTCAGTATGAGATGAAAAGCACGTATAGCAAAGCCACAGGCTATGAATATACACGCAATGGCATTTGGGACATTGGTCAGGGGCTTATCACTTACGCACCTATTTACACGTATGACGGCAATCAAACCGCTTCACTGATTAGTCGTGGAACATATTCTTATAACAATAAATACGTACTAAACGTATCGCTTCGTATGGACGGTTCTTCCAAATTTGGTAAAAATAACAAATATGCGTACTTTCCTGCTATAAGTTTGGCGTGGCGTGCCTCTGAGGAAGATTTTATTAAGAAAGCAGATTTCATATCAAATCTGCGCCTTCGTACAAGTTTTGGTATGACAGGTAATAATCAAATTCCTTCATATCAATCACTTTCTCAATTAGCAGTGAATAAAGCAGTTATGAACGGAACATCGGTACATTTGGGGCGTTATCCTGCCAATGTTGCCAATGATGATTTGAAATGGGAAAGCCAAAAACAATATAATGTTGGTTTTGATTTTTCGGTGCTTGACAATCGTTTTTCGCTTACTACCGACCTTTATTATAAACGCATAGACGATATGCTCTTGCAAGTGAATATTCCTTCTACTTCGGGATACGTAACCGCTTGGAAAAATGCAGGTTCAATGGAAAATAAAGGATTAGACCTTACTTTTTCGGCAAATTGGCTACGAGGAAAATTAAATTGGACAACCGATTTCAATATTTCATTCTACAAAAACAAAATCCTTTCATTAGATGAAGGGCAATATCAGCAGTTTTACAGTCGTGGCATTAACAGCAAAATTACCAATGACGTATTGTTGCAAGTGGGAATGCCTGTGGGTATTTATTACGGATACATTAGCGACGGAGTGTATAACACTGATGCAGAGGTTCTTAATGGTTATCCAGGTCCTAACCTGAAATTAGGGCAACTCAAAGTGGTTGATATTAATAAAGATGGAATTATCGATACCAATGACCGCACTCCAATTGCTGATGTTAATCCGACACATACGGGAGGTATCGGAAATACGTTCTCTTATAAAGGTATTGAGCTTTATGCCTTCTTCCGTTGGTCGTATGGAAACGATGTGGTGAACGGAAATGCGTATTATCTGAACAAAACAACCAGCACCGACAACATACTAAAAAGAGTGTATGACAACGTGTGGTCAGAAGCCAATCCAACGAATAATTATCCGCTTACGGGGTCAGGTACTTGGGACGAAAGTATTTTCAGAAGCGACCTTGTTGAAGATGGTTCTTTCCTTCGATTGCAAACATTGTCATTGAGTTATAATCTTCCGCAAGATTATATCGATAAATTAAAACTTTCCAACTTGAAAGTATCAATCATTGGAACAAATCTGTGGCTTTGGACACGCTATTCAGGGTTCGACCCCGAAGCCAATACAGGTTATGGAACAGTTACTCGCTTGGCGCCCGGTTTGGATATGAGTCCTTATCCGCGTCCTCGCTCACTTACTTTTTCAATAGAATTCGGATTTTAAAACGTAAAAAGATGAAAACCAAATATATAAATATCATATTGCTCAGTGCAAGCCTTTGTGCTACCAGCTGTGCCAAGTTTTTGGAAGAAGACCCCAGAAGTATCACCACAACCGATATTTTTTACCAAAGTGAAAATGATGCTATTCAAGCTATTAACGGGGTATACCGAAACCTTACTGACCCAGGAGTTACGGGACACGAAACCAAGCAAGTGCCCACTGACCTTACCAAACGTGCCAGCTGGGACGAAGCCGGTGGGCTCAGTAATTTCACCTATGGAGCTGATAATCCGTACTTTGCTACAATGTGGCAAAAGCATTATGCTTCCATTAAGGACTGTAATTCCATCGTTGATAACATTACGCTTAATCAAGATAAAATAACCAATTGGGAACGTTATGTAGCCCAAGCAAGAGGAATTCGCGCGTATTTATATTTCAATTTGGTACGTTGGTTTGGTGATGTACCGCTTATCCTGAAGGCTACTAAAACGCTAAATAAAATAGAACAAGTGCCACGCTCGCCTCAGAAGGAAGTTTTTCAACAAATCATACAAGATTTGGAATATTGTCAAGAATATTCAATGGAAAAAAACGATGTTGCTAATGGCTACCAATACGGAGTGTTTACCAAAGATGCGGCGCGTGGTTTCCTTGCCAAAGTGCATTTGTGGTTGGCGAGTGTAGCAGAACGCGATGCAAAAGAAGTATTAGGTTCAGCAGCTGATAATTATGCCAAAGCCTTGTCTTTTGCCGAAGCTGTCATAAAAGGAGGGCGATACGAATTGGTTGAATATTATCCCGATGTGTTTAATGCTAAAACCAAAGAAAAAGCACAAAAAGAAGTATTGTGGGGCATACAAGGTCTTACGGGCGATGGCACAGGGACATTGGTTGGAATGGTTTTTGGCATTCGCGGAAGTGAAAATTTAGGAGGTTCGTGGGATAATATTTCCAGCTCTGACTATCATCGAATGATGTATGAACCCAGCGATTCTATTCGTCGGTTGTGGAATTGCCCTCGTGTGCAATTGCAAGAAGACGGAACGCTTTGGGGTTGGGATTATAAAAAATATTGGGACACTCGCAACGACCAAAAATTGAGCGAAGCTACCGAAAATAACAATTGGGTGATGTGGAGCATCGGAAAGTTTCGTCGTTTTCCTGTGGCAAATCTTTCGACTTACAATTATGCTAACTTCGGAATGGACGAACCTTTATTGCGATATGCCGATGTGCTGCTCATCTATGCCGAAGCCTATAACGAAGTGCATAAATCACCAGGGGCTTATACACCTTCATCGTCTTTTACGATGAGTGCAAGCGGTGTAAATTCAGCGTATGATGCTGTGAATGTGGTTCGCAAGCGAGCACGTATGGCAAACAGAGGCATCATACACGAAGACCTTTTGCCACGTGAACTGATACGAACCAATCTTGATAAGATAGACGACTGTGTTTCTGATTGGAAACCCTCTTCCTATGGGCAAAATTATGACGGAACAAGTAATGTTTGGAATTATAAAAACTATTCCGATGATTATGTTGCTTTCAGAAATGAAATATTGAACGAAAGAGCGCGTGAGTTGGTAGCCGAATCCACTGATCGTTGGTGCGATTTGGTTCGACGAGGCATTTTGATAGAACAGATGCAAGTATGGCGATTAACAAATCCGTTTATTAGTCAATCTGAACGGAATATTCCTGCGCCAGCCGCTCCTGAAAACGTGAAAAAAATCCATTGGCTTTTGCCTATTCCGCTTCGTGAAATGGATTCCAATAAAAAACTCACTCAAAACCCTGGTTATTAACCTTAAAACAAAAAACGATGAATACATTATATCATAAAACCCTTTTTGTTGCAACAATAATGTTGTTGTTCGCTTGTTCAAAAGACGAACAACCTGACGATGTACAACTTTCAGTAACTGCCAACAAAACCCAAGTGAAAGTCGGTGAAAATGTTCAGTTTCGTGTGCAACACAATGCTACGTCATTGGCTATTTTTACGGGTGATGAAGGTCATAATTATGACACAAGTGCGTATGTGTTGCTTGATGGCAAATCTGAAACGGATATACAAAATAATGTTTATCGCCCCACTGACCCCAATGTGATTCCCTATCGAGCGGATTTTTCTAAGGCACAAATAGGAGAAACAAAACTTTTGGGAGGATTGTTTGAGGTTCTCAACGCCAATAATGGTGAGAGCTTGATGGGAACGAATGCGGAAATAGTTTCTGATACTGAATTGAATCAAAACGTACTGAAAGTAACCTCTGTAAATCCCGATTGGTGGTATGAAGCACTTCGTATGAATGTGAATTCAAAGGTAGGAAGCGACCGAAAACTTACCCTACGAATAAAACACGCTACCGATGTTTTGGAAGAGCCCCGAACCGGAGTAAAGGGCACGGCACAGCAATTTCGTGTGGTAATACGCCTTGCAGGAATTGGCGAAGGAGAAACTGACGTAACGTTCAATGACGCTTCTGTTTGGGATATTTTTTGGAAGCCCAGCACTTCCTACACGGATTATTCCTTAGACCTTATCCGACACATTGAAGCGTGGCAAAGTGCAACGGGCAAAAAAATGGCTACATTGTCATATATACAGTTTCTTTTTACAGCTGATTGGAGCGATGCAGACGGAGCAAATATGGCTTACGTAGGGGATTATTATATCGCTTCGGCTTCGTATGGAGGCATAAGTTATATTCCATTTAGTACAGGTAAGGCATTGACTGTTAGTAACAATTCGGGAACTCTTACTTATGACTATACTTACACCAAAGCAGGAACTTACAAAGTGGTTGTCATCGGAACGAATAACGGACTTAAAGACTATTCAGGAAAGGGATATAAAGAAGAAAATACTACGGCTACTGCTGATGAATATAATTACAACAGAAAAACAGCAACAATGGAAATAGTAGTTAGTGATTAGCAAATAAGTGATTAGTGATTAGCAAATAAGTGATTAGTAATTAACAATTAAAATAAAAACTGACCACTAACCACTAATCACTAACCACTAACCACCAACCACTAATCACTAACCACTAACCATTACCTATCTTTTACCAATGAATTACTTGCAAAGTATCATATCGTGTTTTTTGTTTTGTGCAATGACTTTTGTCAATGCGCAAGAGGAATTGCTATTCCATCATTTAACGAGAAATGAAGGACTATTGCACGATAATGTAACTTGCATAGCGCAAGATTCATTAGGATATATGTGGTTCGGGACGCATCGGGGGTTGAATAGATATGACGGATATACCATTGATTCGTACAAACACGAAGCAGGCCTGATGAATGCTGTGTATTACAATCGTATATACAGTATGGGGCGAATTGGGAATTATCTTTGGTTGGCTACCGGTGCAGGCTTAACGTGTTTTGATATACCCACCAAGCGTTTTGTTTCCTTTGATGTGAAAAACGAATCAGATGTATCGTTTCTTGCCAAAGTGAAATATGTAAAATCCGATGTTTCAGGCAATAGGCTGTGGCTTATTGGAGAGAATTGGGTACGAGTGGCACAAATGTCTTTTCCTGATAAGACTAAACGTAACCCCATATTGAAATTTATAGCAATAGGCGCAAAAAAAGAAATACACACTTCTCAATCCAATCCTAAAATAGCTTTTAATAAGGACGTTGTATGGATTTCAGGCGAAAATACATTATCAACCTACCGATTTCAAGAAGGCATTTTTGTAAATATCTCACGTGAAGCCAATTCGATGGGTAGTGGTGTTTTCGATATAGGCTATTGCGAGGGGTTTTTATGGATATTATACTACAATCGATTGGAAAAATATCAGGTGGAAATGCCTTCTTCATTTCGATTGTTAAAAAAAGTGGATTTAGACGCTAACAAAGGTATCTTTTCGTTGTGTGTTTCTCCAAATAATATTTGGGTGGGAACAACTGAGGGGCTGTATCAAATCAATCCGTCTAATTATCAAACAACTTTGCATAAACACGCTCCCAACAATCCTTTTTCTATAAGCAACGATTTGAATTATTTGTTTTTGGATAATGCCGACAATTTGTGGGTGTCGGCTTGGGCGTCGGGAGTGTCGTATGCTCATACGAAAGCGAACTTTTTCCATACAATTCGTTATACATTCAATCCTGATACGCCAACGAAACACGGTTCAGCGTTTGTCAGTGCGATTCATTATAGTAATGATGGATATGTTTATATGGGAAGTAAGTTTGCATGCGTAAGCCGATTTAATCCCACAACAAAAGAATTTATGCAAGAGTATTGTAATCATCTGGAACTTTCGCCCAGCATTACAAGTCTTCAATCTGACGACACATATTTGTATGCGGCTGTACGCAATCAGGTAGTTATCATTGATAAGGAACATCATAAGATAGTAGGTAAATTCCAGACACAAGCACAAGGTTACATATTTGACATAAAGTTCGATGCGTTTCATCGGTTGTGGATAGCAACGTATGAAGGATTAGAGTGTTGGCAACAAACGCACAATGAATGGAAACATCTTTTTTTGTTTACAGAAGAAAGTAACCTTCCGCACAAGCTATCGACCAATATGTTGCATAATATATACAGCAATACAGAAGCCAATGAGTTAGTGATAACTTCGGCAAAGGGAATACACAGAGTGATGTTGTCTCCGTCGGGAGAAGTAAACCGAATTATAACATATGTTGCCCGTGAAAATGACCCAAAAAGCCTCAGTAGTAATTATTTGTGGCCTATTCGCAAAGGGAAAAACCATACGTATTGGGTTGGGACACTCGGCAATGGGCTAAATAAAGTTACTTTTTTAGACAAGGAAGGTGTTTATACGTACGAGGCAGAGAGTTATGACACAAAGGCGGGAGCTTTATCGGGTGATGTTGAGAGTATTGAAGTTGATAGATTTGGTAATATATGGTGTGGAGGCTATCATTTGAGTTATTTTGATGATTCTGTAAAAAGGTATAGAGTTTTTGATACTAATAGTGGTTTGCAAAGTCATCTGTTTGGAACTTCTTCCTCGTGTGAAGATGCTTTTGGAAATATATACTTCGGAGGAGCGCACGGGGTGAACTATTTTTCTCCAAATGCTGAAAACCCTAAGCCTATTCCGCCTGTTTATTTTTCAAGGTATCGAAATAATCAAGTAATTCATAATGACGTTGAGTTTACGAAACAGATAGAACTTCATTATCCGAATACAAACTTTTCGGTTGACTTCACAACACTTTCGTATGACAAAGAACCGTTGCGGTACCGGTACAAATTAGAAGGCATTGACTCACAATGGCAATATACAGACGGGCAACCAACGGTCGCTTACCAAAAAATACCCTTCGGAAAGCATACTTTATTGGTCGAAGCGGGCAATTGGCGTTCGTGGAGCGGTGTTCCTTATCAATTGACCATCATTTCGCACCCTCCGATATGGCTTTCGTGGGGCGCTTACGTGCTGTATGCCTGCATCATACTGTTATTATTGTATGTCGGAATGCGATATTTCATTCGTTGGACACAAATGAAGCATATGATTGCCATACAAAAGGAAAGAGAGCAACAAAAAGAAGAAATGATACAGATGAAAATGCAATTCTTCACTGATGTATCGCACGAATTCCGTACACCACTGACAATGATTGGGCACGCCGTAACAGAAATCACCGAAGAACCCAAAGAAGTGCATCGATACATCAATATCATAAAACGAAACACAGGAAAACTCTCCAATATGGTGAATGAATTGCTTGATTTTCATAAAATAGAGCTTCATTCGCCTATCTTGAAGGTAAGTTATACGAATGTATCCTCTTTTATTGCTGATATTTACGATGAATTTAAAGAATGGGCGCATTCAGGACACGTATCAATGCAACTTAAACTGCCAGAAACTCCCATTCAAATGTGGATTGACCAACGATACTTGGGGAAAATCATTTCAAACATTCTGTCTAACAGTATTCGTTATTCCAAAGACAATAGTAATATCGATTTGGAAGTAACAAAAGGTTTGTTGAGCTCTATAACAACGAAATACAAGAATAGTTTTCACGATACGCAAGCAATGATAGAGGGGCAGCAGCTGATAATTAAAGTAAGCGACACCGGAATAGGCATCGACAAAGAAGAATTACCAAAAATATTTGACCGTTTTTATCGAGGAAACAAACAATATCGCAAACGATTGGGTTCGGGAATAGGTTTATCATTGGTAAAATCATTGGTAGAAGCTCATAAAGGCGGTTTGATTATCAGTAGTGAAATAAATGTTGGTACAGAACTCATTTTATTGTTTCCGATGACGGAAAAATACTTAAATCCTTCGGATAAAATCGAGAAAAGTGATTTTGTGCTAAAAGAATATCTCTCGGATTACGCCGTAGAATATGAAAATCACTCGGAAGAAGAGCTTTTATTGCCTCCAAAAGGAACGGATACGCCTACACTTCTCTTAGTAGATGATAATCACGAAGTGCTAATGATATTAAGAGATATTTTTGCGAAAGATTATAACGTACTGACAGCCTACAATGGTCAAGAAGCGTTAGAAAAATGTAATTTGCACTTTCCAGACCTTATCATTTCGGACGTGATGATGCCCATAATGGACGGATTAGAGCTCTGTTCCATTCTAAAAAAACAACTTCACACGTGTTTTATTCCTGTCATATTACTAACGGCAAGGGCACAGATAGAAAATCAAATAGAAGGCATTGAAATAGGAGCAGATGCCTATCTGTCAAAGCCATTCAACACTAAATTGCTTAAAGCAACTGTCCGAAATTTGATACATAAGAACGAAACGATAAAAGAGAGCAATCTACGTCCGAAGTTAGCGACGCAAAAACAAGAAACGTATCTTCCAAAAATAGAACAATTGGTTATTGACAATCTAATAAACTATAAATTCTCGGTAGATCATCTTAGTATGGAGCTGGGGTGGAATAGAACGAAGCTATATAACTATGTAAAGGCTTCCACAGGAATGACTTTGGCGAATTATATTCGTAAAATACGCTTGGATAAGGCTGCAAATTTGTTAAGAACCTCTGATAAACGCATCAGTGAGATATGTTATGAAGTAGGAATTGATAGCCCGTCCTATTTTACGAGAGCATTTAAGGAACAATTTGGTGTTTCTCCGTCAGAATACGCAAAAAAAGTATGATAGTTGATATTTTACTAATGATATTGCGTAAGTAAATATAAACTACATCACTAAAAAATATTTTTGTAATAGTAAAAAATATAAAGTTATTAATAAAAAATAGAAAAGTGATAGTAAAAAATAGGAAAGTAAGTACGCTAAATAGAAATACATCAATAAAAATGTAAAAGTAATAGTAAAAAATACAAAAGTAAGTGTACAAAATAGAAAAGTAAGTGTACAAAATGAAAAAGTAAGTGTACAAAATACAAAAGTAAGTGTACAAAATAAAAAAGTAACAGGGGAAAATGGAAAAGTAACAGGGAAAAATACAAATCTTATAGGGGAAAATGCAAATCTTATGGGGGAAAATACAAATCTTGTAGGGGAAAATACAAATCTAATACTAAAAAAATATGTTCTAACTGTATAAATAGAGTCTTTATAAGATAAAAGTAGTATAATAGTATTAAAATAGATTATAATAGAAACAAAATAACAATATTAGAAAATAAAATAACTTTATAACAAGCTAAATAATATGAAAAATTTATTAGTAAGTATATTTTGTGGACTTTCAATGGCTATTTTTGGGCAACAAAATATGAAAATAATTGAACTACTTCCTAATGAGAAGTGGTGGGGAGGCGCTACGGACTTCGGAAGCAGTATGCCCTTTGAAAAAGAAACAGAAGTAATCGACCTTCGGACTAAAAATTACAACAATCAAACAACTCCTTTGTTAATATCCAATAAAGGGCGCTACATTTGGAGTGATGCACCCTTTTCATTTCAATTTAAAGAAAACAAAATTGAAATTATTCCTACTCGTGCCGAAATTCTGTTAGAAGAAGGAGGAAATACACTCAGAGAAGCCTATCTTTCTGCTTCAAAGAAGTATTTTACTCCGTCTAATGTAATTCCTCCTGAAATTTTCTTTTCAAAGCCACAGTATAACACGTGGATAGAGCTTATTTATAACCAAAATCAAGAAGATATTTTAAATTATGCACAAAACATTATAGCAAATGGCTTTCCAACAGGCATTCTGATGATTGACGATAATTGGCAAAAATACTACGGAAACTTTGAATTTCGCCCCGATAAGTTTCCTGACCCCAAAAAAATGTTTAAAGAACTGCAATCAATGGGATTTAAAGTGATGTTATGGGTAAGTCCGTTTGTTTCTCCCGACTCTCAAGAGTTCCGTGCTTTGCAAAAGAAAGGTTTTTTAGTAAAGAAAAGAGGAGAAAATACGCCCGCAATGCTTCATTGGTGGAACGGATTCAGCGCTTGCTATGATTTGAGCAATCAAGAAGCGTATAATGATTTCGTAAAGACATTAAAAGAGATGCAAAACACTTATGAAGGATTAAATGGTTTCAAATTTGATGCCGGAGACCCAGAACGTTACTTAAAAGAAGACGTTGATGTATTCGATAATAAATCTTATGATGTAGAACAAACCCAACTTTGGGCTAAATTAGGATTAGAGTTTCCGTATAATGAATATCGAGCTACTTGGAAAATGGGTTGGCAGCCCTTAGTGCAACGTTTGGGGGATAAAAAATACTCGTGGAATGGTGTATTTCGACTTGTACCTGATATGATTAGTGCGGGACTGTTAGGACACCTATATACTTGTCCTGATATGATTGGTGGCGGTGAATATTCCAGCTTTCAGGGAGTAAATTCCAAAAGTTTTGACCAAAAACTCATCGTTCGTTCGTGTCAAATCCATTCTATGATGCCAATGATGCAATTTTCAGTGGCTCCTTGGCGTATATTGAGTAAAGAAAATCTTGCTATTTGCGTAAAATATGCCAAATGGCACGAGCAATTAGGAAGTTATATTGTGCAACAGGCTAAAAAATCAGCACAAACAGGAGAACCTATCGTGCGAAATATGGAATATATGTTCCCAAATCAAGGATTTGAACATTGTATAGACCAATATATGCTCGGAGATAAATATTTGGTTGCTCCAATTGTTTCCGAAAACGACACACGAAGCGTAAAACTTCCCAAAGGCAAATGGAAAGACGACCAAGGAAAGATTTACAAAGGCGGAAAAACCTATACGATTACCGTACCTTTGGAGCGTTTGCTTTGGTTTGAACCCGTGAAGTAGAAATTTTATTGTTTTAGTAAAAAATATGTAACTAATTTAAAACAATTTGTCGTAACAATTCCCCCTTTGAAGGGGGCAGGGGGATGTAATGAAGGGAGCAGGGAGATATAATGAAGGGAGCAGGGAGATATAATGAAGGGAGCAGGGAGATATAATGAAGGGAGCAGGGAGATGTGATGAAAGGAGCAGGGAGATGTGATTTAAAAAAACTTTGAAGAGGAATAGAGAGCTGTTCAAAAGAGGATTTTATGTAACAATAATTTAAAATGATTAGTTATATTGATAGATTTTCTGAAAATTGCTCATAATGCTCATTGTTAATAAAAAAAACCTTAGAAAAAACGAAATAAATTTATATAAAATGAAAAAGAATATTGCTTTTTTTTATATTCTTGGTGGTTCTATTTTTCAATTGTACCAAGAGTTCAGGGATTTTACCTACTGAAAATCCGAAAGAAGACGTTATTATTACAGATGATGACGCTAATTTGTCTTCCGAAGAGATAGAAAAGATTACCTATCGGGCGTCAAATAGTGTGATTATCAATCCAGAACGAGGATTTTACAAATATGCAGACTTTCGTTCTAATGCAAATAATGTCTTAACCAAAGAAACAGTGCAAAGATACCGAAAAGAAGGTATCAGTCTTCTCTACACAGTGTATTATATGTATGATTTTCGTAACCAACGCATTTCAGATGCTTATTTGCAGCGTATAAGAACCAATATGCAAGCTCTTAGAGACGGAGGAAGTAAGGCTATTTTGCGGTTTTCTTATACATCAGACGAAAATCAAAAGCCTTGGGACGCACCTTGGCATATAACAGAGCAACATATTGCTCAGTTAAAGCCCATATTCCAAGAATATGCCGATGTTATCTGTCTGTTACAAGCCGGATTTGTGGGAGTTTGGGGAGAATGGTATTATACAGATAACTATGTTTTCCAACCTAAGAAAGACCAATATGAACCACGCAAAAAAGTTTTAGAAACGCTCTTAGAGGCTTTGCCAAAAGAAAGAATGGTGTGTGTGCGTTATCCGCAAGCTAAATTGTATGCCTATAATATAACTCCAAATCAAGTCATTACCTTGCAAACAGCACACGATGGCAGTTCAATTTCTCGCATAGGGTTTCACAATGATTGTTTTTTAGCAGATAAAGACGATACAGGAACGTTTCAGAACGTAGCGGAATATAGAACTTATTGGAAAAACGAAACTAAATTCGTTCCGATGGGGGGCGAAACCTGTAAAGTTTCTTCTTTTTCCGCTTGTCAGAATGCACTTAAAGATATGCGAGACTACCATTGGTCATATATCAATCAAGATTACAAAGAGGAGGTTATAAAAAATTGGGATAGAGATAATTGTCTTGATGAAATCAAAAAGAATTTAGGATATCGATTGGTATTATCCGAAGGAACATTCTCCAAAAAGGCTATCATAGGGAAAACTTTCTCCATTGATTTGAAACTTAAAAATGTAGGCTGGGCAGCGCCTTTCAATCCGCGTGATGTGCAAATTGTTTTTGTAGGAAAAGAAACTTCTCGCACAGTAAAACTCAAAAATGACCCTCGTTTTTGGTTTCCGAATGAAGAAATTACCATTAAAGCACGGTTTAACTTGCCTGAAAATCTCCCCGAAGGAACGTATGATATCTATCTAAACCTACCTGACCCGAAACCAACCCTTGCCAATCGTTCCGAGTTTAGCATTCAACTTGCCAACGAAGGACTTTGGGACGAACAAAAGGGATATAATAAATTGCATAGTGTTCAGGTAACTAAAAATTAAAAAGAAATCTTCGCATTTGAAGAGAATTTGTTTCAAAAAAGTAAGTAAAAGAAAACAAAAGAAAGTGATGTTTTTTAAAATGCGTATTTCTAAAATAACAAATTAAAAACGTTTGTAATCAATAAATTAAAAATTGATGACGTAGCTTTGACGTAGCAAGCTAAAACGTTTTTCTTTGGCTGACGTATTTAAAAAGAGGTCGTTTTTTTTGATGAATCAGATTTTGTAACTTTTTTTGTTGGTGAAAAAATAAAAACATAGTTATATGAATCTGAAAAATATTCTTTTGATGATTTCGTTTTGTTCCTTTACGTGGAGTTTATTTGCTCAAAGTCGAATAAACGTAAGCGGAACAGTACGCGAAAAAGAAACAAATGTCCCTGCGGTGGGCGTAAACGTAGTGCTTAAAGGAACAACAACGGGCGTAATGACCGATTTTGACGGAAATTACTCGCTCAATGACGTTCCTGCCAACGGAATTTTGGTATTCAGTTACGTCGGGATGCAAACGCAAGAAGTTGCCATAAACGGACGCACCAAAATCGACGTACAACTTGCCGAAGACACGCAAGAATTGCAAGAAGTGGTTGTTATCGGATACGGTGCAGCCCAAAAACGAGACCTCACAGGGTCTATCGTTAGTATTAAAGGAGAAGAAATTGCTGACAGACCTTCTACCAATCCGCTGGCTTCTGTACAAGGAAAGATAGCTGGCGTGCAAGTAGTTAATACAGGGCGTGCTGGGCAAGACCCCGAAATACGCATACGCGGAACAAACTCCATCAACGGATACACTCCTTTATATGTCGTTGATGGATTGTTTACGGACAACATCAATTACCTAAACCCGTCGGACATTGAGTCAATGGAGGTTTTGAAAGATCCTTCATCATTGGCAATCTTCGGGGTACGAGGTGCTAATGGGGTGATTATCATTACTACCAAAAAGGCTAAAAAAGGACAAACATTAGTCAATGTTAATTCTTCTTTGGGACTAAAAACAATCAACGACCGTATTTCAATGGCTGACGGAAATCTTTTCCGTGAACTTTATGCCGAACAATTGCAAAATCAAGGAGCAGCAGCTTTTGATTTTTCACGTTGGACAGCAAATACTGATTGGCAAGATGAAATTTTCCAAAAAGGCTGGATTTCAAACCATAATATTAGCATTACAGGTTCAGGAGAACGTAGTAAGTTTTATCTTGGTGCGGGTTATCTTAAAGAAGAAGGCTCCATCAAGAATGAAGAATTGCAACGTATGACACTGAATCTCAACAGTGAGTACAGCTTGACCGATTTCCTCCGCGTGGGCTTCCAAATCAATGGAGCGAGAACGCTTCCGCCTGATGCGAAAGGTGTTACGGCAGCGCTCAGTGCCACACCAATTGCTCCAATATTTGAACCAAACACAGGGCTTTTCTACACAATGCCTGACTTTCAGCGTGCCCAAGTATGGAATCCAATGATTGATGTACAAACACGAGGCAATCACACCAAAGCGATGAATCATCGTTTAGCAGGAAATGTGTATGGAGAAGTTGATTTCTTAAACGACTTTTCATTCAAAACCACATTTTCAGTGGATTATGGAGTGGGAGAATCTCGTACATTCAGCCCAATTATTTGGGTGTACAATCCTGATATATCAGACCCACGTGAGCGTTTGACCGACTACGAAAGTATTTCTCAATCAAAATCAACTTCCATTGCTACACAAACGGATTATATTTTGACATACAAAAAGAATATCGACAAACATAACATAACCGCTACGGCAGGGCTTACTACGAACTATATTGAGTATTCTTCACTTTCAGGTTCTCGCCGACAACATTATAACGATATTATATTCTCAATTCCAGAAAATGACGATAAATGGTGGCTTTCATCCATTGACCCAACCAATTTAGGAAATGGTTCAAGTCAGTATAAACGTTTCACAATGTCTTATTTGGTCAGAGCTTTGTACAACTATGACAATCGGTATTTGTTTAATGCCTCTTTCCGCCGTGATGGGGCTTCGGTTTTCCGCAATTCAGGCAATACGTGGGATAATTTCTATTCCTTTGGTGCCGGTTGGGTAGTCAGTGAAGAAACCTTTATGGAAGGACAAAATCTTATTGATTATCTAAAACTTAAAGGCTCTTGGGGTGTGCTTGGAAGCCAAAATACGGGAGGGTATAACTATCCCACCTATCCACTACTTGCCGGTTCAGAAAGTGCTGTTTTTGGAGATAGAATCATTACGGGATATGCGCCGAAATATTTAGTTCAGAATTTAGGTTGGGAAAAAACGCACGCTTGGGAAATAGGTGCAGAATTACGTCTTTTGAACAATCGGTTGAGTATTGAACCCACCTATTACAGTAAAAACACCAAAGACCTAATCGTGCTACTTAGTGGCATTGCAGGAGCTAACAACGCTTTGGAAAATTTAGGCGAAATTCAAAACAAAGGTTGGGAAATTTCTGTTGGTTGGAGCGATAAAGCCAAAAATTCAGATTTTACCTACTCACTTTCAGCAAACATTACCACTATCGACAACAAGGTGATTTCATTAGGTAGAGGCAAAGACGATGCGATTTATGAAGGAACAGGAAATGTTTCTCGTTCGTTGGAAGGGTATCCTATTGGGCATTTCTTCGGATATAAAGTTATTGGTGTATATCAAAATTATGAAGATGTTTCGACTTCTCCAACGAATGAGTTAGGAACTGTAAAACCTGGGGATTTAAAATTTGCAGATATTAATAATGACGGAAAAATCACTTCTGCCGACCGTGATATGATAGGAAATCCAACACCTGACCTCACCTATGGTTTTAATATCAATCTCGGATATAAAAACTTTGATTTGGAAATGGAGTTTATGGGAGTGTATGGTAATGAAATTTATCGAGGTTGGGGTGAGGTTGGTCACGCCCGATTGAATTACCACACCAAACAAGCAGGTAGATGGCACGGTGAAGGTACTTCAAATTGGGAGCCTATCATTGACCCTTCGCGGGCAATTAACCGTATGAATTCGTCATATTTTATTGAAGACGGAAGTTTTTTCAGAATCCGAAATATTCAATTGGGCTACACACTTCCGCAACAGTACACGGAACGTATTAAAATGAAAAAAGTGAGACTTTATGCCAACGTTCAAAACCTAAAAACGTGGAGTAAAAATACAGGATATACTCCTGAAATTGGAGGAAGTGCATTAGCCTTCGGTATTGACACAGGTACTTATCCAATGCCGATGATTTTTACTTACGGAATTAACTTAACTTTCTAAAATCAAGCAAGATGAAATCAAATATTTTTATAAAAATAACCATAATGTTATTCTTGGCACTGCCAATGAGTTGCGCAAAATTAGACCAAGAACCGCAAGGAGAATGGGTGGATGGCGACCAAAAATCAGGCTCGTATGAAGCAGGTGTTTTTGCAATATATGGTAAACTACGAGGTTTTAGTATCACAGCAGGCACGCCCGCTTTGGCTATTCATTGTTTTCGTTCAGAAGATGCCGAAAAAGGCTCTACACTTGCTGATCAATCTGATAAAGCAGCAATGTTCGATGACTTTCAATACGTCACAACCAATGATTTTATTGCGGGTTATTACACTGCGAACTATGATGTTATCCATTCGGCAAACAACGTGATTGATGCCATCAAAAACGCTGACCAAAGTACATTAACCGATAGTGATAAAATCAATTACGGCGAAGCACATTTTTTCCGTGCGTTTGCTTATTTCAATCTCGTTCGAGCTTTCGGGCAAGTGCCTCTGATTAATTTTAAGGTGGCTAATGCCGAAGAAGCAAACGTACCCAAATCCGTTGAAACCGACATTTATGCACTGATTGATGCTGACCTTACCATTGCCGAAGAAAACCTACCAAAAACGTGGTCACCAATCTATGTAGGGCGTTTAACTTGGGGAGCTGCTCGCTCGTTGCACGCCAAAACGTATATGATGCGTAACGATTGGACAAACCTATACGCAGCCGCTACCGATGTGATAAATTCAGGGCTTTATAACCTAAACACTGATTTTTCAAAAATTTTCCGTGAAGAAGGAGAGAACAACAGCGGTTCTATCTTTGAAATACAGTGTACTGCGAATGCAACGCACCCGCGTTCTGACGAGGTAGGTAGTCAATTTGCCCAAGTGCAGGGCGTTCGAGGTGCTGGAAGTTGGGATTTAGGCTGGGGCTGGCATACGCCTACACAAATTTTAGCCGATGCTTTTGAGGCAGGCGACCCTCGCAAAGATGAAACTTTGTTGTATTTCATTAAAACAGGCGGCGACCCTAACAGCATTCCTGCAAACAAACCTTACGGAGAGAAACCTGTTGCCAATGCTAACGTTATTAATGCTTATTACAATAAAAAAGCCTATACAAGTCCAACATTGAGAAATACGTATGATCGTTTTGGTTATTGGTATAACATTCGTTTGATTCGTTATTCTGATGTGCTTTTGATGGCTGCCGAAGCGGCAAACGAGCTGGGCAATTCGGGTGATGCACTTAATTATTTAGAGCAAGTACGTGCGCGTGCACGACGTGAAGCCACCACAGCAGTACTTCCACAAATTACCACCACTAATCAAGTCGATTTGCGTGATGCCATTCGTCACGAACGCCGTGTGGAATTGGCTATGGAATTCGACCGTTTCTATGATTTGGTGCGTTGGGGAATAGCTCAAGATGTGTTGCACGCCGCAGGAAAAACAAATTATCAGTACAAACATCGTTATTTGCCATTACCTCAACAAGAGGTTGACCGTTCTAACGGAGTGTTAGTTCAAAACCCTGATTATTAATATTTCGTAAGAGGTATATTATAGTACTTCTTACGTTTCATATCCCCCTTGCCCCCTTAAAAAGGGGGATTTAGGTAAGCATTTATATATGATTGACTATTATATTTATAAATATACGCTTTCATTCCCCCTTTAAAGGGAAGTCTGCGAAAGCAGAGTATGTGAAAGGGGGATGTAAAAATATCCGAATAGAGTAAAAACAGCTAAAACCTTTGTCAAAGTTCTTACTTTTCATATCCCCCTGCCCCCTTAAAAAGGGGGATTTGGGTAAGCATTTATATATGATTGACTATTATATTTATAAATATACGCTTTCATTTCCCCCTTTAAAGAGGGGGAGGGGGATGTAAACGAGCAAAATATAATCAAACTTAAAATTATAATCATAAACAGATGAAAAAAAATATTTTCAGCAAACTGCCTATACTAATGATAGGACTTGCATTCGTTATGCAATCTTGCTTTCAAGATTTAGACCAAGACCCTGCATTTGATTATCCACAACAACCGCCACCACCTGCGTACAATCCGCAGAAGTTAGCACTCACTTTTGAAGATGAAGCCAAAGACCAAAGCAATTACAAAATCAGTACACAAGTCAAAGGAGGTGCTACGTTCGTAACAGGAAAAAAAGGAAAAGCCTATCAGGGAAGCGACGATTCATATATTTTGATTACGCCCAATCCTGCTGCCTATCCTGGTGATATTAGTGTACGTGATACCATCGCCAATTTAGGAAGTTTTACGATAGCTTTTTGGATGAAATCAGAGCAAGCGAGCAGTGCCGTAGGGATTTTTTCCATATCAAATACCAAAACATTTTGGGGTAATTTAGATATTTTCCTTGATAGTAACAGTTCTTCGCCTGACCAAGCTCGTATTAAAATGCATCTTTACAACGGTGTAACGGAGAAATGGGTGGAAGAGCGCATTGAAGGCGCTATTGGTGATTGGGTACATTTGACTTTCCGCTATGATGCTGACACAAAATTGTTAGACATTTTCAAAAATGGAGACCTTGCGGTGAGCAAAGATTTCACAGGATTTGGACAAATTGCTTATAATGATATGGGGCAACTGGTCATTGGGGCGTTGCAATTCCAAACCGACCCCAGTCTTACCAGTGGGGCTTCGGCTCAAACTTGGGCGAAAAACTTTACCGGATTGTTAGACGATTTCTTTTTCTATAACAAAGCCATTTCCGATACCGAAATTAAAACCATAGCCACACAATGATAAGCAATGCGAGCAATGAAAAAGATAATTTTACTACTTTTGGTTGTGATGAGTACACATCTGACATTAGCGCAAAACGATGATTTTTCAAAGCATACGTTCATTAATGCTCAAAACGATTCGTTAAACTATCGGTTATTAGTTCCTGAAAACATACAAAAAGGGAAAAAGTACCCATTAGTGCTGTTTTTGCACGGGGCAGGAGAGCGAGGAAAAGACAATGAGAGTCAACTTCGCAATGGCGGAACGTTATTCTCTAATCCGTCTAATAGGGAGAAATATCCTTCGTTTGTGTTGTTCCCGCAATGTCCGTCAGAGTTTTATTGGTTTATGGATAAACGTCCTGAACAAGGATTTAAAAACGGCAATCCGTTTGCTAAAAATGTGCCTGCATCGTCCCAAACACAACTTGTTATGGAACTTTTAGCCGATTTCATACAGAAAAATCCAGTTGATGAAAGGCGTATTTACGTAATGGGATTATCGATGGGCGCAATGGCTACCTTTGACATTGTTTGTCGGCAACCCGACCGATTTGCCGCAGCTATTCCGATTTGCGGTGGGGTAAACATAGAACGCCTGCACGAGCTAAAAACCTCAACAAAGTTCCGTATTTATCACGGAGACATTGACGATGTTGTGCCTGTTGGACTGTCGCGCGAGGCTTACAAAGCCCTGAAAAAAAGCGGAAAAGAGGTGGAATACATTGAATTTTATGGTGTAAATCACAATAGTTGGCATCCTGCTTTCAATTCGCCTGATTTTCTGTCGTGGTTGTATAAGATAAAAAAGTAAAATAGCTTATTTAGACCTCCAAACGGAGAGAAAGACAGACTAAAACTTTGTTTACATCCCCCTTACCCCCTTAAAAAGGGGGGAAGTGAGAGTACATATTTATAAATATAAACATCTACCCAAACTCTCCTTTTTAAGAAGGCAGGGGATATGAAAAACAAGAGCCTTATTAAAGGTCTAACATCCCCCAACCCCCTTCAAAGGGGGAATGAAAGCGTGTATTTATGGATATAAAAGCTAATCAATATAAACGTACCTGTCTAAATCCCCCTTTTTAAGGGGGCAAGGGGGATATAAAAAGCAAGAACTTTTGAAAACTAATTAAATACGAGTGCTTACTCCAATCCCTTTTTTTAAGGGGACAGGGCGATGTAGTTCACCTTGAAAAGGTCAGTATGTAATATATTAAAAATAAACCTCTTGCAGGAGGGACAAATACTATAAGAAACCAAATAAATTATCCATTATGAAACAAAAAAATCATTTTTTCATCTCCTTTTTGATGCTTTTCGCTTTGCTTGCGTGCGGTGAAAAGAAAAAAGAAACGCCTATTGAGGTGGAAGAAACCCCAAAGGAAACCTCTCGACCTACGGAATTTGCCTCCGATGATGCCTTTTTAGATTATATCCAGAAGGCACATTTCAACTATATGTGGGAAGGAGCGGAAGAAAACTCTGGTTTGGCGCGTGAGCGTATCCATATAGATGGTAATTATCCGTTGAACGACCAGCATATCATCACCACAGGAGGCAGTGGCTTCGGTATTGCGGGGCTCGTTGTGGGTATGGAACGCGGTTTTATTACCCGTGAGGAGGGGCTGCAACGGCTTACTAAAATCGTTTCCTTTTTGGAAAAAGCCGACCGCTATCACGGTGTTTGGTCGCATTGGATTGACGGAAAGACCGGAAAAACCAAACCTTTCGGAACAAAAGACAACGGGGGCGACTTGGTCGAAAGTGCCTTTTTGATGCAAGGGCTACTTTGCGTCCGACAGTACTTCAAAGATGGAAGTCAAGCCGAAAAAGAATTGGCTACACGCATCGATACGCTCTGGAAGGAAATGGATTGGACGTGGTACTTGAACGGAAAAGATGTGCTATATTGGCATTGGAGTCCGCAATATGAATGGCAAATGAATTTCCCATTGGAAGGATATAACGAATGTTTGATAACCTATATTTTAGCAGCTTCATCGCCTACGCACACCATTCCGGCATCGGCATATCATAACGGTTGGGCGCGCAAAGGAGGCATCAAAACCGATAAAACAGCCTACGGACTGCCTTTGATACTGAAACATAATGGGGCAGAAGACTATGGCGGCCCTCTTTTCTGGGCGCATTATTCTTACATTGGGCTAAATCCGAAAGGGTTGAGCGATGCTTACGCCGATTATTGGCAACTCAATCGCAACCATACGCTTATTGATTACAAATATTGTGTAGAAAATCCGAAAGGATACAAAGGTTACGGAGCAAATTGTTGGGGGCTAACGGCAAGTTACTCGGTTGATGGATATGCAGCACACCACCCGATGACCAATGACAAAGCTGTAATTACACCTACGGCTACCTTGTCGTGCTTTCCATATACTCCCGAAGAATCAATGGCGGCATTGAAGCATTTTTATTTCAATTTAGGAGATAAAATATGGGGAAAATACGGCTTTTATGACGCATTCAGTGAGCAATATGATTGGTATCCGCAACGATATTTGGCAATTGACCAATTGACTATCGCTCCGATGATTGAAAATCACCGCACAGGATTGCTTTGGAAGCTCTTTATGAGTTGCCCCGAAGTGCAAGACGGCTTGAAAAAATTAGGATTTACCGTTACACAATAAGATAATAAACTAAAGCCTTTCCGTTTCGTTCAAGTCACTTTGATGAGTGGATTGCGATTTTTGTTTTCCGATTTTGTAAGTGATGTAAAACTTTATTTGACGCGACTCAAAATATCCCCAACCATAATTGGCTAAATCGGGTAAATGGCTTTCGTTATCCCACCGATTGGTGTGTAAAATATCTGTAAAAGAAAGGTTTACATTCAGTTTGTCTTCCCAAAAACTGCGTTGTAAGCCCACATCAATAAATCCAGAAGTTTTGGCTATTTCATTAGCAGCATTGATGCGTTTGGAATAATAGTCGGTGTTGACGCTTCCTTTTATGCGGAAAGGCAGTTGAAATTCGTGTTGGCTATTGAATGAAAAACTCCAACGTTTCAGCGCAAAATGCGGATATTTTTCCAAAGAAATATCGTTTTTGATGTAAAAAATGGTTGGATTGAAGCGTAATTTATACCAATTTCCGATGTTTATTTCTTGAAAAAGGCTTGCGGAAAAGTATTTTTGATTTCCGATGTTCTTCGGAGTCATCAAAACTTTGTTTGTTTCTGATTTTTCAGTGATTTGTGCGCTAAAATCTTTTGTAAAAGTATATGAAACAATCAAATTAGTGCTGTTTTTTGTGATGTTTGCGCTAATTTTTTGAATTTTCTGCGGAAGCAAAAACGGATTTCCTTTCCACGAAGAAAGTCCATCTAACGGGTAACTGAACGGATTTAATTCCTGATAAACGGGTCGAGAAATTCGGCTACTGTAATTCAATCCGTAAGAAATTCTGTCATCTTGCTGATAAACAACGTTTAAGGAAGGAAATAAATTGGAGTAATTATTCCCGTTTTCTTGATATTTTTCTGAACTTCCTGCGTATGGAAACAATTTTCCGAGCGGAAAAGTATGCTCGCTTCGCAATCCTGCTTCGGCGGTAAGTTTTTCCGTAATTGGATACCTATATTGGGCGTAGAGCGCTATGATTTTTTCTTGATAATCAAAACGATTTGAGCGATTTACGTCCAATATATTTTGAGGTTGCGCCAGTGTGTAGAATGTGAAATTATTATCGGAAGAAACTTGCGAAAATTTGACACCCGACGCCCAATCTCCCTTTCCGAGTTTTAATTTCTGATGAAAAGCAGTTGCAAAAATGTGGATTTTTCGTGTATTGTCCGTCAAATAGGTGTCATCATCAATGCGATTTGCGTTAGGCAATTGATGTGCATTCGATTGTAAATTTCCTGTGCCTCCATCAAAGAAAACGTAATCAACGTCAATGTTATATTTTTGATTATCAGAAGGTTGATATTCGTAAAAAGCATTTACGCCATAGCGGTTGGCTTTCTGTGAAAAATAATCGCTTATGGCAAAAAGCGTTCTTTGCAGTTGATGGTTTGTGTCAAAAATATCGTTTTGGGTGTAGATTTCGCCCTTTCCAAAAGCTGTGTTGGCGGTCAAATTCAGTCCGAGTGTATTTTTTTCATTAGGTAGAAAATTCACGCCAATGTTTCCCGACACAAATTTGCGTCGGTCAGTATCATCGGAAGTGCTAACCAATTCATTATCATTCTGATAGCGAGTAGAACCGTAGTAAATCCCAACATTTCCCACTTGATGATTATACCCCGCGTTGATGTTTACCTTGCCGATGTTATGTTGCAACGAAATGTCGGTGTTGTTGCGCAAATGTTCCCAATAAGAAACGCCACTTCCAACAGAAAGGAATGTTCCTTCTATGTGCTTCTTATTCAGTACGATATTGATAATTCCTGCACCGCCTTCGGCATCAAATTGCGCCGACGGATTCATCATCACCTCAATATTTTTAACCTGTGAAACTGTCAGAGATTTCAAAAAATTTGCCAAGTCGTCACCTTGCATATAGGTTGATTTGCCGTTGATGAAAACCATTGCACCTTTCTTTCCTAAAATGGAAAAATTGTTGGCGTTATCAATCAAAATTCCGGGTGTTTTTTTCAAAGCATCAAAGGCATTTCCGCCCGAAATAATGGCGCTTTGAGCGGGTGAAAAAATGATTTTTCCAGCTTCAAGCCGAATGGCAGGTTCGTTCCGAGTGGCGGATACTGTAATTTCTTCAAGCTGATTTACAGATGCTTGCAAAATAATTGTTGGAAGAGAAAGTGTTTTGTTCCACACAAACGGACTTCCTTGGTAAGGTTCAAAACCACTTGCCAGAACCACCAAATGTACTGTATTTTCAGTGCCTTTTGCGGTGAAAAATCCGTCAAGGTCAGTGCTCGTTTGTGTAACCATCGTCCCGTTATCGGTAAGGACAGAAATTACAGCGTAAGCAATGCCTTCACCCGCATCATCTACAATGCGTCCCGAAAGTTGATGTGAATTTTGAGCAAAAAGACAAGTAGAAATCAAAAAGAAATAAATCAATATTACTTTTTTCATCGGAAAGTTGGTTTAAAAGTTTGGTTATGAAAAAATCTTTTTGCAAAGTTAAAAAAAAAATTATTAACATTTAATCATAAGGTTAAACGAATATGGGAGTACAACAATTGAGTCATATTCTGACAAGAAGTGTAAAAATTCTCAAGAACTCGCAATTTAAAATTCATCA
>JBGYFE010000004.1:0-36093 GCA_041819925.1 Capnocytophaga sp.
CACCGATGAATTGGCGTTTGCAGGTTTTGCAAAGATAGTTTTGCTTTTTGTTCTTTTTATTGCCATTTTTGACTACCTTTGTACTCTGACAATTGGGGCAGTGGAGTGTAATTGTTATTAGCATTCAACAAAAATACAACTTTATTCCCTAATTGTCAAATTTTTACATCATCATACTTTTTAAAACACGACCAAGAAAACATTGTGATGACTATTCAAACGAATAAATTTTTAATATTTTACAGAAATGCCACGTCCTCAATCAAAATCTGAATTACAGACATTAAGCCAGAAAAATTACGAACAATTACTTCTTTTCATTACTAATTTACCCGATGAAAAACGTGAAAAAGAATTCCCCGAAGGAACAATGAACCGAAACATACGGGACATAATCGGGCATTTACACCATTGGCACTTATTGTTTTTTAACTGGTACGAAATTGGAATGGAAGGCAAAAAACCTGCTATTCCAAAAGAAGGTTATACTTTTGCTGACACACCTCGCCTAAATCGTGAAATTTGGCAAGAATGCCAACATTTTTCGCTAAAAGAAATAACTACTCTATTTGAACAATCGCATCAAAAAATAATGCAAATCATTGAAAAACACAGCAATGAAGAACTTTTTACTAAAAAGAAATACGCTTGGACGGGTTCTACATCACTTGGGGCTTATTTGGTATCAGCAACATCAAGCCACTATGATTGGGCTTTGAAACTTATCCGAAAAAATACTAAATGAAAGAAAACAATTGCAAAATATTTCATTTTCAATGAATAAGCATTCCATTTAAAAACCATACAGATACATTTTCTTAAAAAAAAGATAAAATTTTTCCGCTTTTTAGTTTCCGCTTTTCGTTTTTTTTCGTACCTTCGTCGAAATTTTTATGCGTATGAAAAATATACAACAAAAAACATTCGGAACTTATAACGATAAAAGCGTAAAAATCATTACGTTAACCAACAAAAACGGAATGCAAGTCTCCATCACGAATTTTGGAGGCATCATCACTTCCGTAAAAGTACCTGTAAACGGACAAATGGTGGAAACCGTGCTTGGGTTCGATACTTTTGAAGAATATGTTAGCGAGGAGTACCGCAAAGGGTATCCGTATTTAGGAGCTATCATCGGCAGAAATGCAGGACGTATCAAACTTGGAAAAACACAAATTGATGGCAAACCACTACAAGTAACCACCAATCACGGAGGAAACCAGCTTCACGGCGGTTTCGTAGGCTTCGATAGCGTGGTTTGGGACATTGTCAAAGTGGAAGAAGAACCCAACCCAAAAGTCGTTTTGGAATACTTCTCGAAAGATGGTGAAGAGGGATTCCCCGGAAATCTCACAGCCACAGTTTCTTACGAACTTCTTGATGACAATTCCATTCAAATTCACTACGGCGGAAAAACGGACAAACCTACTATTCTCAACCTCACACAACACACGTATTTCAACTTAAATCACGAAAATAAAGGTGATATTTTAAGCCACATACTAACCATAAATTCAGATAAGTATGTGCCGTTAGAACCTGAATTTTTCACCCCTACTGGAGAAATATTGCCTGTGGCAGGAACTCCGTTAGATTACCGTAAAGGGCAACCTATTTATGAGCACACCGATAATTCATTTGTCAATGAAATTAGTAGCGACAAATGTATTGGTTCAGTAACAAACGCCGAAAAAACAATCACCGTTGAGGTGCGTACGAACCACGCTGTATTGCATATCTATGCAGGGTATTATCTTCCTGAACTGCAACCAACTAATCGAAAAGAGTTGGGCAAAAATGCGGGATTCTGCTTTGAAGCACAAGGTTTTGCCGATGCGCTCAACCACCCGAATTTCAAAAGCACGCAACTAAACCCAGGTGAGGAATACGACTATTTCACGAATTTTAAATTTATTTTTTAAAGAAATATTATAGTTTAATAACCAAATTAATTTAACAATTATGAGTAATAATTCACAAAGTTCACAAGGAAATTTGATTGCCATCATTGCGATGATTTTCCTTTTCGGTATGATTTCATTTGTTACCAATTTAGCGTCACCAATGGGTGATATTTTGAAATTTCAATTTAATGTTGCCAATTGGATGGGAACGCTCGGGGTGTTTGCGAACTTTATTGCTTACGCCGTAATGGGATATCCTGCCGGAAATTTATTGGAAAAAAATGGATATAAAAAAACAGCCTTAATAGCCATTGCAGTTGGTTTTATTGGAGTGGGAATCCAAACCGTTTCAGGTGTGATGGGAAGTTTCGGAGTGTACTTGCTTGGGGCTTTCATTGCTGGTTTTTCAATGTGTTTGCTCAACACAGTGGTAAACCCTATGCTTAATATGCTCGGTGGAGGCGGAAACAAAGGAAATCAATTGATTCAATTAGGAGGTTCATTCAACTCTCTTTGTGGAACGGCGGTTATCATTCTTGTAGGGATTTTGATTCCACAAGGAATTAAAAACGCTCAAATCAGTAATGTTTTTCCATTAATGTACGCAGCATTGGCTATCTTCGCCTTTGCCTTTTTGGTAATTTTATTTACTAAAATTCCTGAAAAACAGAAAGAACAAAAAACAGTTGCCACAACCTATCAACATAGTCCACTTTCGTTCCGTCACTTCGTTTTGGGTGCTATCGGAATTTTTGTTTATGTAGGAGTTGAAGTAGGTGTGCCAAACGTACTTAACAAATGGTTACAAAACCCTGATTTAGACGTACTTAAACTTGGAGACAAAGGAGGTGCGGAAGCCATAGCAGGTTCTGTAACCGCAACATATTGGCTGTTAATGCTGGTTGGTCGTTTGCTTGGTGCAGCGGTCGGAAGCAAAATTTCAGCTAAAAAAATGCTCACATTTGCATCAGGATTGGGCGTAGTGCTTACTTTGGGCGCAATGTTTGCTCCTGTTGATTCATTGATGAACCTTCCTGTGTTTAAAAACGATTCAGAAGGTTTATTCGGATTGGTGCAAGTGCCTGTAAGTGCGGCGTTACTCGTGCTTGTAGGTTTGTGCACTTCGGTAATGTGGGGCGGAATTTTCAACCTTGCCGTAGAAGGATTGGGCAAATACACCGAAAAAGCATCAGGTATTTTTATGGTGATGGTTTGTGGTGGAGGTATCCTTCCGTTGTTGCAAAACGGAATTGTTGACGCCGCTGGTGGTGTTGGCTATTTGACAAGTTATTGGGTTATTGTAGTAGGATTGTTATTCTTATTATATTACGCTTTCATTGGTTGTAAAAACGTAAACAAAGATATTCCTGTGGATTAATAATCAATTAAAAATCATTTAGTTATGAACAACTTAAATATTGTAAGAACTATTTTTAAAGAAAAATTCAATACGCAAGGTGAGGTTTATTTCTCACCTGGGCGTATCAATCTCATTGGTGAACATACTGATTACAACGGAGGTTTTGTACTTCCAGGAGCCGTAGATAAAGGAATGCTCATTGAGATAAAACCTAACGGAACAGACAAAATCCGAGCTTACGCCATTGACCTAAAAGAATATGCCGAATTTGGACTAAATGAAGAAGATAAGCCCGAAGCAGGTTGGGCAAAATACATTTTCGGAGTGGTTCGCGAATTGGCAAAACGAGGTGGAAAAACAGGAGGTTTCGACACCGTTTTCACGGGTGATGTGCCTCTTGGAGCAGGTATGTCTTCATCGGCAGCGCTTGAAAGTGCTTATGCCTTTGCACTAAACGAAATTTATAAATTAGGCTTTGACAAAAAAGAATTGGTGAAAGTTGGACAAATGACTGAGCATAATTACGTTGGTGTGAAATGCGGAATTATGGACCAATTCGCTTCTCTCTTCGGAAAAGAAGGGCATCTTATCAAATTGGATTGCAGTAATATGGAATTTGAATACGTTCCGTTTAATCCAAAAGGATATAAAGTGGTGCTTTTAGATTCAGTGGTGAAACACGCCCTTGTTGGTTCTCCTTACAATGAACGTCGTTTGTCGTGTGAGCGTGTTGCCAAGGAATTACATAAAAAATATCCCGAGGTGGAATTTGTTTGTCAAGCCAATTTCGACCAACTTAAATCGGTAAAAGATTTAGTAAGCGAGGAGGATTATCGCCGTGCGGAGTATGCTGTGGGTGAAGCAGAGCGTTTGCGTGCTGCTTGCGATGCAATGACCAAAGGTGATTTTGAAACAGTCGGAAAAATGATGTATGGCACGCATTGGGGAATGAGTAAACTCTATGAAGTGAGTTGCGAAGAGCTTGATTTTCTTGCTACTATCGCCGAAGAATGTGGTGTTTCAGGAAGTCGCATTATGGGAGGCGGATTTGGAGGCTGTACCATCAATATCGTCAAAGAAGACCTGTACGATGCGTTCATCGCCAAAGCTAAAAAAGAATTTGCTGCCAAATACGGTCACGAACCCAAAGTGTATGATGTTGTCATCGGAGCTGGGTCAAGAAAAATTGCATAGTTTTCAAAATTTTATTCGTAACGAGAAAGGCTGTTCGAGAAATCGGATAGCCTTTTTTGTTATCATAACGTGGTATCAAAAAAAGTTACGCCTTCCTTTTTTCTCAAAATTCATTACTTAAAAAGTCAAAAACAAACATTCCTTCTATGGTTTCAAATACACTATTTTTTTTGTCTCAAAAAAATCTTCCGAAAAGAAATCGGATATGTTATACAAACGAATATTTTTAAAAGAAGACAATTCTTCTGTCAAATCGCCACCTTTCAGATATAAAATACCATTTTCTAACGAATTTTTTGACTGTTTTTTGATTTTTCCTTCAATCCACTTCACAAATTCAGGCATTTGAGTTACAGCCCGACTCACAACAAAATCAAATTTCTTATCGATTTGTTCTACACGGCAATTAATTGCTGTAACATTTTTAATATCAACGGATTTTGTAACTTCTTCCACTACTTTGATTTTCTTTCCGATAGAATCAACTAACGTAAATCTCGTTTCAGGAAACAATATTGCCAACGGAATTCCTGGAAAACCTCCGCCTGTCCCTACATCAAGCACTTCATTTTCAGGCAAAAACGATATCACTTTGGCAATTGCCAACGAATGCAACACGTGATGCAAGTAAAATAAATCCATATCCTTGCGTGAAATAACATTTATTTTTGCATTCCACTGTTCATAAACCGATTTCAATTGCTCAAATTGTGATAATTGTCTTTCTGATAAATGATTGAAATATTTTTTGATGTAATTCATATTGATTATTAAAGAATTAACAACTGCACTCCAACTTTTACATATAAGTTAGTTATATAACAAAATAAAGCGCAAATATATAAAAATAAGCAGATTTTTAAGTGGAAATATCAAAAAAAAATGCGTATTTTTGCCCTGAAACATATTAAAAATAATCATTTTATGAAAGAATTCTTATCTGACCGTATTAATAATATGGAAGCCTCTGCTACGTTAGCTATGGCAGCGAAAACACGTGAATTAAAAGCGCAAGGAAAGGACATCATTGGGCTCAGTTTAGGTGAACCTGATTTCAATATTCCTGATTTTATCAAAGAAGCAGCCATTGAGGCGATACACCAAAATTACAGTAAATATTCGCCCGTTGACGGATATACTGATTTGAAAGAAGCCATTTGTGAAAAGTTCAAACGCGATAATAATCTGACGTACAAACCATCGCAGATTTCTGTGGCAACAGGAGCAAAACAGTGCTTGGCAAATGTGGCGTTGGTAATGATTAATCCGGGTGATGAAGTAATATTTCCAGCTCCGTATTGGGTGAGTTACAAAGACATAGTGAAAATAGCCGAAGGTATTCCCGTAGAGGTTTACACTACCATCGAAAATGATTTTAAGATGACTCCTGAACAATTAGAAGCAGCAATCACTCCAAAAACAAAAATGGTTTGGTTCAATTCACCTTGCAATCCAAGTGGTTCAGTGTACAGCCGTGAAGAGTTGGAGGCTTTGGCAAAGGTATTACGAAAATATCCGAATATTTTTATTCTTTCTGATGAAATTTACGAGTATATCAATTTTATTGGAAATCATACAAGTTTTGCTGAAATCGAAGGAATGTACGACCGTACCATTACTGTTAATGGAGTTTCCAAAGCCTTTGCAATGACGGGGTGGCGAATTGGTTACATCGGAGCACCTGAATGGATTACGAAGGCTTGTACGAAAATGCAAGGACAAATCACAAGCGGTGCGAATGCCATAGCACAACGCGCTACCATTGCAGCTTTGAAAGCTCCTGTGAGCAAAATTCAATATATGATTGACGAATTTAAAAACCGTAGAGATTTGGTTTTAAGATTATTATCAGAAATTGAAGGCTTTAAACTCAATGTTCCAGAGGGTGCTTTTTATGTGTTTCCTGACATTTCGTATTTCTTCGGAAAAACACTACGTGGCAAAGAAATTAAAACGGCTTCCGATTTTTCGTTGTACTTGTTGGAAGAAGCAGGCGTAGCCACTGTTACGGGTGAGGCTTTTGGAGACGATAAATGTATCCGTATTTCCTACGCTGCATCAGAACAAGAATTGCGTGATGCTATCAAGAGAATTAAAGAAAGTTTATCATAAAACACGAACGTACACGTTTAGGGATAAAAAGAATTATCCAATGTCTGAATTGTTGATTTTTTTATTTCTTTCTCAATTCTACATTCTAAAAAATTTAGCTAAACAATTATTAGGTAAACTTTAATCTATCTCTTTGACAGGTAATTCTTCTAAAAAGTTTGTCCGAAAAGTTTTTATTTTTTACTTTTCGGACAAATTGCTGAATTATTGGTTTTTACAATCAACAAAGTACCTCTGCAACATTAACATATTCCAATCCGAAGGTGTTCGCTACTGCTTGATAGGTTACTTTTCCTTGAACAACATTCAATCCTTCTGCGAGCCCTTTATCATCTTGACAGGCTTGTTTCCAACCTTTGTTTGCAAGTTCAATAGCATAAGGCAGAGTGGCATTGGTCAGTGCCAAAGTAGAAGTATAAGGCACTGCTCCCGGAATGTTCGCCACACAATAATGCACAATTCCGTCTACTTCATAAATAGGGTCGCTATGTGTGGTTACTCTCGAAGTTTCAAAACACCCTCCTTGGTCAATAGCAACATCTACCAAAACTGAACCTTTTACCATCAATTTTAGCATATCACGTGTGATAAGATAAGGTGCTTTCGCTCCTGGAATGAGTACCGCTCCAATGACCAAATCACACGTAGGCAATTCTTTCTGAATGTTGTAGTGTGAGGCGTAAAGCGTATTGATATTTTTCGGTAAAATGTTGTCCAAAACACGTAATTTTGGCAATGAAATATCGGCGATGATAACATCAGCACCCAGCCCTGCGGCGGTGATAGCTGCATTATATCCTACTACGCCTCCTCCTAATACCAACACTTTGGCAGGTTTCACACCTGGAACACCTCCCATTAAAATACCTTTCCCTCCCTGAGGTTTCTCTAAAAAACGAGCTCCCTGCTGGGCAGCCATACGTCCTGCTACTTCTGACATTGGAGTAAGCAAAGGTAATGAATTATGTGCAGTTACAGTTTCATAAGCCAAACAAACTGCTTTTTGCTTAATCATTGCGTGCGTTAATTCTTCTTCCGAAGCAAAATGAAAATACGTGAAAACCAACTGATTTTCACGTATTAAGTCATACTCAGAAGCAATAGGCTCTTTGACTTTATAAATCATTTCAGATTGGGCATACACATCGGCAATGGTAGGCAAAATTGTTGCTCCTGCATTTACATATTCTGCATCTGAAAAGCCACTGCCCTCCCCTGCTGATTTCTGTACATAAACGGTATGCCCGTTTTTTACTAATTCATTTACACCACTTGGTGTAGCTCCAACGCGATTTTCGTTGTTTTTAATTTCTTTTGGAATACCTATTATCATTGTTTCTTTATTTAAAGATTACTAAAACAGTGATAAAGGTACGGATTTATACCGAAAGTGCAAAAAAATAAAATAAAAAATCTCAAAAAAATATATTTACACTCTTCCTTTGAGTGCATTAAATACCCACGCAATGGCAAAAAAACCAACGCCCACAGCCGCAAAACCAAAGCCTGCAATGTCATCATATCTAAAAGCTCCCAGAGCTATTAATCCAATTCCCACAATAATCATTATTAACGTGGCATATCCTAAAACTGTATTTTTATTCATTGACATAATCCAATCCTTTTAAAAATAAATTATTTCGCGTTCAGTAACAACTCTTTCAACGTCATAAATAAGTTCCGTGCGTTCTATCCAATTACCCTGATTATCATATTTATACGAGAATTTCTTTTGCCCATAAAGTTGTACTCCTTCTCCGTAATAATTCTCTTCTATGACATTGTTTTTATCGTCGTAAACATATTTCAAAACCACTCTTTTTCCTCCTTTGTCTTCAAATTTTCTCTCAGAAACATTTTGTTTTACGTCATACACAAATTCCGAATTTAATAGAAAACTTCCGTTTGCATCGAGTGAAAGTTCGCTGGTTTTGTTTCCATTAGCATCATAACGAATTATTTGCTTTCCGTGTAATTTTCCTGTTGCATCATATCCCAACACCTCGCCTTGTTGTGCTTCGGGTTGGTAAGTGTAGTTCAAAACTTCTTCAATTTGATTTTTATCATTAAAAATTTCGACTTTTGTCAAGAAATTCGCAATGTCGTAAGAATATAACCAACTTGTAGCGACTTTTCCATCGTTTGAAATTCTTTTTCCTACAATTTTCTGTCCTTTTTCATTATATTCTTCTATTGTATTGAAATTAGAAAGCGGTTGTTTGTTTTCAATCTTTCCGTTGTTATCTGTGTATTTGTACGAAAATATTCTAACAGATTTTACTTTGCCTTTCAGATTGTCTTTTTGCCAATCCGTTTTTTGATTTTGTCCCCAAGTTACAACCGATAGTAAAAATACTAAAATAATTCTCATCTTATTGATTTTTAGTGTAAAACTTACGCTTTATCACTGATTACTAAAATAGTTTCTTTCACTTGCTGAGCGATTTTTCTCGCCTCTGCAATGTTTTCATTCACGATGGTTACATGTCCCATTTTTCGGAAAGGTCGGGTTTCGCGTTTGCCATAAATGTGAGGCGTTACGCCTTCCATAGCCATAATTTTTTCGATGTTCTTGTAAACTACGTCTCCTTTGTAACCCTCTGCACCTACCAAATTAACCATCACGCCCGCCACTTTGCTATCGGTTCTCCCCAACGGAAGATTCAAAATAGCTCGTAAATGTTGCTCAAACTGATTGGTGTATGCTGCTTCAATGCTGTAATGCCCTGAATTGTGCGTGCGTGGAGCTACCTCATTCACCAAAATCTCATCATCGTGAGTTTGGAACATTTCCACTGCCAATAAACCAATAATTCCGAATGATTCGGCTACTTGCAAGGCTACCTTTTGAGCTTTTGCAGCCACTTCATCAGAAATTCGCGCGGGACAAATCACATACTCCACTTGATTGGCTTCGGGATGAAATTCCATTTCCACCACAGGATAGGTTTTTGTTTCCCCTTTTGGGTTTCTTGCTACAATCACCGCCAATTCATTTTTGAACGGAATCATTTTTTCAGCAATACATTCCGTATCGGGCAAGGCATTCAAATCATCTGTTGAACGAACGATTTTCACACCATTTCCGTCATATCCAAAACGTGTACTTTTCCATACAAACGGAAACGAAAAATCACCATTTTCAACTGACTTTTTCAAATCTTTTTGGTTGTTAAAGATACTAAAATCTGCGGTTGGAATGTTATTTTGAGCGTAAAAAGTCTTTTGAAAACCTTTATTTTGAATAATTTTTAGGCATCTTGATTGTGGGTACACCAAAACACCTTCTTTTTCTAATTTTTCGAGGGCTTGCACATTGACATTTTCAATTTCAATGGTTAAAACGTCGGCTTTTTTTCCGAAATTGTAAACCGTTTCAAAGTCCAACAAATCTCCTTGAAAAAAATCATTACACGCCAAACGACCTGGTGCATCAGCACTTGGGTCTAACACTTGGGTTTTGATATCGTATTTCCGAGTTTCAGTAAGCAACATTTTGCCCAACTGACCTCCGCCTAAAATTCCTAATGTAAAATCTGATGAAAAATAGTTCATTTATATGGTTTTTTAACAAAGAAGAGAAAAAAAACGTTTCCTATTTTTTTCTTGCTAAATTGAAATAGTTCTTCCGATTTCGAGCAGTAATAACTCTTTTCCTTTGGCTTTGAAACTGCGCTTGGCTGCCTCGTGGTCAATTTTGATAATATTAAAAGTTCCGTAGTTTACTCCCAACACTTTATCACATTTCACAAAATCCGAAGCCATTATAGCGTCTTCTACGTCCATTGTAAAGTTACTCCCGATGGGTAAAACTGCCAAATCTATTCTATCTCGCACAGGTATGAGTTGCATATCAAAATGCAAGGCTGTGTTTCCAGAAATATAAACTGTTTTCTCAGAAGTTCTCAAAACAAATCCACAGGCACAACCGCCCGATTTTCCGTCAGAAAATGTTGATGAATGTAACGCTGGCACCATCTTCAAATGCCCAAAAGGGAAATCACACGTTCCTCCCAAGTTCATTGGATGCCCATCAATACTCAAATTATAGTAATACTCAACTATTTCAAAATTTGAAATAATTTTCGCCTTGGTTCTTTTGGCAATAGTCTCCACATCCATTGTGTGGTCTTGGTGGGCATTGGTAATGAGAATATAGTCCGCTTTAATTTGGTCAACATTTATGTGTTTCGCAAGTGGATTGCCCGATATAAAAGGATCAATCAACAAACTCAATCCTTCTGTTTTTATTCCAACGCAAGAATGTCCGTAAAAGGTTATGTCCATAGCATTTTGTTTTGTCTGCTAAAAAATTAAAAAATATGATTTTTGAGGTTTAAAACCTCCTGATGTGAATTATCGGCAGCGAAATTACAAAATTTGTCCGACAAAAAACAATATTACTAACAAAAAAGTACTTAATGCAACGATTTTCAGCTCTTTATCTAATTTTTTGGGTTCTTTATTGCGTTTGACAAACAACAAATGCTTCACCAATGGAACAAATGCCAAAACATAGAGCAATTGCCAACGCACTTGAAAGTTCAGAACTGAAAAAGCCAACATACTCACCATCGCCAACACTACCAAATAGTAATGATAATATTTTGCCAAATCACTGCCCATTTTCACTACCAAAGTATTTTTACCAACAGCTTTATCATTCTCATAATCACGCATATTGTTCAAATTTAGTACTGCAACACTGAGCAAACCAACAGAAGTTGCGGGTAAAAAAACTTTCCAATTCAATTCGTGAACATATAAGAAATAAGACCCAACTACGCTTACCAACCCAAAAAAAACAAAAACAAAGACATCTCCCAAACCACGGTAGCCATAAGCCGAATTGCCAACCGTATATTTAATCGCTGCCACCACACATAACAATCCTAACAGAAAGAAAATCAATACGTAAATCAAATTATCTTTTCCGAAAGCAGTATAAATTAACATTATAGCAGAAACAATGGATAACAAAGCTGTGATGATGACAACTCCTTTCATTTCTGTGCGTGTTATTTTTCCGCTTTGTAGGGCTCGCTCAGGACCAATACGGTTTTCATTATCTGTTCCTTTTACGCCATCACCGTAGTCATTGGCAAAGTTTGAAAGCACTTGGAAAAGAATAGTTGTCAAAAGTGCCAGTAAAAAAATGTTCCATTGGAAATATCCTTCACGAAATGCCAATGCACTTCCTATGATAATTCCTGAAACTGAAAGAGGTAAAGTTCGCAAACGAGCAGCTTTTGTAAGTATTTTAATCTTCATAGGTTAGACTTGATATAAAATATTATTTTTGAATGGACAAAGGTACATTAATTTCTGAAATTAGGTAAGTAATCGGACTTACTATCCAAAAAAATATTATTTCATAGATTATTAAACAAAACACTCTCTTTTTATTCATATTACTAAATTTTACAAAATAAAAATCTGATTATCAATATTTAACTTGAATTAAACATAAACTACAACCTAAAACCTTCCTTTCAAAGCAACATCAAAAACTAAAAAAAATATGTTTTAATTTGCAAATAAGAAAAAATGTGTTACATTTGCACCCGCAACAAAACACTAAGGGTTCTTAGCTCAGCTGGTTCAGAGCATCTGCCTTACAAGCAGAGGGTCACTGGTTCGAATCCAGTAGGACCCACTTAGTCAAAAATATAATGTTATTTATTGGGGTTCTTAGCTCAGCTGGTTCAGAGCATCTGCCTTACAAGCAGAGGGTCACTGGTTCGAATCCAGTAGGACCCACTCAGTCGAAAACATAATGTTATTTTTTAGGGTTCTTAGCTCAGCTGGTTCAGAGCATCTGCCTTACAAGCAGAGGGTCACTGGTTCGAATCCAGTAGGACCCACAAAAAATCTTCAAGTCTTTTCTTGAAGATTTTTTTATTTTATGAAATATGCGCCCAAATATTCTTGTGTTTACCAAGTTGTTGTAATGTGTATGCCACTGAACGATTTTGAGGAAGTTCCAGATTGGGGTCTGCTTTAAGTAAGTCAACGGCTTGTGCACGGGCTGCCTTTAAAAGAACTTGGTCTTTGACAATATCGGCAATTCGCAAATTCAAAACGCCACTTTGTTGCGTTCCCATAAGGTCGCCCGGACCTCGTAGTTTTAAATCTACTTCGGCTATCTCAAAACCATCGTTAGTTCGCACCATCGTTTCCATTCGAGTACGAGTGTCATTTCCTAACTGATTGCCTGTCATTAAAATACAATAGCTTTGCTCGTTCCCACGCCCTACTCGTCCACGCAACTGATGCAATTGCGAAAGCCCGAAACGTTCTGCACTTTCAATAACCATAACGGAAGCATTGGGCACATTTACGCCCACTTCAATCACAGTAGTAGCAACCATAATTTGAGTTTCTCCTGCTACAAATCTTTGCATTTCAGCATCTTTTTCAGCAGGTTTTAATCGCCCGTGAACCATAGATACTTTGTATTTTGGAAGCGGAAAAGAAGCTGAAATATAATCATACCCTTCAGTAAGGTTTTTAAAATCAAGAGCTTCCGACTCTTCAATGAGCGGATAAACTACATACGCTTGCCTACCTCTGTCAATTTCTTTTTTGATAAATTCATAGATTTTTGCTCTGTCATTTTCAAAACGATGCAAAGTTTGTATGGGTTTTCGCCCTGGTGGAAGTTCGTCAATTACAGAAATATCCAAATCTCCATAAACGCTCATTGCCAAAGTTCTCGGAATTGGTGTGGCGGTCATTACCAAAATATGTGGTGGAATGTGATTTTTATGCCAAAGTTTAGAGCGTTGAGCCACTCCAAAACGATGTTGTTCATCAATGATTGCTAATCCTAAATTATTGAAAATCACCTTATCTTCTAAAATAGCGTGTGTCCCTATCAGAATAGAAAGTTCTCCATTCTGTAACTGTTGGTCAATTTCTCTGCGTTCGCTCGTTTTGCTTGAACCTGTCAATAAAGCCACTTTAACAGACGTATTTTTAAGCAAATCAGAAATTCCTTGATAATGTTGATTGGCTAAAATTTCCGTAGGAGCCATCAAACACGCTTGAAATCCGTTATCAATCGCCAAAAGCATCGTCATCAAAGCTACAATGGTTTTGCCTGAGCCCACATCACCTTGCAATAATCGATTCATTTGTGCATTTGACCCCAAATCATTGCGAATTTCTTTTAGAACTCGTTTTTGGGCATTGGTCAAAGGAAAAGGCAAGTGATGATTATAAAAATTTGTAAAAATTTCTCCAACTTTGTCAAACGTAAATCCTTTAATTTTTTGTCTATGCAAAATGTTTTTACGCACCAATTGCAATTGTATGTAAAAAAGTTCTTCAAATTTCAGACGTAAAACAGCCTTTGAAAGCGTGTTTTGGTCTTTCGGAAAGTGAATATTTATTAAGGCTTCTGCTTTTGAAATTAAATTCAGCGACGAAATTACCGATTCGGGTAAGTTTTCATAAAACGCATTGCCAACATCTTCAAACAAATGTTGCATTAATTGTCGCATCACCCGATTGGTAATGCCTCTTTTGGTCAATTTTTCAGTTGAAGGGTAAACGGGCTGAATGCTTCCACCTAAATTTTTATTAAAGTCTTGCAGCAAATCCATTTCAGGATGCGGCATTGAAAAAATTCCGTTGAAGAGATTGGCTTTTCCGAAAATCACATACGGCTCATTGATTTTCAATGAATCACGCATCCATTTGAGTCCTTTGAACCACACCAATTCCATTGAACCTGTGTCATCGACAAAAGTAGCAACCAAACGGTCAGCATTTTTTTTAGAGTTGGAAACCACAGTTTTCAGGTGAATAATCTTTCCAATAACTTGCACTTCCGAAAGATTATTTTGTAATTCGTTTATTTTGTAAAAACGAGTTCTATCAATATATCGATTTGGAAATAAATTCAATAAATCTTGAAACTCAAAAATGCCCAATTCATTTTTAAGCAGTTCGGCGCGTTGTTTTCCCACACCCGACAAATATTCAATTGGCGTATGTATAATTTCGGGGTTCATTTACGTTAAATCGTTACAAGGTGTTCTTATAGCAAAAAACCACCCTGAGGCGGTTTTATTTTTTTTAATTTGTTATGGTTGCACTTAATATGGCGCCATTAGCTGTACTTTCTTTCAGCACTTTGTCATCTTTGAGTAGCTGTAAAGTTAATTTTGAAGTATCCTTTCCAGCTCCCGAAACCGATACGGCAATCTGACCTTGTTTTACTTCATAGGTTCTCACAAAATCTTCTTTCAAAACTTTGTTCACCGTTTCTGTATGGGTAGTTCCGTCATAGACAGCTGCAATGATTTGTAATGTAACATCCTCTGCTTTAAGTATTTTTATGGTGTACGTTCCGCTTCCTGAACTTTCACTGTCGCTACTTTTACTGCAACCCACCAAGGCAATAATTGCCATCATTAAAAATAAAGTTTTTTTCATTTTTGCTTAAAAATTAAATTAGTTGGGGCAAATATAGGTATTTTGGTAAAAAAAGTTGTTTCTTTGCAAAAAATTTTTTCTATGATAAAATTAATCGTGTCGGACATTGATGGTACATTGGTTAACAATAAAAAGGAAATTCCGAACCGTTTTTGGGAAATTTTCAATATCATTAAAACTAAAAATATTCGTTTTTGTGCTGCCAGTGGAAGACAAATGCAGAGTTTGGAACAACTCTTTGCTCCCATAGCCAATGAAGTCGGATTTGTTTCTGACAATGGTGCTTTTGTTAAATTTCAAGGCAACGAGCTTTATGAAATTCCGATGGAAATCAGCGAAGTAAAATCTGTTTTAACTACTTGTGAACAAATAGAAAACATAGGAACGGTGCTCTGCGGAAAAAGAAAAGCCTATATCAAAACTGAATCTGACAGCATTTTTGAGGAAATCGTTCGACATTATCCTTCTAATCAACGAGTTAGTAGATTTTCAGATATTAATGACACGATTTTTAAGATTTCAGTTTGTGACCCAAAAACTTCTAAACTAAATTCTTATCCTTATTTGAAAAAATTTTCAGACCGCCTTAATGTGGTCATTTCAGGCGAATTGTGGTTAGATGTTACCGATAAAAAAGTAAATAAAGGATTGGCTTTAAGGTATTTACAACAACTATGGAACATTTCTCCCGAAGAAACAGTTGTTTTTGGAGACCAACTCAATGACCTTGAAATGATACAGGCGGCTAAATTCAGTTTTGCGATGAAAAACGCCCAACCCGAAGTGAAGCAAGTAGCCTCATTTGTAACTGATTACGACAACAATAACGAAGGAGTGGTCAAACAAATTGAAAAAATACTGCGTCAAATATCGTAATTCTGGCGGAAAGATAAAAAGATGAGAATTGTAAAAAAATATTTGATATAATTTGGCAGTTTCAAAAAAAGTCCGTTAATTTGCACCCTGATTTTGATTAACTAAGTTTTATAACATATAGAAATAGAGAAAAATGGCAAGAGTTTGTGAATTAACAGGTAAGAAGGCTTTGGTGGGAAATAATGTATCTCACGCAATGAACAAAACAAAACGTAAATTCGACGTGAATTTAAGAACAAAACGTTTCTACATTCCAGAAGAAGATCGTTGGATTACGTTAAAAGTGTCGGCTTCGGCAATCAAAACAATTGATAAGAAAGGCATTTACGCTGTTTTAAAAGAAGTAGAACGCAACGGATACATTAAATAAAGTATCTTAATAATAAAAACATACTGCAATGGCAAAGAAAGGAAATAGAATTCAAGTTATTATGGAATGTACCGAGCACAAAGAGTCGGGAATGCCGGGCACATCTCGTTACATCACAACGAAGAATAAGAAAAACACACCTGATAGATTAGAACTTAAAAAGTTTAACCCTATCTTGAAGAGAGTAACTGTTCACAAAGAAATTAAATAATAAGGAGTTATGGCAAAAAAAACAGTAGCAACGTTACAGGGAAAATCAAAAAAATTAACAAAAGCTATCAAAATGGTAAAATCTCCTAAAACAGGTGCTTATACTTTTGTTGAAAGTGTTATGTCTCCTGAGTTGGTTGATGAATTTTTGAAAAAGAAATAATTAAATTTTCTCTATTTATAAATAACGAAAGCTGTCGTGAGACGGCTTTTTTATTTTCAATAAGCAAATGAAAATCAGTTTTTCTCTCAGATGCTGTTTTCATATACTTTTTTTTTGTATTTTAGCGGAAATTTTTTTACTTAAAAACCTAAACCCAATATAAAATGGCTTTAAACTTTTTAAAAAATATTTTTTCAAAAGAGAAAAAAGAAACTTTGGACAAGGGTCTTGAAAAATCAAAAAATAGTTTTTTTGATAAACTTAGCAAGGCAATCGTTGGGAAATCAAAGGTAGACGAAGATGTGCTTGATAATTTGGAAGAAATTCTGATTTCAAGTGATGTGGGCGTAAACACTACCTTGAAAATTATTGACCGCATTGAAGCACGTGTATCTAAGGATAAATATTTAGGAACAAGTGAGTTAAACAAAATTCTCCGCGAAGAAATTGCAGGATTACTTTCTGAAACCCGAAGTGGTGAAGACACCGATTTTTCAATTCCTGCCAATAAAAAACCTTACGTCATTATGGTTGTGGGCGTAAATGGTGCGGGCAAAACCACTACCATCGGAAAATTGGCTAACCAATTCAAGAAGAAAGGGTTAAAAGTAGTTTTAGGCGCAGCCGATACGTTTCGTGCGGCAGCCATTGACCAATTGCAAGTTTGGGCTAACCGCGTGAATGTTCCTATGATAAAACAGCAACTTGGCAGCGACCCTGCATCGGTGGCATACGATACGCTTAACTCAGCAGTGAGTCAAAATGCTGATGTCGTGATAATTGACACCGCAGGGCGTTTACATAACAAAATCAATCTGATGAATGAGCTTACTAAGGTGAAACGTGTGATGCAGAAAGTAGTTTCTGATGCTCCTCACGATGTGCTTTTGGTGCTTGATGGTTCAACGGGACAAAATGCGTTTGAACAAGCCAAAGAATTTACCAAAGCAACCGACGTAACAGCTCTGGCTATCACCAAATTAGACGGAACTGCCAAAGGAGGCGTGGTTATCGGGATTTCTGACCAATTCCAAATTCCTGTGAAATACATCGGTGTAGGTGAAGGGATTGATGATTTGCAAATATTTAATAAATATGAATTTGTAGATTCTTTCTTTAAGGATTAGATAAAATATTGATATACAATATTTTATCTTTTTTTTTTCAGAATTCGTATGCCAAAAGTATGTGTAATATTCTTACTTTGGAGGTGATAACAATAAAAAAATCCGTTAGTTATTCAAAATTGACGGATTTTTTACCACTTATTTTCAGCTTGTTGTCCGCCCCAAATTAAGGTTGCCAAATAGGGATTGTCAATGAATGGATTGCGATTGCCTTGTGCTTTCTCAATCACATCATTTCGATTCTTTTCAATAAACGAAACAGGGTCTTCGGCATTCCATTTGAGCAGTAAATCAATGCCTTCTGTTGAAATATCGGTGTTAAGTTCTTCGTTATATCGTAAATTTAGATACAAAATCATTCGTGCTACATCACCTTTCCATTCATCACCTGGAAACCAACTCTTATTGACTAACTTTGCTTTGCCTTTGCCATTGGTAAATGGATAATTTCCGCGACGGTTATTCGTTTTGGAATCACAAACTCGTAAGTGATGCAAATCCGTAACGGCTTCTGTTACAATTTTTGACTTCGGATAAACGTGTTCGGTGTTGAAAGTATTGGGTTTATAGTTCTTATTACCTTCGTATTCTTTCCAAAAACGATGTTCTCCCGTGTAAATTAATACTACATTTTCTGAATTTTCTTCCGAGCGGTCGGCTTTATACAGATATTTGTGTCGTTCGCCATAACTCAAAAAATTTGTATGCTTTTCAATAGTTAAAACAGCCAGTGCCTCGTGTAATTCCATTCCTCTTTTTGAAAAATCAACCGATTGGTAGTAATTTTTCAACGCTTTTGGAATTTTATTTTTATTGACTTTTTCTTTGGAATTTGGAATTTTTTCAGTTTGTGATAATTCTGCTATTGAATTATTCATCAAAACTATCTTTATAACAGAAGACAGCAACAACACAAAAAATATGCTTTTCATAATAAATGATTATTTACTCTAAAATCTTTTCGACAAAACTACTTATTTTATTTCAATAAACCAAAACAACATAATTCTTTTACTTACAGCAAGTTATATACAGAAACAACTTTAAAAAATTTTTTGAATATATTTTATCATTTTTCATTTCGTAATTGTAAAATTTGAACTACATTAGCACCCGAAAAATAAGAATGAAGTATGAAACGCGTAATAGTTGATTATAAGAAACTTACCAGCGAGATTCTATCAATGTTGGTAGAAAAATATCCTGATGGATATGGTGATGATGATGTAATTCGCTTTAAAAATGCGAAAAATGAGACCGTCGAAGCCTTGGAAGTGCGCACAGAAGATACTATTTATTTGGTCAAAGTGAGCACTCGTTTGGCAGATACGATGGAAAATTTTGATGAAGATGATGAATTTTCAATCTCAGGTGATAGTGACGATTTAGGGAGCGACACTTTGGAAATCCCCGATGATTCAATTGAGGACGAAGATTAATTCCGACAAAAAGAAAAAAGCTGTGTTTCTTCTCACAGCTTTTTTTCTTTCTTCTTAAACCTGAATACTTATGGATTTGTTTTTCTTATTTTTTCCTTCTTCAAAATAAAAGTCAATCCGTCCTAAATTAATTCCAAAACATCCTACCTGATTCACCAAAGTCGTGTTCCCTTTTTTATTTGTTACCAAAGTTGGCTTCGGCAAAAAAGTATGCGTATGCCCGCCAATAATCAAGTCAATATCAGAGGTTTGTTCTGCTATTATCATATCTGAAATGAATTTTTCCTGCTTATATTCATACCCCAAATGGGAAAGACAAATCACCAAATCGCAATTTTCATCTTGACGTAATTTTCGTTCCATATCCTGAGCAATTCCAAGCGGGTCTAAATAAGTAGTCTCTTTGTAATTTTTCTTATTTACTAAGCCTTCAAGTTTGATACCCAATCCAAAAACACCAATGCGAATTCCGTCAAGTACATAGATTTTGTACGGCTTTGTATGCCCGTCCATCACTGTATTTTTGAAATCGTAATTAGCAACTAAAAAATCAAATTTTGCGTGCGGAAGTTGTGCATAGAGCCCTTCGATACCATTGTCAAAGTCGTGATTTCCAAGTGTTGCTGCGTCATATTTTAACATTGACATTAATTTAAATTCCAACTCTCCTCCATAGAAATTAAAGTAAGGAGTACCTTGAAAAATATCACCCGCATCAAACAAGAGTGTATTTGGATTTTCCTGACGTATTTTTTCTATCAAAGCTGCCCGCCTTGTTACACCTCCTCTGTTAGGACTTCTGGGGTCATTTTCAGGCATTGGGTCAATGTGGCTATGCGTGTCGTTTGTGTGTAAAATTGTTATTTTTTTGACATTGTCAGGCTTCATTGAAAGCGACAACCCTCCCAAGCCTAAAAATAATGAAGAGACACCTATGTTTTGTATAAATTTTCGCCGTTGCATAGAATTATCTTTTTAAATTGAAAAATTTTGTTTAATCCTTCACTAAAATAAAACGATTGTCTTGTTTTGCTTGCACAATATCTATTTTTTTGAAATAATCTATCAAAATATTACGTATTAAATAATCCGTTTCATACACTTGGATTGGGTTTTGGAAGAAAAGCATTCCGTCTCCTCCGTTCATCAAAAAATCGGAAGTCGCAACCATATATGTTTTCTCAGGGTTAACCGGCTGATTATTAATAGTAAATTTCCTAACTTTATCATTATCAGTAATCTGCAATTCAACGTGACGAGAAAGCGGATGTGGTTTTTTGGCTCTTATTAAATATTCTGTCAATTCCTCAAGTTTGTTTCCTTTAATTTCCAAAATAACCAACTTATTTTCAAAAGGCATCAAATTGTAAGCAGTTCCAAGAGTTACGTCTCCTGCCAGTAAATCAGAACGAATTCCTCCCCAATTAAGCAATACAAAATCAATATTTTTTCCTGTTTTTTTAGAAAAAATGGGATTTACAATATCGAAAGAAGCATCAGCAAACAAGTTTCCGATTGCTGTATTTGTCTGGTCGCCATCTTTTACCAATGTCGTCGGATTATGAGTCAAAACCACCGCCATTTCTTGCTGAATATGTTTTCGATATGGAGCTACAAATTCTTCAATTTCAGAAACCACTCCCATTTCAGGCATAACTTCAATATTTTTCCCTTCGATTGAAATGAGTTCTTTTGTTGTGGATTTACACGAAATTATCAAACAAATTGTTATGATTAAAACAAAAAAATGTTTCAATGGCAAATTTAAGTCTTTCATAAATGATTTATTTTATAAATTTTATCTGTATCTTTGCAAACAGACCGTAAAAGTAAAACAATTTTGGAATTTCTAAAAAATTATTTTCTAAAAAATCAAATTCAGAAGAATTTACAAGCCTTAGAAAAGTATTCTACAAGGCTTAGCGGCAGCATCTCAAAAGTAGGGTGCATCGTTGATATGGACATCATCAAAGATATTGACCCTCTGATGGATTTGGTAAAATATTACAACATACGCCCTGAAAATTATATTTTTTTGGGATATAAGCAAAAATCGGAGGAAACACACACAAATGGTGTTCCTTTCCTAATTGATAAGGAAATCAATTGGCAAGGAAAAGTTCGTAACTATCACGCTGATAGGCTTGCGGAACAGGAATATGACGTTTTGATTAACTATTTTAACCAGCCGAAGTTACCTTTGCTTCTGCTTTCTTCGTCAATCAGGGCAAAACTGCGCATTGGTTTTGACGGTATTGAAAATAAATTCAATGATGTGATTATCAATTGCAAGTTGGAAGAAGAAGCTATTTTTGCTTCGGAAGTAAAAAAAGTTTTAGCAACAATCGTGAAGTAAAACACAAAAAAAATATCATTATGGAACAACTAAAAGGAACCGGTGTAGCTTTAATAACTCCGTTTACTGCTGATAATAAAGTAGATACGGAAGCTCTCACAAAATTGGTAAACTATGTCATTGATGGAGGAGTGGATTATTTAGTAGCTTTGGGAACTACCAGCGAAGTACCCACACTCACCAAGGAAGAAAAAAAATTGGTTTGTGAAACCATTATCAAAGCCAACAAAAAGCGTCTGCCATTAGTAATTGGGATTGGAGGAAACAACACTCAATCTGTCATTGATGAAATAAAAAGTACTGATTTATCAGAGTTTATCGCAGTTCTGTCAGTAGTGCCCTACTATAATAAGCCAACTCAAAACGGAATTTACGGGCATTTTGCAGAAATTGCTAAAAATTCACCTTTGCCACTTATTATTTATAATGTGCCAAGTCGTGTGGGTGTTTCAATGAACGCAGAAACAACAAATCGTTTAGCAAGAGATTTCAAAAATATCGTTGCTGTAAAAGAAGCATCAGGTGATTTGTTGCTTGACATGCTCATTATCAAGGACAAACCCAAAGATTTTATTTTCCTCTCAGGAGATGATATGTTCACGCTTCCCTCTATTTTTATGGGAGGTTCGGGCGTGATTTCAGTTGTAGGGCTTGCTTTTCCCAAAGAGTTTTCAGATATGGTCAGATTTGGTCTTCAAGGCGATATGGAAAAAGCCAACGCTTTGCATTACAAACTGATGCAGCAAACTTTCTTGGCTTTCAAGGAAGGAAACCCCGTAGGAATCAAAGCAATTCTTGCCGAAAAAGGAATATGCCAACCTTATGTTCGCTTGCCTTTGGCAGAAGCATCAGAGGCTTTGAAAACTGAAATAAGAATTGCAAATAAAGCGTAGTACATTACTGATTTAGAATAAAAAAGTGAGGTTTGATTTCCTTTTCAAACCTCACTTTTTATGCAATTATTGCTTTTTACGTAATTCAATAACTGTAATTTCAGGCCAAATCCCGACTCTTCCTGGAAAAGCGTGATATCCAAAACCTCGATTTACATTCAAATTTTTACCATCTTCTTCATACATTCCTCCCCAATACTTATAATTCCACTCTGACGGACTCCATTTAACCAAACCTTCAATCTCGATACCCACTTGCATTCCGTGTGTATGTCCGCTGAGTGTGAGTTGAATGTTTTTTCCTTCGGGCAACACTTCATATTCCCAATGTGTTGGGTCGTGACTCAAAAGGATTTTAAAGTCTTCGTTAGCAACACCTTCCAAAGCTTTGTCTAAATCACCATATTTTGAAAAACGCCCATAACCCCAATTTTCAACTCCAATGATAGCTATTTTTTGCCCATCTTTTTCAATATAACGATGTCCATTCAGAATTAAATCAAAACCCATTTCCTTTTGAATTTGTTTTAACAATTCTAAATTTTTTGTCTTTTCCTCAGGGCTTCCCCAAGTAGAATAATCCCCATAATCGTGATTTCCTAAAACGGAAAAAACACCATCTTTGGCTTTCAACTGTTTGAGAACATCTTTCCAAGGAAGCAATTCCGTAGCTAAATTATTTACAATATCGCCCGTTATCATAATCGCATCACTTCCTTGCTGATTAATCAAATTGATTCCGTGTTGGATTTTCTTTTTATTATCGAAACTTCCGCTATGAATATCAGATATTTGCGTAATACGATATCCATCGAAAGCTTCTGGCAAATCTTCATAATAAAGCGTATATTTCCAAACTTTGTAATTATATTTTCCTTGTGTAACGCCATAGACCACCGACACAAAGGGAATGAATGCCAAACTTAAAGCCAAAAAACTCACAAACTTTCGACGTGTCGGAAATTTAGGTGTATGAATATTTTTTTTACGAAATAAGGACACGATAAGTCGCTGGATATCTTCTAAAAACAAGGTCGAACTCACCACTAAAAGCGTAATGAACCACGTCATCAAAGCTCCCATTGAATATTGTTGAAAAACTGTCCAAACTGCCTTATCACGCAAAAACCATTGCAAAAGAACATTTACAATTATCAAAATCGACACCAAAAAGAAAAAACCACGAATTATTTTCGACACTTTCAAGGTTTTCAATGCCTGATTGGCGTAAAATGTGAGTAAAAAATAAACTGTTACAAATAAAATCAGTATCGTATATATCATATTTTAAAATTATTGAGCTATTTTATGGCTTTTAGAGCTTCCATAATCGTTTTTATTTGCTCGACACCTGAAATTGGACGCACAGACTCGTCCAAAAAAGCTGCCGTATTGAATGAAAAAGGCAATTGATTAGGAGCTTTTTCAAACACAGTGGCTGAAAAGTGCACTTCATCAAACCCAGCCTCACGGATTTTCAAAACGGTTTGCGGATTTATGCCTCCTCCGGGCATAATTGTAAGTTTTCCGCCAGCAATGGAATTGAGTTCTTTCAACAAATCTAAACCTTCAACAGCCGATTTTTTCCCGCCTGAGGTCAAAATGCGTTTTACCCCAAGTTTTTTCAACGTTTTAAGCGCTGCTATGGGGTCAGGAGTGCAGTCAAAAGCCCGATGATAGATAAAATCAATATCTCCCGCAACTTCCATAAGCTGTTCAGTACGAGCTTCATCAATAGTGTTATCAGCTTTTAAAACTCCCGTAACTACACCCTGACAACGGAGTTCTCGACAAAAGGCAACATCACGAAGCATCACATCAAATTCCTCATCGGTATATGTAAAATTTCCACTACGTGGACGAATTAGCACGCAATTTTGAATGGTGAGTTCTTCCATTATTTTCTTTATAAGTCCATAACTCGGTGTTACCCCTCCGATGCCTAATTCACTACACAATTCAATGCGATTTGCCCCCGCTAATTGGGCGTTTCTGGCTGATTCAAAAGAACTTGCACAAATTTCAAAAGTCATAATTAATAATTTATTTAGGTTAGTTACAAAAATCTTGCCTAAAATTTGAAAAAGAAAAATTTATCACTAAACAAGTCCTTCTCATATTTTTTTGCAATTTCAGGTGCAAAAATACAACTATTAAATGATTATTTTCTTATATTTGCTTCTCGTAAAGTAAAACTTAATACTCTTTTAACAAAATGGAACATCACTTAACAATAAAATATACTGTTTTTAACGATATTAATGAATTGCCTGAATCAGCGCAAAAACTAATGAAAGAAGCTGTAAAGGCGCGGGAGAATGCTTACGCTCCTTATTCGGCTTTTAAAGTAGGAGCGGCTGTGCTATTGAAAAATGGAACAGTTTTCATTGGCTCAAACCAAGAAAACGCAGCATACCCATCAGGATTATGCGCTGAACGTGTCGCTATTTACCAAGCATCAACACAATTTCCTAATGAAATAATTGAGATGATTGCCATCACAGGCTCTGCTGAACAACCCACCGAATACCCCGTTTCACCTTGCGGTGCGTGCCGACAATCACTTTCAGAATACGAAACCAAACAAAAGAAAAACATTCCTGTCTATTTTATGGGAGCTCACGGAAAAATTATCAAAACCGAATCCATAAAAGACCTTTTACCATTTCTCTTTGATGGAAGTTTACTGTGATTTCTTACGAAAGAATTAAAAAAATTATTCAAAGCCAAAAACTCTGACAAAATCAGTATTTCACTTTGAAGCTATTTCTGAGTTTATTGGTGTTTTTTGATTTTAATTCCGTAAAGGTTTTCCGTTTTGCAACATATACTGAATGCGTTCAAGTGTTTTGCGCTCAGTACAGAGCGATAAAAAGGCTTCGCGCTCCAATTCCAAAAGGTATTGCTCTGACACGAATGTAGGTTCAGAAAGGTCGCCTCCTGCCATCACGTAGGCGAGCTTGTCGGCTATTTTTTTATCATATTCTGAAATATAATTCCCTACTTTCATTGAATCTGTCCCCACAAGAAACGCCCCAAGAAGTTGTTTTCCAAGCACTTTTATGTCAGTTCGCTCAATAGGTTTTGTGTATCCCGCCTCGGCAAGCAGTTGAGCGTGTTTTTTAGCTTCGGCAATTTGTCGCATTTTGTTTACCACTACAACATCTTTTCCTTTTTGCAAAATATCCCAATCAAAAGCCTCATAAGCCGATGTGGAAACCTTTGCCATTCCGATTGTTAAAAAATATTCTTGCAAACGATTCAACTCCACGTCATTTTTCCGAAGCGAATCGGAAGCTCTGAGGGTCAGTTCTTTTGTTCCTCCACCTCCGGGAATAACTCCAACTCCCATTTCCACCAATCCGATGTAGGTTTCAGCCGCTGCCACAACCTTATCTGCGTGCAAACAGAGCTCACAACCGCCTCCTAATGTCATTCCGTGAGGAGCTGCCACCGTAGGAATAGACGAATAACGCATACGCATCATCGTATCTTGAAAGTACTTAATAGCCCTATACAGTTCATCATAATCCTGCTCTACCGCCATCATAAAAATCATTGCAATATTTGCTCCAACAGAAAAATTAACTCCTTGATTAGCAACCACTAAACCTTGAAAATCTTTTTCCGCCAAATCGATGGCTTTGTTGATTCCCTGCAACACATCTCCGCCAATTGTATTCATTTTTGAATGAAACTCCAAATTCAGAATACCATCTCCCAAGTCAATAATGCTGGATTCGGCGTTTTTCCAAACGGTTTTTGTCGGACGAATCGTATCAAGAATGATAAATCCTTCTTGTCCTGGTTTTTTACTGTATTGTTTGTTGGTAAGGTCGTAGTAGTAAATCTGTCCTTCTTTGATTGTATAAAACGATTTTTTCTCGGAAGAAAGCATATCTTGCACCCACGTAGCTACTTGATAACCTTCGGATTGCATTAATTCCACACCTTGCGAAACGCCCACAGCATCCCAAATTTCAAGGGGTCCGTTAGCCCAACCAAAGCCTGCTTTCATTGCATCGTCAATGCGGTAAAGCTCGTCGGAAATTTCAGGAATGCGATTTTGAACGTAAGCAAACAGAGCGGCAAACGTCTTTCGGTAAAACATTCCGGCTTTATCCGCTCCTTTTATTAGGATAGGAAAACGTTCAAGAACATTATCAATCGATTTTGTAGCTTCAAGTGTGGGAAACGATGTTTTTTGGGAAGGTTCGTATTCCATTGTGTTGAAATTCAACGCCCAAATTTCGTTTTTTCCAGTTTCGGAAGCTACTTTTTTATAGAATCCTTGTTTGGTTTTCTCGCCCAACCACTTTTTTTCTGTCATTTTTTGGATAAAATCAGGAAGATTGAATAAGCTACGAGCTTCATCATTGGGGCAATTTTCAAAAAGACCGTTGGCAACGTTTACCAAAGTGTCCAACCCAACCAAGTCCGCCGTTCGGAATGTTGCTGATTTTGGGCGACCAATCACCGTTCCTGTGAGTTTATCAACTTCGGAAACTGTCAATCCTAAATCTTTGATACTGTGAAAAATACTCATTATACCAAAAATTCCAATTCGATTTCCGATAAAAGCGGGTGTATCTTTTGCTAAAACAGCAGTCTTACCTAAAAATTTCTCTCCGTAAGATAGCAGAAAATCAATCACTTCGGGCTTACAGTCTGCACTTGGAATTACCTCAAAAAGTTGCAAATATCGCGGTGGATTAAAGAAGTGTGTTACGGCAAAGTGCTTGCGAAAATCTTCACTACGTCCTTGATTCATAAATGCAATAGGAATACCCGAAGTATTTGACGTGATGAGTGTTCCAGCTGTTCGGTGTTGTTCGATTTTTTCAAAAACCGCTTGTTTTACATCTAAACGCTCCACAACAACCTCAATGACCCAATCCGCATTCTTGATTTTTGCAATGTCATCTTCTAAATTTCCGGTTTCAATGCGTTTGGCAAAATGAAGATGATAAATAGGAGAAGGATTTGATTTTAAGGCTGTTGCCAAATTATTATTTACGATACGATTCCGAACCTCTTTATCCTGTAATGAAAGTCCTTTTTTAGCTTCGTTTTCGTTGATTTCTTTCGGAAGAATATCCAGTAACAACACTTCCACGCCTATATTCGCAAAATGACAAGCAATGCCACTTCCCATAACTCCTGAGCCTATAATAGCAACCTTTTTAATTCTTCGTTTCATATTTGTTTCCTCTTTAAAGATAAACACGGAATCCAATAACTCTTTTATCCGAACTTTCCAAAGATAAATAATTATTTTAAAAAATAAAAAAACATTACGACAAAAACAAAAGAAAGATACACCTCTCAGTGTATCTCTCTCAAATATAAAGTCCTATGAAAAGCTATAACATCAAAACAGTTTCTCGAAAAAACTTTTTCGCCCTCCCCCGTTACTTTCAACATCACTATTTTCATACGTAAACAACTTCTCGAAAAAACTTTTTCGTTTTTCGTTCATTTCATCACTTACATAATAGATGCTGTCTGGCACTACCTCTGGCTCTTCACGCATCACCGGAGACGTTGTCGCAAGCCCTGCCGCAAGCAAATCGCTCTCCGCTTCTGACATAATACTGATAACGAAATCTATGTAATCTTTTCCCTGTTTTGCCAAATAATTTTTGAAAAAACGAAGACTCAACTCAACACCTCCTATTTTTTCAAGTTTCAACAAAGTTTCATAGAAAGGCGCTACGTAATTATCAATCACACTCTGTGGGACAGCCTTTCTTTTTCCGATGTAGTGGGTAATCACCCCTGTTACATCTCTGCGTATTTCAAAATCGGTTATCACCCAATAATACTCTCCCGACTTCGCTAAATTCTTAACAATGCCTATAAAATTATTTCCTCGTTTTAAGTTCTCCCATAACATTTTGAAAATAATTTTTGGCATATCGGGGTGGCGAATTATGTTGTGGGGTTGCCCAATAAGCTCCGACGCTGTGTACCCAGCAACCTCTGAAAAAACACTATTTACATTTGTAATTGTTCCAAAACTATCAGTTTCACTAACTATTACCTGTGTTTTGTCCCAATTCACCTCTCTATCAATTGGTATCGGTCTCTTAATCATTACTTTCTATATTAAATCAAACATAAAAAACTTATGGTATCCCCCAAATTTTCAACGAAACAAACTACGAAAACAACCTGCTCAAAAAACTCTTTCGCTTCTCGTTCACTTCGTCGTCAAAGGCATACACCCCCTCCGAAAATCCCTGTCCGACAATCATCGAAGCAACAGGAATTTCCTCAAAAATAACATCTTCCTTGTTTTCTGTCATCATATCAACGACAAAATCCACGTAATCTTTTCCTTCCTTATCTAAATAATTCTTAAAGAACCGAGCACTCAACTCCGTTCCTCCAATTTTCTCTAATTTCAATAAAGTATCATACAACGGAGATACACGACCATTTATCAACCTCTTAGAAATCGACTTTCTGCGCGCAATATAATTCACCACATTGCCAAACATATCTCTACGTACTTCAAAATCAGTAATTGCCCAATAATATTCCCCTGATTTTGTTAAATTCTTGATAACTCCCACAAAATTAATCCCTTGTGATAAATTATTCCACAACATCTTGAAAATAAGCATCGGCATATCAGGATGACGAACCACACAATGGGGCTGACCTATCACCTCCACAGAAGAATACCCATTAACTTCACAAAAAGCATCATTAACATCAGTAATTCTACCAAAAATATCCGTCTCACTAATAATAACTTTTGACTTATCCCACACCAATTCCCTGTCCAACGGAATTGGCTTCTGAATTGTTAATATGATATCTCTATAACTTCTGGTCATTGCAAAAAAAACTCATCACTATTGGTTCTGCAAAATTAAAAAAAAAGAGTTGTGCATTATATTTTTCAATCTTATTTTTTTGCTAATTTTTTCATTCACTTTTAACAAAACTTTAAAGAAAGATATAGGAAATTCATTTTAAAAATGAATTTCCTATAAAAATTTCTTTTCAACCTGATGAAATTCAATGATTTTCTAAAAAATTTTCTGGTAAATGAGAATATTTTTAAATTTTCCTTGCGAAAAAATCCAATCTTTCTGCATTCCATAAGAAATGAAACCTTCTTTTTCAAAAAGTTTCCTACTTCCTATGTTATCCTCTGGAATATAGGCTATTAACTGATGTAAGTCTAAATATTTCTTGCCATAATTTATCAAATTTTCCAAAGCTTTTTGTCCGTAACCTTGTCTTTGATATTCCTCCAAGATGGCTATTCCAACACAAGCCCGCTTGTTTTTGGGGTCAAAATCGTACAAATCAACACAACCCACGAGTTGATTATCAGTAGAAGAAATCGCATATCGAAATTGCTTAGCCTCGTAAATATCTTGCTTTGCATTCTCAATATACTCACGCAAAATATGCTTTGAAAAAGGAAACTGTGTTTGACTTACTTCCCATAAATATTCTTGATTTTCAAGTACATATAAAAAATCTATATCTTCTGGTTCCAATGCTCTCAGTTTACAATTTTTCATTTTACAGATTACATTTTCTAAATTTCTTTAAATATGTTTCCTTGAAAAACAAATGTTGCTGCCCCACAGAGATATACATTTTTGTAAACTATACTTTCTTTTTCAAAAAGCACCTTTAAATCACCGCCAAGTGTTTGCAAAAAAATCTCTTTTGAGTTGGTTTTTCTTTGATGAAACATAGCAATTGCCGTTGCTGTAACGCCCGTTCCACACGAAAAAGTTTCATCTTCCACACCACGTTCGTAGGTTCGTACACGAAATGTATTTTCATTGAGTTGACTTACAAAATTGACATTACTTCCTCCTTTATCTTTGTAAAGTGTTCCGTAACGAATCTTCGCTCCTTCCGTTTTCACATCTATAACATCAAGATTGTCAACTATTTGAATATGATGTGGTGAACCTGTATTTAAGAATGAGTACGTTTCTTCAACTTGGACAAAATCAACGTTCTTCATCTGTAATTGCACTTGCTCTTGTGCATCAATTTGTGCGAAATGTTCACCATCAGCGGCAATGAATAAGGCTTTATTGATAATGATTCCCAATTGTTTAGCAAAAGCTACCGTACAGCGTCCGCCATTGCCACACATTGAGCTTTCGTTGCCATCAGAATTGTAGTACACCATTCGGAAATCATAATTTTCGGCATTTTCCAACAATATAAGCCCGTCCGCCCCAATTCCAAAACGACGATGGCACAGAAATTCCACTAATTTTTGATTTTTTTTCGGGAAGAAGCCTCTTCGGTTATCAATCATCACAAAATCATTTCCCGTTCCCTGATATTTGTAGAAAGGTATATTCATAGTCTTAGTTTCAAATACTTTTGGCGTAAAATAACTGTCTTTCAATTATTTTTGTTCTAAAATCATTTGAAATAGTCCAAAATCTGCAACGCCAAAAAAGCAAAAGGTGATGCAAACAGAAGACTATCTAAACGATCAAGCAACCCGCCGTGCCCTGGCAAAATTGTGCCGCTATCTTTCACTTTCGCAGCTCGCTTAAACCCCGACTCGACCAAATCCCCAATGGTTCCCGTAAACACCAAAACCACAGCTAAAATCACCCACTCCCAAGTCGCTTTACTACTATAATTAGAGATAATTATTGCTGTAATTATAGCTCCTAAAAGTCCTCCCACAAAACCTTCTACCGTCTTTTTAGGTGAAATTCGCTCAAAAAGTTTGTGTTTTCCGAAAGATTTTCCCGCCAAATATGCAAAACTATCACTTGCCCAAATAATACATAAAAGTCCTATCATTGTGAGTTGCGCATCAAACAAATCGTATGCAGAAAAAGCCTCTTTTTTATAAATCAACGGAATAAAAACACACCCTCCACCAATGTACAACAAACTGATTAACAATTTATAATTATTATCTCGAAGTTTTAATGGTGTCTTTTCATAAAAAAGTAACAATGTCAAATAAACATTGGTCAATATGGTAAACAAAAGAAAAATATAAACCGAGAAAATACTCACTCTCAAATGGATAAATAACCACCAGAGAAACAAGAAAATAATAAATATGTGCAACCCTCTGAGCCTGATAAGTCGCTTAAACTCAAACAAGCAGATGATTCCAAAAGTTAAAAACAAAAAGTCAAATGCCCCAGCATCTAACATAATTGCTGAAAGCAGAAGGAAGATATAAATAAAACCTGTAATGGCTCTTTTAAATAATTCGTTCACAATCGACTGATTTTCAATTTATAAATCTTCTAACAAAATAAGGTAAGTTTTTTTGTACGTTCCTCCGTAATTCATAATATCATTTTTATTTCTATCCTCTTTAAAACTACGAAGCGTGACCAAACCCGTAGGTTTGCGTTTAGGCGGATATTTTGAGTTGATACCTTGCATTCCTTCGGTAATGTCCTTAACCATTTGGCTCGTTTTGGCAAAAACAATAAAAATTTCAGGAAGTTCGTCTGTTCTTTTTTGTTTTAATTGATTTGATGAAAGCATAATACCTCCAAGAGAAGTTATTAAATATTCACAATCAGTTAAATATACATTTGAACTTTCATAATCAGACGTAAAAAGCGACTCGTGTTCCTCAAACATCATTTTTAAATTATCGTTAGAAACACTCATCTTCACATACACTCCTATTTCTTTTAAAATATTGCGAAAAACCTCCTGCACTTCAAAATCAGAAGTACAATAGATGAACTTTCCCCCATTTTCATTAAATCTGATGGCAAATTGCTCATCAGCAGGCAAATTTTCGTAAGAAATTGTCCCCTGTTGAGAGCTCTCTTTTTTGATATCGCTATTTCGTGTGCTAAATAATTTCTTTAATAAATTCATCAATTCACTACATTTTTAGGTAGTTATATGCAAACAACGGGTAAAGATACAAAAAAACTTGATTGTTTATCAAAATACAATCAAGTTTTTATAAATTTTATTTTAATTACTTTGTTATAAAAGAAGTATATACCTATATAATCCACTAATTTTCAATAAGTTGATCCTCAATTGTTTTAAATTTTCGCTCACCAAAAATCATCTCTAAATCCTCCTTAAAAATCACCTCACGCTCTAACAACAGATTTGCCAAAGCGGTCAATTTCTCTTTGTTTTCTGTGAGAATTTGGATTGCTCGCTCATATTGACCTTCTATGATTTTTGAAATTTCCTCATCAATCAAATTAGCAGTTTTCTCGCTGTATGGTTTCGTAAATCCATAATCAGATTGCCCCGAAGAATCATAGTACGTCAAATTTCCTACCTTATCGTTCAAACCATAAATTGTTACCATAGCTCGCGCTTGTTTGGTCACTTTTTCAAGGTCGCTCAATGCTCCTGTCGAAATTTTATCAAATATCACCTTTTCAGCAGCGCGTCCTCCCAAAGCTGCACACATTTCATCAAGAATTTGTTCTGTTCTGACAATTTGTCGTTCCTCAGGCAAATACCAAGCCGCTCCAAGCGATTGCCCTCGTGGTACAATGGTTACTTTCACTAATGGAGCTGCGTGCTCTAAAAGCCAACTCACAGTTGCGTGTCCCGCTTCGTGATACGCTATAGCTTTGCGCTCTTCTGCTGTAATTATTTTTGTTTTTTTCTCCAATCCACCGATAATTCGGTCAACAGCATCTAAAAAATCCTGTTTGCTTACGGCAGTTTTCCCTTTTCGAGCGGCAATCAGGGCAGCTTCATTACACACATTGGCAATATCAGCCCCCGAAAAACCAGGAGTTTGTTTGGCTAAAAATTCAATATCCAACGTTTCAGCCGTTTTTATCGGACGCAAATGCACTTCAAAAATCTGCTTACGCTCATTCAAATTCGGTAACTCCACATAAATCTGGCGGTCAAAACGCCCAGCACGCATCAATGCTTTGTCCAAAATGTCAGCACGGTTCGTCGCTGCCAATACAATCACGTTGGTGTGTGTTCCGAAACCGTCCATCTCTGTAAGTAACTGATTTAGAGTATTTTCTCTCTCGTCATTAGCCCCCGTAAAATTGTTTTTTCCACGAGCACGCCCAATAGCATCAATCTCATCAATAAAAATGATTGCAGGCGATTTCTCTTTTGCTTGTTTGAACAAATCACGCACACGTGAAGCTCCCACTCCAACAAACATTTCTACGAAATCCGAACCTGAAAGCGAGAAAAAAGGCACTTGTGCTTCTCCTGCTACAGCTTTCGCCAAAAGTGTTTTCCCTGTTCCCGGAGGTCCTACTAAAAGTGCTCCACGCGGAATTTTTCCTCCCAAAGACGTGTATTTATCCGGATTTTTCAAAAAATCAACAATTTCTTGCACTTCTTCCTTAGCGCCTTCCAAACCTGCAACATCTTGAAAAGTTACACGTACTTCTTTCTTTTCGTCAAACAGACGAGCCTTTGACTTTCCTATGCTAAAAATTTGTCCGCCACCGCCTGCTCCTCCTGCCATTCGGCGCATCACATAAATCCAAATTCCAATAAACAACACAAATGGTAAGATGGTGGACAACAACACATCAGTAAACAAATTCTGTTGTGTTTTATTTTCACGTGTGGTTGTCAAATTATTTTCCTGTACGATTTGGTCAAAACGATTTTCAAAATTGCTTAAATCACCCAACTCAAAACGATATTGAGGAACATCACCTTGTGCTGTCGCATTTTGCAACATACTGTTGCTCGGCTTCACATCTTTGTGTTCTTCTTTATTTAACGCATCTTGTGTAAGATACACATTAGCCTCTTTACGATTGACAATCACCGTTTTACTGATGTCACCATTGCGTAAGTACTCCTCAAACTTCGACTGTGGAATTTCTTTGGGCTGATTCCACAAAGTTCCGTCTGAGAAAAGATTAAATCCTAAAATAACAGCAATTAAAATGGCATAAATCCAATATGCTGAAAATCGAGGTCTACTTGATTTGTTTTCTGACATACGTTCTAATAGTTAGTTTCTATATTTATGATTTTGGCATCTCCCCACAGACCTTCAATGTCATAATGCTCGCGTATTCTGGTTTGAAAAATGTGCACTACCACATCGACATAGTCTATCAAAATCCATTCAGCGTTGCTCTCGCCTTCCACGTGCCAAGGTTTTATGTGTCCGTCTGCCTGACTTACTGTTTTTTGCACCGCTCCCGCAATGGCACTTACCTGAGTATTTGAAGAACCATTACATAAAATGAAATAATCACACACCGTATTTTCAATGCCCCGCAAATCCATAATTGTGATGTCATTTCCTTTTACTTTTTCGATGCCCGCAATAATATTGCTAATCAACTGATTTGATGTAATTTCTTTGTTCAATGTCATTCTTTATGTTAGTATTTTTATCTAAAAAACGAACGTTCTTTACAACGAACGGCAAAGATAGCATTTAAAAACCATTCCGACGAAAAAAAAACTATAAAAAAATGTAAAATGTTTATTTTGAAAACATTTTGACATTCCTTATCGCCATCTTTGTGCTTTTGGTGTTATAACAAAGCACAAAACGTACCAAAAACAAAATAAACCAACAAACTGCCAAAATGACACTTTTTTGCATAATCCTTATCTAAAAACAAAAAAAGGACGAAATAACTTCGCCCTTACATCTAAAAAATTCTTTCTGAAAACTTTTAATTACCTTTTATCAACTATTCCGAATTCTTTCCAAAGTTCTTTCGGAACGCCGATTTTTATAAATTTACGCAAAAGTGAAAATGTTTCATCTAATTCTTTTGTGATTTTATTAAATTCAGCTGTTTTTTCTTTCAATTGAGCTTTTAATTTTTCTTGCTCTGCATTGACATTCACCGATTGTTTATTGAGCTTATCCAATTTATCTATAAGCTCTGATGTTACTCCAATAGGAAGCTCCTCCCCTCTTTCCTGTAAAGCCTTCACTAATAGTTGTGTGCTTGAAAGACTTTCTGCAAATGATTTACGTGCCATAATTTTATTTTTTTTTAATTAGTTACTTAATTTATATAGTTATTTTTTTAACTTCTAAACTAAAAATTTATTTACACAAAATATTTTTTAAATTTTTTAATTTTAAAAATATTTATAAAATCTTCAAATTTTTAAATACATACATAAAATTCTTTTTACAACTTAATTTGCCAATAACAACGTTTAGGGGAATAAATCGTTCCCTCTTTTTTGAGCTCTTCCATTATTTTATCTACTTGCTTTCTGTCAAGTCCTGTAAGCTCTACTACTTTTCCTGCATTCAAAGGCTTATTTTCCTTTTTAAATACCTCTAAAATTTTTTCTTTCGCTTCCATAAGTTTATTTATTTTTTAATTTTTTACCAATATAAATAGTTATGATACTCTATTTTTCATCTGAAATATTTTTATCAAAATCTAAAAACTTGACAAATATAAGTATTTTTTTCATTTTTCTATTAGGGAAATCAGTTGCACAAGATGTACTTTTTATTTTCCTATTAGGGAAATCGTTTACACAAGATGTACTTTTCATTTTCCCATTAGGGAAATTACTTGCACAAGATGTACTTTTCATTTTCCCATTAGGGAAATCACCTGCACAAGATGTACTTTTAGTTGCACAAGATATTTTTTGTTGTTTTTAATTATAAAAAATAGATTTTTCATCTAATATGGATATGATAAAACATAA
>JBGYFE010000005.1:0-30652 GCA_041819925.1 Capnocytophaga sp.
AAAACTCCACTGCCCCAATTGTCAGAGTACAAAGATAGTCAAAAATGGCAACAAAAAGAACAAAAAACAAAACTATCTTTGCAAAACTTGCAAACGCCAATTCATCGGCGACCATAATCTGACCTACAAAGGTTGGGCTTCGCATATCGCTGCGAAAATTCTCTTGCTTTTGGCAAGAAATGTAGGCATTCGTGAAAAATTGAAGAAATTGGACGTTAGTTTTGATGAGATTTGTACGGATAGCTGGGAGGCTTTTGCCTCTGTTTTTCAAGGATATACACATAAAATTGGTAAAAAATACACCACTGATATTGAAGGAAATAATACACTTTTGAGGCATCGAATACGCCGAGCGGTTCGGAAAACTTGCTGTTTTTCAAAAAAATTAGAAAACCATATAAAAGCCTTTGAAATTGTGTTTTTCTACATCAACTTTGGATGGATTTGAGTATCATACTTTGGGAAGCACTGCCTAAAAACTGAGCATACTGAAAAAAGCAATATTTAGTTTTTGTATATATCAAAAATATGCAAAAAATCAGTTTTTCTTGTTTATTATCTTAAAATAATCATAACTTTGTAAGCGAATTAAATAACTTAATCTTTTTGTTTCTTATGGAAGATATGATTTTGTACAACCGATTGCAATTTGCTTTCACAATCACCTTTCATTATTTGTTTCCGCAATTAACGATGGGGCTTTCATTGATGATTGTATATTTCAAATGGAAGTTTCTCAGAACCAATGATGTTGCATATAACGATGCTGCAAAATTCTGGATGAAAATCTTTGCACTGAATTTTGCTATGGGGGTGGTTACGGGCATTCCGATGGAATTTCAATTCGGAACGAATTGGGCAAAATTTTCCGAACTTACGGGCGGAATTATTGGACAAACCCTCGCAATGGAAGGTATGTTTTCTTTCTTTTTGGAATCGTCGTTTTTAGGAATGTTCCTTTTTGGAGAAAAACTACTTGGACACAAACTGCACTTTTTGAGTGGATTTTTGGTCTTTTTAGGTTCTTGGGCAAGCGGATTTCTCATTTTAGCGACACATTCGTGGATGCAATATCCCGTTGGGTATGAAATCCTTGCTAACGGAAAATTTGTATTGAACAATTTTTCGGCATTGTTCAGCAATCCTTGGCTGTTGCCTTCGTATTTTCATAACCAAATGGGCTCATTAATAACGAGTTCGTTTTTTGTAACCGCTGTTGGAGCTTTTTATCTTTTGATGAATAAGCACAGTCAATACGGAAAATTGTTTGTTAAAAATGGCGTGATTTTCGGAGTAATTGCTTCCGTTTTGGTGGCTTTTCCGACGGGAGACTTGGCTGCCAAAAACGTGGCAAAATATCAACCCGTAACATTTGCTGCAATGGAAGGCATCTTTGAAACTGAAAAAGCAGGAGCTGAAATCATTCTCATTGGGCAACCTGATATGGAAAATAAGAAAATCGACAATAAAATAGCTGTTCCTAATGTGCTGAGTTTCTTGACACACCAACGTTGGGACTCCGAAATAAAAGGATTGAATGATTTTGACCCAGCATTGCATCCAACGAACGTGCCAGGCTTGTATTACGCTTATCACATAATGGTGGGATTAGGAACTATTTTTATAGGAGTGATGGCTCTTGCAGCGTTTTTGCTTTGGAAGAAACGACTTTTCAAAACAAAATGGTTACTTTGGTTGTTGATGCTATTGCTTCCTTTTCCGTATATTGCTAACACTGCGGGGTGGTACACGGCAGAGCTGGGAAGGCAACCTTGGCTGGTTTACAATTTGATGCGAACCGCCGATGGAGTGTCGCCCACCGTTTCTTCTGGGAATACTTTGTTTACATTTCTCGGATTTGTAGGGCTTTATATGCTTTTAGGATTACTTTTCATTCTTTTAGTTTTCAAAATAGTAAATAAAGGACCTGAAACAAAAATTACAACTTAAATAAAATCAAGAAAATGGAACTATTTTGGTATATTATTTTAATGTTTATGTTAGGAATGTATGTCATTCTTGACGGATATGATTTTGGGGCAGGCATTGTGCATTTATTTTTTGCCAAAACAGAAAAAGAAAAAATGGCTGTAACCAAATCGATAGGTCCTTTTTGGGACGCTAATGAAGTTTGGTTGATTGCCGCAGGAGGTGTGTTGTTTTTTGCTTTCCCTACTTTGTATGCCTCTTCATTCAGCGGATTTTATTTACCATTGATGATGGTTTTATGGTTACTGATTTTCAGAGCTATTGGACTTGAATTGCGTGGACAGTTTCATAATTCATTGTGGGAAAATTTTTGGGATAAGGCTTTCGGAATTGCAAGTTTATTATTGACTCTTTTCTTCGGAGCGGCATTGGGGAATGTTGTTCGGGGTGTTAATTTAGGAATGGTCGAAAACGGAATTTCAACCCAAGAACCTCACTATTTTTTCTTACCATTATGGAATCCGACCTTTGACCCGCTTGCCTCTCAACAAGGGGTGATTGACTGGTTTACGCTGCTAATGGGCATTTTGGCAGTGGTAACTTTGACCATTCACGGAGCAAATTGGGTGATTTTAAAAACGTCGTCATCACTCAATGAACGCTTGCGGACTGTCATTTTCCGATTGAATTTTGTGCTATTGTTTTTGGTAATTCTTTCTGTTGTGTTGTGGCAATACGTTCGTCCTGTGCCTTTTCATAATTTTAGAGAGCATTTGTGGCTATGGATTTTTCCCATAATTGCAACCGTTGGTTTGTTAGGGCAATTTCGCATACAGAAATTTAAAAAAGATAGTACCGGTTTTTTATTTTCAACTTTGTTTATTTCTGGAAGTTTTGCAACAAGTGTGGCTTCTTTGTTCCCAAATTTACTACCATCTACCAATGCTGTAAATCCTTCTTTAACAGTATATAATGTAGCTGCTCACAATTACGGATTGGACATTGGGCTGAATTGGTTTATTGTTGCTGCTATTTTGGTGGTAGCTTATTTTGTAATACAATTCAGAGTATTCAGAGGAAAATTAGACCACATAGACTACGGGGAACATTGATAAAATTGTTATAAGAAAACTGCCAAAAAGTTATAATTTCTTTTTGGCAGTTTTAGTATGATAAAATGATTTTATTTCAGAAAGATAAATTACTTAAACCCTCTTGCTTTTAGCATTGGCTCAATGGACGGTTGTTTTCCTCTGAAATTCAAATACATTTTCTCATAATCCAACGTATTTCCTCGTGAGAGAATCATATCACGAAAACGCTGTCCGTTGGCTCTTGTAAGCCCTCCGTTTTCCAAAAACCACATATAAGCATCGTGATGCAACATTTCTGTCCATTGGTACGAGTAATAACCCGCTCCATAGCCTCCACCAAAAATATGTGCAAAATATGATGAGCGATAACGAGGAGGCACTTCTTCTAAAAATAACCCCGTTTTCTTTAAGGCTTCTGTTTCAAAGGTCGTAACATCATCAATTTTTGCATCACCTGAAATTGTGTGCCATTGCAAGTCTAAATTAGCAGCGGCTAAAACTTCCGTAAAAGCATATCCTTCATTGAAAGTACTTGCTTTTTTGATTTTGTCAATCAATGTTTGCGGAATTACTTCTTTGGTTTGGTAATGCACAGCATAATTAGTCAAAATTTCAGGATGTAAAGCCCAATTTTCATAGAATTGAGAAGGTAATTCTACAAAATCACGAGCAACGGCAGTTCCTGAAAGAGAAGCATATTGTTGGTCTGCAAAAAATCCGTGTAAGGCGTGTCCAAACTCGTGAAAAAGCGTAGTTAATTCGTCATACGAAAGCAATGCGGGCGCTCCGTCAGCAGGTTTGGTGTAGTTGCAAACGTTGTAAATAACTGGTTTTTTGCCTGATAGTTTAGATTGTTTCACAAAACTGCTCATCCAAGCTCCACCTCTTTTGCTTTCACGAGCAAAGAAATCACCATAGAACAATCCTAATTTTGAACCATCTTCTTCAAAAAGTTCATAAACCACTACATCGGGGTGGTAAACAGGAATGTCTTTGCGCTCTTTGAACGTAATTCCGAATAATTTTTCAGCCGCATAGAAAACTCCTTTTTCCAAAGCGGTTTTCAATTCAAAATACGGTTTGATTTCATTTTCATCTAAATTGTATTTTGCTTTGCGAACCTGCTCGGCGTAAAACGTCCAGTCGTAAGGCGTTAGCGTGAAATTGCCTCCCGTAGCCTTGATTTGAGCTTGAATTTCTTTTGCCTCACTTTTAGCTTTTCCGACCGAAGCTGGCACTAAATCTTTGAAAAACTTATAGATATTTTCAGGTGTTTTTGCCATTGTTTGTTGCAATGACCATTCGGCATAGTTTTTAAAACCTAACAAATTCGCTTTTTTAGCACGGAGAATAACAATTTTTTTGATAATTTCATTCGTGTCGTGCTTTCCTCCATCGGTTCTTTTCCAAGCTGCTTCAAAAATTTGCTTGCGAGTTTCTCTATTTTTTAATTCTACGAGTAAAGGTTGCTGTGTGGTGTTCAACACGGGAACTTTCCATTTTCCGTCAGAAGCAAGACTTTTTAGTTTTTCAGTGCTCAATCCGTCAAGTGCTTTTTCATCTTCAAAAATTTGAGCGGCAGCCAAGTTTCCTTCCAAAAGAGTTTGATTGAAATCGTTTTGCAAAGAAGCTAATTCTGCATTATATCCTTTCAGAACTTCTTTATTTTCAGCCGATAAGTTTGCTCCTGAAATAACGAAATTCTCATAATAATATTCTAACAGTTTTTTAGACTCGGCATCTAAATTCAAAGATTCTCTTTTTTCGTATAATTCTTTAATACGAGCAAAAAGTTTGTCATTCAAATAAATAGCATCAGAATGTGCAGCAAATTTAGGTGATAATTCTCTTTGCACATTTTTGATAGTGTCATTAGTGTGAGCACTTGCCAAAGCATAGAACACGCTTCTTGCCCTGTCAAGTTCGCTGTCGCTTTGTTCCAGAGCAACGATAGTATTTTCAAACGTAGGAACTTCTGCACTTTCAGCAATGGCTTTCACGCGTTCGGCTTGCAGTTTCATTCCTTCGAGCAAAGCGGGACGAAAATGTTCGTCTTTGATTTTAGAAAAATCAGGAGCACCATATTCTAATGTGCTCTCAATTAGTAAAGGGTTCTTTTCCACAGTGTTATTGTTTTTAATAGTTTTTAGGTCGTTACAGCTCACTAAGGCGAAGACCAAAGCGGCGGCAGATAGTAAAGAATAAGAATATTTCATATAATTTGACATTTTGGTAAATTAGTTATAAAAGATAAAAAAGAGGAAAAATCGAATTACAAAGCCAAGTTTTTCAGAGTTTAATATTGCTTTTCTTTCCAAAAATACCCTTGAAAAATAGCATCTAATTGTCTTTTAATGGTTTCCTTCTCTATGGGCTCTTTATTTTGCAAAAACGATTGATTGTAAAAGGCAATATTATTGTTTTTAGCGTCTACAATTATTGCGTATATCGTTGAATTTGACTTGATTGGTGATTGAACGTACATTCCCAATGTTAAAATTCCTAAGCCAATTCCCTTAGCTACTTGACCCCCAAAATTGTTTTTAACTCGTGTAAAACCACTTTGGACAATAATCAAACCAAAGCGTTTATTATTTTCTTTCAATAGTGAAATTATTTGTGGAGGAATTGTTAAATTTTTGATATTTTTATCCGAAACAGCTGATGAAACCAAAAAAATCACATCTTTTTCAAATTCTTTTGTTTGTAGAGAGTCATTTGTGTTGTTATTCACATTAACTAACCGAAGTTTTTCAAATGTTTCCAATGTTTCATTTAAAATTCTTTTCGTTTGTACGGAAAGAGAATCATTGAAAGTGCTTTTGTTGCCTTTTTCGATGAGCGAAATGAAAGAAAAAGGTTCAAATTTTAACATTTCTGTTATTTCGGAGGGCTGAACTTCTGATGTTTTCATTTTCGACGTCGCACAAGAAGAGAACAGTGTGGCAGTCCATAATAGTATTGGTAGTATTTTTTTCATAAAAGTAAAAGAAAAAATGATTTTGTGGCGAATTTTGACCACAAAGCTACAAAGAATTATGTAATAAATCAAATTTTGACGTATAGACCGACTAAAAATTACTTTTACTTCGATTTTACATCATATCAAACAATAGATTAATAATATTTTGATTGATTACGTATAATTTTTTATGTGGATAAGTTATATCGGCTGAAAAATAATGTTTTTCAATCTACCACGAAACCCTGATTTGTTCTTTTTGACACAAAAACGCTCATCGGAAGGAAGCAAAATTTTTTCTGAAAGCGGAACCCGTTTTTATAGTTTTGGTTAAATATCTGAGAGTAAAGAAAATGCCTAAAATCTGATTTTTAGGCATTTATATAAAAAATAAAAATTTGTGTACGGAAGAGGGTAGAAGCAAGAATGTAATATTTTTGGCAAAAATAATTTTTTACATTTTAAATATTTCTGCTGAAATTTGGTTGTAAAAAAACTCCTTTTGTTCTCCTGTTCGCATATTTTTGAGTATAAAATTTTCTTTTTGAACTTCTGACTCCCCAATGATAACAACAAAAGGTACATTTCGTTTGTTAGCATAATCCATTTGTTTTTTCATTTTGGTATTTTCGGGGTATAACTCTGCCTTTATATTGATTTTTCTTAATTTCTGAACCAATTTCATACTTTCCAAAGCCTCTTTTTCACCGAAATTAATGCACAAAACGTCTAAACTTTCATTTATTTCTTTCGGAAAAAGAGAGAGTTCTTCCATTACAAGGCAAATGCGGTCTAATCCAAATGAAATTCCTACACCGCTGATGCCCTTCAATCCGAAAATACCCGTCAAATCATCATAACGACCACCCCCACCAATAGAGCCCATATTCACACCTTGTGGGGCAGCCACTTCAAAAATTGCGCCTGTATAATAATTCAACCCACGAGCCAAAGTAACATCTAAATCTAATCTTGCCGATTGTAAAGGCAACTGAGTGATAGCGTTATGAATGAATTCTAACTCTTCAATGCCTTTTTTGCCTGCTTCTGATGTGTTTAAAATGTTTTGTAGAAGTTTTATTTTCTCTAAAAAATTTCCTCCCAAGTTGAAAATAGGTTTGATTTTTTCAATAGCTTCGACCGAAATTCCTTTGGAAAGCATTTCGTTTATGACACCTTCTTGTCCTATTTTGTCTAATTTATCTAATGCTATCGTGAAGTCAATAAGTTTATCACTTTCACCAATAACTTCGGCAAATCCACTCAATATCTTTCGATTATTTATTTTTATAGTAACGCCTTTCAAATTCAATGAAGTGAAAACGGCATCGTAAAGCAACACAAATTCTATTTCTTGCCAAAGGCTATTGCTTCCTACCACATCGGCATCACATTGATAAAATTCACGAAAACGTCCCTTTTGAGGGCGGTCAGCACGCCAAACAGGTTGTATTTGATAACGTTTGAACGGAAAAATAATGTCGTTTTGGTGTTGAACTACATAGCGAGCGAAAGGTACAGTCAAATCATAGCGTAACGCTTTTTCCGAAATTTGAGGAGTAAGTTTGTTAGTATTCTTATTTTCCCAATCAAAAGCATTCACTTTTTCAGCAAAATTTCCTGAATTAAGAATTTTAAAAATCAAACGGTCTCCTTCCTCTCCATATTTTCCCATCAGAGTTTCATAATTTTCAAAACTTGGAGTTTCTATGGGTTGAAATCCAAATTTTTTAAACTCAGTGCGGATTTTATCTATAACATACGAACGCTTTGCCAATTCAATAGGCGAAAAATCACGAGTTCCTTTCGGAATGCTGGGTTTTTGTATAGCCATAAAAAATGATGTTTACTAAAATGAGGTGCAAAGATAGTTACAAAATTTAAAAAATGAGAACAGATTGAATTTTATGTAAAGAGGAAACCTAAATTCACAGACAAAAGATAATTGATAGATTTTTTCATCATCGGATAAATAAAAAATTATTGATTAATTCGGAAAGGCTGCCCGCTATATGGTTTGGCATATTCTTCTTCCAAACTTTTTTCTAACATTCGTTTTTCCAAATCGCAGCGAAAAACTTCTCCTTTGATATAGCGTTCTATCATCAACGAAGCGATAGGACCAGCAACCCTTGCACCGTAATATCCATTTTCAACAAAAACAGCGATAGCAATTTTGGGGTCTTCAATGGGCGCAAAGGCAACGAAAATAGAGTGGTCGGTAAGTTGCATACGTTTTCCGTCTATTCGCACAAAATTTTCAGCAGTTCCTGTTTTCGCTCCGACCTCAATGCCTTCAATTTTAGTGCCCCGCGCCGTTCCTGCGTTATAAGCGGTATTCATTCCTTGGATTATGGGTTCAAAATGTTTTTCGTCGATGGTTGTGTATTTTGGAACGGTAAATTCCTTAAACGGAGTTACTTCATTGTTAATTTTCCGCACGATGTGAGGTGTGTAAAAATATCCACGGTTGGCAATAATTGCCATCACATTAGCCAATTGAATGGGAGTAGTTAGCACTTCTCCTTGCCCAATAGCATTTGAGATATTGAAAGTTGCAGCCCAACGCCCTTGTCCGTATTGTTTATCATACAAAGCAGTTGTCGGAACTTTTCCGGGGCGACCCGTAGGAAAATCACTTCCTAAAAATCCGCCTAAACCAAAACTCTTGACGTGTTTGCTCCAAATGTCCATTCCGACAGAGGGTTTTCCTGATTTTTCAATGGTTTTACGATAGGAATTGGCAAAATAAGAGTTACACGAATGGGCAATTCCGTGGAGTAAATCATTTGACGAACGTCTGCAATGACAGCCCATAGTTCGATTTCCATATCGATAACCTCCTCCACAGCTAAAAACGGTTGAAGGGTGTATGATGCCTTCTTGTAAGGCAATTAATGCTGTAATTACCTTGAAAGGAGAACCTGGTGGATATTCTGCTAACAACGCTCTGTCATACAAGGGCTTAGCGATAGAATCTTGATACAATTCTGTATAATTTTTTGAGCGCTGCCTGCCTACGAGCAAGTTAGGGTCAAAGGTTGGAGCAGAAACCAAAGCTAATATTTCTCCTGTTTTGGGTTCAATTGCTACAATTCCTCCACGTTTATTCTGCATTAACTCTTCTCCATAAGCCTGTAAACCAATGTCAATAGTCAGTTCGAGAGATTGCCCCATTACGGGAAGTGTGTCTAAACTTCCGTTTTTGTAACTGCTTATTTGACGGTTATGTCGGTCTTTTTGAAAATAACGCACTCCTTTTTCCCCTCTTAAAAAAGATTCATATTGTTTTTCAACTCCTTGACGACCAATTAATTCGCCAGAAAGATAATACGAATTTTCTTTCAGTTCCCATTCGTTAACCTCGCTGATATACCCCAAAACATTTCCTGCATTGTGTGTCAAATAATGTCGAAGAGAGCGTCTTTGAATATAAAAACCTTCAAATTTACGTAATTTTTCTTGTAAAACGGCGTAATCAGCTTTTGATAATTGATTGACTAAGACAGATGGTTTTCGATAAGAATATTTTTTCGCTTTCTCCAAACGGTTTTTAAAATCCTCTTTGGTAATGGCAAGTAAGTCACAAAGTTCCAAAGTGTCCAATTTTTTTACTTCATTAGGAATCACCATTACATCATAGGCAGGTTGATTTGACACTAAAAGTTGCCCATTTCGGTCATAAATATAACCTCTTTCAGGATAATCGTAAACAACCTCAATAGCCACATCTTTATCAGGACTTGAATTTTCGTCAAAAGCCAATACCTGCAAGTAAAACAACCGTACCACAAAAACGATTGATGTTAAGATGATTATGATGAATAGCAAATACTTTCTCATTTTTTTTGAGGGCTAAATATGTAAATGAAAAGCAAACAAACAGCAATGGTAGAGGCAGAAGCTAATCCTATTTTTATGATGGTGGAAAGCAAATGGCTGAAATTGAATACTTCAAGGAAGTAAAACAATGTATGGTGCAAAACAACAATAATTGTTGTGTAAGAAAAAATCTTTGCAAAAGGATATTGCATTAGTTTTAGTTCTTGAAAATCAAGTTTTTGACCAAATACAGTTTTCAGTATCCGTGTGCGTGTATAGGCTACAAAAACGGCACTTGCAGCGTGAATGCCTCCCGTATTTGAAAAAATATCAATGGTCAAGCCTAACAAAAAAGCGGCAAATAGAAGAGGAATTTTGTTCTCTCCGTATGGATATAGAATAAGGAAAAGTAGATAAACCATTGGGTTTATATATCCCAAGTACCTGATGTTGTTAAACACAAGTACTTGCAAAAGCACCAAAGCGATGAACAAAAACGTATTTTTAATAAAAAGGTTATTCATTCGGGATTTGACTTTCTAAGGTTTCTATTTCTTCTTTATCCTTATTCTCAATTACATAGATATGGTCTACGTTTGACATATCTGTAAACAGTTTAACATCAACGATAAACGAATTATCCATTTTGCTTTTGGAAATGTTCATTATGTATCCAACAGGAATTCCTTTCGGAAAAATGTTCGACATTCCGCCCGTAACAATCGTATCACCTTTTTGAATGGGTGCAATATTCGGAATATCAACCAATTGAACAATATTTAATTCTTGTCCGTTCCATTTGAGCGAACCAAAATGCCCTGTTTTTTTCACCATTGCATTGAGTGAAGATTTGGTGTTCAATACACTTTGTACAGTGGCGAATCGGGTTGAAGTGCTTTCAATAATTCCCACAATTCCTTTTGAGGAAATCACTCCCATATCTTGTTTAATGCCACTATTTTCACCTTTATCAATGGTCAAATAGTTCTTTTTCAGTAAGTAACTATTTTTGATGACATTCGCTCTGCCCACCTGATATTTCATTACATTTGGAAAGGGCAAACTATCTGATACTGCCGGATTTTGCCTTAGTTTTTCCTCTAAGGCAAAAATCTGTTTGTGTAATCGCTGATTTTCTTCACTAAGGAGATTGTTTTGAGTGCGTAAATCAAAATACTGTGTCCAATAACTCGTAAGACCATACAAACTTCCTGAAATGGCATTAGCAGAATTGATATACTTGCTCTGCGGATAATAATTATCCTTGATAATCAAAAAGATAGAAAAAGAAAAAAGCAACAAAAACACCAAAAAGTTTCTTTTACGAATAAAAAACAAAATGATTTGTTGCATAAATTCTGAATTATGTTTCTTGATGAAGTGATTTATAAATTATTTTTTATAAATAAATCACTGTTTATTAATTATTTAAGGAGAATGCTTTTAAACTTGTCTATATTTTTTAGTGCAATTCCTGTTCCTCGAACCACCGCACGCAATGGGTCTTCGGCGACATATACCGGGAGGTCTGTCTTCAAAGAAATACGTTTGTCTAATCCACGTAACATTGCTCCTCCACCAGCCATATAAATTCCTGTGTTGTAAATGTCAGCAGCCAATTCTGGTGGTGTTTGTGAAAGCGTTTCCATAATGGAATCTTCGATGCGTAAAATAGATTTGTCAAGAGCCTTAACCATCTCACGATATGATACTTGCACCTGTTTTGGCTTGCCGGTAAGCAAATCACGTCCTTGCACCATAATGTCATCAGGCGGAAGTTCTAAGTCTTCGGTAGCTGCACCCACTGTTATTTTAATGTTTTCAGCAGTGCTTTCTCCTACATAAAGGTTGTGTTGCGTACGCATATAATGCACAATGTCCGAATTGAAAATATCCCCCGCAATTTTTACAGATTTATCGCAAACAATTCCTCCTAAGGCAATTACGGCAATTTCGGTAGTTCCCCCTCCAATATCTATAATCATATTTCCTTTGGGTTGCATTATGTCAAGCCCGATACCAATAGCAGCAGCCATCGGCTCGTGAATTAAGTAAATATCCTTCCCATTGACACGTTCGCACGACTCACGAACGGCGCGGGTTTCCACTTCCGTAATTCCTGATGGAATGCAAACCACCATACGCAAAGAGGGTGAAAAAAAACGTCTTTTGAGAGCTGGAACACTTCTGATAAGCATACTAATCATTTGTTCCGAAGCATCGAAATCGGCAATAACACCGTCTTTCAGTGGTCGGATAGTTTTGATGTTTGGGTGCGTTTTTCCTTGCATCAACCGTGCCTCTTTTCCCACGGCAATGATTTTGTGGGAGGAACGGTCTTGTGCCACAATTGACGGACTGTCAACCACCACTTTGTCATTATGAATAATTAGCGTATTTGCCGTTCCTAAATCTATTGCTATTTCTTCTGTCAAGAAATCAAAAAAGCCCATAACTATTGCAGTTGTATTAAATGAAAAAAATTATAAATCAATTGTTTAAATGAAAACAATGCTCTTCTTTATGCGGGTGCAATTTTAAGAAAAAAAATCTTTTTTTCCAAATAAAATTCATTTTTAATCTTTTAAACAACAAAAAACTATTTTAAATCGTAAAAAAATATTACTTTTGCTGTTAGAGTGAAATAAATTAATCAACGCTCAAATTTGTATGAAATCTCAAAAAATTACATTAAAGATAATTTTAGGTTATTTGCTATTGATTCTCACGTCGGCAACTGTTGCTGTCATTACCTATGGAGAAATTCAAAAGCTAACTTCTTCGGAAGAAATAAATCGGTTGAATCGTGATAAGATGTTAAAAATCAATAAGATATTAACGCTTATGAACGAAACGGAAAGTGCTGGAAAAATAGCTATTCGTACTGACAATGAGCAAGCGCTTGATTTTTTTCTTGAAAAAAATCGTATATTAGAGGATAGTATTGTGAAATTTAAGAAAAGTATTTCTTCTGATAAACATTTGCAAATGCTTGATTCTGTGCAAATTTTACTTCAACTTAAAAGTAAAAATCTTCAAGAGTTGAAACTCATTCAACGCAGTGATAGTTCTTTGGTTATTATCCGTAATGCGATAAAAAAACTTTCAAGTTTAGAGCCTTCGCTTGGTTATTTTTTGTTGAATGACAATCTTGCATCTTCTCAACAAAAAACAGAATCTCGCATTGATTCGAGTTATGCTGAGCCTCCCAGTTGGACAGATATTCCCTCGATTTTGAACCGTTATAGGAATATTAAGATTCCGCCAACGCGCAGTCAATCGAAGTTTGATGAAACTGTTTTAGAGGCATTGCGTTTGCTTAATAAAGTTCATAAAGAGACACTTAAACACGAATATCGGCAAAATGAGAAAATTCAAACACTTTGGCATAATGACAATCGTATGTCAGAGAAATTGAACGATTTACTGTCTAATTTCGAAGAGGATTTTTTGAAAAGTTCACAAGAAATAAATCGAGAACGTCAGATTATTTTTGAGAAAAGTAAAGTTTATTTGATTATTTCTTATATTTTTTCTGTTATAATTACAATTTTATTTTCATTTGTTATTATTCGAGATTTTTGGAAAATTCAAAAATATCGACAGGAGTTGGAACGGGCTAATTTGAAAAGTAACCGTTTATTGAAAAGTCGTGAGCAGCTTGTTTCGATGGTAAGTCACGATTTGCGTACGCCACTGAGTTCTATTATCGGATATTCAGAACTTCTTGGTAAACAAGAAATTACAGAAAAGAGTAAAAATTATTTATCCCATATTAAATATTCATCAGAATACATTCAAAAATTAGTTGATGAATTGCTTGACTATTCAAAACTTGAAGCGGGAAAAATCAGTATTGAGAAAGTTCCGTTAAATTTTGCCGAAATCATTCGAGAGGTTACTGACAATGTGAAATCCATACATAAATCGAAACCTATCACGTTGAGAATCGAAGCATCAGATATTGTTCGTGAAAGTAAGTTTTCAAGTGATTCTTATCGTATCAAACAAATTCTTTATAATTTAATTTCCAACGCTTTTAAATTTACTGAAAAAGGAGAAATTTGCATTGAAGCACAAGCAAAAACCGTAACGAACAAAACGTATGAAATAATTATATCAGTAACTGATTCGGGTATTGGAATTAAAAAAGAACATCAAGCACATATTTTTGATGAATTTACACAGGCAAGTTCTGATGTTTCAAAGCGTTACGGTGGTTCGGGGTTAGGATTGCATATCTCACAAAAGTTAGCACATTTGCTCAAAGGAAAAATTACACTAAAAAGTGAAGAAAATGTAGGAAGTACTTTTACATTTACTTTTATGGCAGAAAAAGTTTCTGAAAGCTCAAAGCCTATTCCGCAGCCAATAACTTCTGACAAAATTCCTGAGGAAATTAAAATTCTCGCTATTGATGATGATGTTACGATTTTAGGACTCATTCAAGAACTTTTGAGGCAAAAAAAGATTGAGGTTTTCCCTTTCAATAACGGAAAGGAGGCTTTTTCTAAAATGAATACTTTGGAATTTGATATGGTCATTACCGATATTCAATTGCCTGAAATGAATGGATTTCATTTTGTTACGTTGTTTAACGAAAAATATAAAGACAATCCTATTCCTGTTTTAGCAATCACCGGGCGTAAGGACGTTCCTGAGAGTTTTTACACTCAAAGCGGATTTTCTGGGATTTTGCCTAAACCTTTTACACCTGAGCAATTTTATCAGAAACTCAGTTCGTTCTTTCCGAAGATAGACGTACAAAAGCCTTCCGTTTCTTCTATTTCAGTTGAAGATGTGGCAACATACCGCCCCGAAGTTCTTGAACAATTTATGGGAGATGACAAAGAAGCTATTACTTCTCTTTATCAGAGTTTTATCAGTGATACGACAGATAACATCGCAAAATTAAAATCTTGTGCAACTGTGAAAAATAATGATGAAGTTCGTGCTATTGCTCATAAAATGTTAAGTATGTTTGGACAAATAAATGCGAAGCGGGAAGTTGAAGTATTGAATTATCTGAATCATATTTCAACAGAAAGTGTTTTGGAAATTATTTTAAAAATTGAAGAATTAGAAAATTTATTTTTGCGAGAGTGTAAAGTTGCCATTGAGAAATATTGCAATAGTTAAAAACTTGGAGTGATAGGCTTGTTAGGTGAGAAAAGTATTTCTGTAAATTTGTTTTGGTACGGTTATTGTCGTGTATGCTTTCAGTAGAAATTTTTAAATTTTTGTAGTATGAAAAAAACGATTTTAACTTTATCAACAATGCTATTCGTGTTGCTATTTTCAACAGAAGCCTACTCACAAGTAAATTTTGGGGTAAAAGCCGGGGCGAATTTAGGAAAACTTGACGGAGTTGCCTACAAAGACCAATTTAAGTTAGGATATCAGTTAGGAGGATTTTTAAGTTTTGGTTTACCTGGAAATTTTGCCATACAGGGCGAGGTTTTGTTTGACCAAACCAACACAACTTTTGAAGATTCGTATGCTTCGGTTTGGAACGATAAATTTGACAAAGGCAAGAAACTTAATTATTTGAGCGTTCCTGTGTTGCTTAAATACAATCCTCAGGGATTCATTTCTTTGCTTGCAGGTCCTCAGTTTGGAGTTCTGACAAATCGTGATGAAAATTTATGGCAAAACGGAGAAAAACTATTCAAAAAATCAGATTTTTCGTTTATAGCTGGTGCAGAAATAAATCTTAATCCGTTTTTTATTTACGGACGCTATGTTTGGGGATTTGCTGACGTCAGTGATTTCGCAGAAAAAGCCAAAACACAACAAATACAGGTTGGTGTTGGGTTAAAGTTTTAGCCTCCTAAAAAACGAAAACTCAGGAAAAAGAACCCTTTTTTCCTGAGTTTTTACTTTTGGCAAAAAATCAAAAAAATGTAATGTTTTTTCGTAGTATTTTCAATACGCCATCGCTACAATTTTTTTAGCATCTTCCGGAGTTAAAGTTCTGTACTCACCGATACCTAACCAACCTCTTTCAGTAAAATTCTTCTCAACTTTTTCGGCAGTGCCGTCATATTGGTCGGTATATTCTGACAGTCGGGTGTTGATTCCAAGCGATTGGAAAAAAAGCTCCATCTTTTCGATGCCTTTTAGTGCTTTTTTATCGATGTTTCCTTCGGAGATTTGCCAAACACGTTCGGCATATTGCGCTAATTTTTCTTTCTTCTTATCAAAATTATAGCGATAGTGTGATGGGGCAATGACAGCCAAAGTTCTTGCGTGGTCAATTCCGAAGTAAGCTGTGAGTTCGTGTCCTATTGCGTGGACTGCCCAATCGGTGATAACTCCTTTTTGAATTAAACCATTGAGTGCCATTGTGCAGCACCACATATAATTAGCTGCGGCATCGTAATCAAAAGCATCGTTCATCATTTTTGGAGCTACCTCTTGGAGGGTTTGCAAAATACTTTCGGCAAATCGTTCTTGAAGAGTGGCACTACTGCAAACGGTCATATACTGTTCTAAAACGTGCGTGTAGGCATCAACAATTCCGTTGGCAATTTGTCGTTTTGGAAGGCTGCGAATTACCTCAGGGTCTAAGATTGAAAACAACGGAAAGAGTCCAGCACCTCCCGAAGAGAGTTTTTGTTGAGTTTCTTTGCGTGAAATCACATAACCTGAGTTCATTTCTGAACCGGTAGCGGGCAGCGTAAGTACTGAACCAAAGGGTAAAGCCTGTCCTTCGAGGGTTCGGATAGGTTTGGTTAAAATTTCCCACGGATTTCCGTCATAAATAGCAGCGGCAGCTAAAAATTTTGTTCCATCAATTACTGAACCACCTCCCACAGCAAGCAGAAAATCAATATTTTTCGTTTTTATGATTGCCAATGCTTCCATAAGCACTTCATATTCGGGGTTGGCAGGAATGCCTCCGAATTCCGTAATGTCAAAACCTTGCAAGGCTTGCATAACTTGCTCATAAATACCATTTTTTTTAATGCTTCCTCCTCCGTAAAGCATCAAAATTTTAGCATCTTTCGGAATTTCTTTCGACAGTTTGGTAATTTCACCTCTGCCAAAGATTATTTTTGTTGGATTTTTAAATTCAAAATTAAGCATATTCTATATATTATGGTGTCTTTACATACTTTTTATTAAAACATTGTTTCTAAAAAAGACTCAATTTTAACCTTTTTATCATTTATCGGAGCTTTTAGCTCGGACATCGGAGCTTTTAGCTTGGACATCGGAGCTTTTAGCTCGGATATCGGAGCTTTTAGCTCGGACATCGGAGCTTTTAGCTTGGATATCGGAGCTTTTAGCTTGGACATCGGAGCTTTTAGCTTGGACATCGGAGCTTTTAGCTTGGACATCGGAGCTTTTAGCTCGGGCATCGGAGCTTTTAGCTCGGATATCGGAGCTTTTAGCTTGGACATCGGAGCTTTTAGCTTGGACATCGGAGCTTTTAGCTCGGACATCGGAGCTTTTAGCTCGGATATCGGAGCTTTTAGTTCGGATATCGGAGCTTTTAGCTCGAAAATCAAAACTTTTACATACTTTATTAAGAACTTTAATAAAAAAAATCAAGATAAAATCTTTTAAAGATAGAAACAAAGCTCGCTTTTCAAATACTTTTATAAGCCAAAAGACCTAAAACAACCAAACTATTTGGTTTCAGGCTCGCTTTTTTTGTCAGTAGTATTCGTTTTAGAACCTTTCGGAAAACGCTTTCCTAAATCTTCTTGAATGGATTTCGCTTCTGAATCCCCCATTTTAACTGCCATTTTCACACTTGCATAATAAAGTAACGCTTGCGTATAGGCTTCACTGCCTGTTACAATCAATGTATCTTTTATCATATCACTGATTTGCTGCGAAATAGCATAAATAGGCTGTAAGGTTTTATTTGCCTCAAAATCTTTCTTTAATTCATTGGCTTCCATCATCGGAGGAATCAATTTCGGATTTGAAAGCGTGTAATCAACTACTTTTCCAACAAAAGCTACGCTTTTATCACTCATTTTTGGCATAGCAACCCGCTCATCGCCCGTTAATGTAACCGTGTAGGGAGCTAATAATTCCTTAATTTCCTTAAATTTGTTCTCTAATTGTGTTACCACCTCCTGAGGCAGCTGTACACTTGATAAGTTTTTTGGCATAAATATCTTGGTTTTAAAAAATTGTTTCGACAAAGATAAGAAAAAAAACGAAAGCAAAGCAAAAAGTAAGCATCTTTTTGCTTTTAGGTGCTTTTGACGAAATATTTATAAAGATTTTTTTACGTATAGCTTTGTAATACAGTAAAATGAGAAGTTCAAAGCAGAAAATATATTTTATTTTTAAAAGAAAATAAAAACTTTTGCACCCGAAACTTTGACAAATAATTTTATAAATAAAAAACAAAAGGAAAAAAAGAAAAAAATGTTATTTGAAAGCCTCTTTTTATGCGTGAAAATATTGTTTGCACAAGATAAAAGCTCTTATTTCCATATAGAATCGGATATGATTATCCCTAATAATAAGAAAGTAGTCTATTGATTTTCAGAAGGTGAAATTAATTTAGACGAATGCGTGATGTGAGGCATTTCGTTTACTTATAATGATAAGCTCTTCTGAAAATTTAGCGTCGGAGTTCTGAGAAATTTGAATATTTTGTCTAATCTCAAAGTAACTTCTCTAAAATATGGTAGCTCACTCTGCCTTATTTTTAGCAATGAGTACTAAACGAATGTATTTTTGCAATTAATGGAATACATTCCTTTAAGTTTTAACTATTCTGCTGATTTTTTGGAAGTTCGTTTTGGATTGGGAATGCTCGTAACTTGCCTTAATACCTTAATAATGGAGCTTGGTATGTGCGCAATGGAAGCTAATTATGAGGTTGTCTAACCTTTTTTCTGGGGTGAAACATCTGAAAGATTGGTGCACAAAGGTTTAGGGTTCAGTTTAGAGCTTCGTTTCTAAGAAAATTGAGAATAAACACACAAAAAAGAAAGACCGCTCAAAAGGGCGGTCTTTTTTATAGCTAATCTAAAATAATTTGTAGCAATCATTCCCTCTTTGAAGAGGGTTAGGGAGATGTAATTGTAAAAGAAACATCTTCCGTCCTTCGTCACATACGTTGCTTTCGCAGACTTCCTCCCTTCAAAGGAGGATTTATGTAACGACAATTTAAAATGAGTTGACTATATGCTAAAACTCAGCATTTTGTGGTGTTCTTGGGAAAGGAATCACATCACGTATGTTGGTCATTCCGGTAGCGAAGAGCACTAAACGTTCAAAGCCTAATCCGAAACCGCTATGAACCGCCGTTCCGAATTTGCGAAGGTCAAGATACCACCAGAGTTCTTTTTCGTCAATGCCTACTGCCTTGATTTTTTCAACCAAAACGTCATAACGCTCTTCCCGTTGTGAGCCTCCGACAATCTCCCCGATGCCTGGGAAAAGAATGTCCATTGCGCGAACCGTTTTGCCGTCTTCGTTCAATCGCATATAGAAGGCTTTGATTTTAGCCGGATAGTCATACAAAATCACAGGGCTTTCAAAATGTTTTTCAACCAAGTAGCGTTCGTGTTCGCTCTGCAAATCAGCTCCCCACTCTTCAATAATATATTGGAATTTCTTTTTCTTGTTGTGGTTTGAATTTTTCAAAATATCGATAGCTTCGGTATAGCTTACGCGTTTGAACTTGTTGTCAATCACGAAGTTTAATTTTTCAATGAGCGACATAGAACTGCGTTCGTGTTGCGGTTTGGTCTTTTCTTCTTCCAAGAAACGAGCATTCAAAAAGGCAATATCTTCTGGGCAACGCTCTAACGTATATCGTAACACGTACTTGATGAAGTCTTCTGCCAAGTCCATATTTCCGTCAAGGTCAAGGAAAGCTACTTCGGGCTCAATCATCCAAAACTCGGCGAGGTGGCGCGATGTGTTGGAGTTTTCGGCACGGAAAGTAGGGCCGAACGTATATATTTTACCCAAAGCCATAGCAAAGGTTTCGCCTTCGAGTTGCCCTGAAACGGTCAGATTGGTTTCTCTTCCGAAGAAATCTTTTTTGTAGTCCACCTTGCCTTCGTCGGTCAATGGCGGATTTTTAGCGTCGAGTGTGGTTACTCGGAACATTTCGCCCGCTCCTTCGGCGTCGCTTCCTGTGATGATGGGCGTGTTTACGTAGAAAAATCCGTTCTTTTGGAAATAATCGTGAATGGCGAATGCCAGCGTTGAACGCACGCGCATAATAGCTCCGAAAACGTTGGTACGCACGCGCAAATGGGCGTTTTCACGAAGGAACTCAAAGGAATGTTTTTTGGGTTGTATGGGATAAGTTTCAGGATTGGAGTCTCCCAACACAAGTACTTTTGAAGCCTGAACTTCAATAGATTGTCCTTTACCTTGACTCTCTACAACACTTCCGTGTACTTCAACGGCAGCTCCCGTAGTGATGCGTTTGAGGAGTTCTTCATCGGTATTTTCAAAATCAACGACTACTTGTACATTTTCAATGGTTGAACCGTCATTCAAAGCGATGAAACGATTGCTTCTGAAGGTGCGTACCCACCCTTTAAGGACTACATTTTGAGCGGTTTTCCCTTCTTTTAATAAGTGTTTAATGCTGGTGTACATACTTTTTTGTTTATATGTCTTTTGTTTCAAATAAAGATTTTGCAAATATATATAATTTTCGTGGACTTGCGGCTTTTGCGTTTAGAATTTCAGCGTTTTTCTTCGCATTGTTTGTGATGAATGTTTTCAAGTGTCTCATTGTCTTTTATTTAATTTGTTTTTTTACGCTATTTCCAGCATATAGAGAAAGATAGGCGTAAAATAAGAAAGGATAAAAAAGGATTTGTAAACATTATTTTATAGCAAAAAGAAGATGTTTTTGTCTTTTTGAAAGAAAAAGGTCTAAATTTTCTTTACCTTTGCGGAATTATTTATCTTTTACAATTAAAATTAACCAATATGCGCAAAATTACATTCTATTTTTCGATTTTACTCTTGTTTTTTGCTGTAAATGAAGCGAATGCCCAATTTTTCAGAAGCAAAAAGAAGAAAGCTACAACCGAAGCCAAAAAAGATTCAACAGCTGCCAAACCCAAAGGCTTCGATGCTATCATCACGAAATCGGCTAAAACCACAAATGGGCTTTTTATCGTACATCAAGTTGGCGAAAAGTTTTTTTACCAAATTCCGGATTCTCTTTTAGGGAAAGAAATGCTAATGGTTACACGCATTTCAAAAACAGCTTCGGGCGTTGGCTTTGGAGGCGAAGAGGCGAACAATCAAGTTATTCGATGGGAAAAGAAAAATAATAAAATTCTTTTGCGAATGGTTTCACACAGTGTGGTTGCCAATGACAGTCTTCCGATTTATGAGGCGGTTGTCAATTCAAACGTAGAACCTATTTTAGCTACTTTCGACATCAAAGCTCGCGGGAAAGATTCGCTTTCGTCTTTGGTTGAGGTGAACGAGCTTTTTGAGAAAGATGTGAAACCTTTTGGATTGTCAGACCGATACCGACGCAATTACAAAGTCGGTGCGTTGGACTCTAAACGTAGTTTTATTGACCGTATTAAAAGTTTTCCGAAAAATGTGGAGGTTAGGAGCGTAAAAACATACACCGTTAGCGAAGCTCCTGCTAATATGAGTCGTCTTGCGGGAATTATTACCGTTGAAATCAACAATTCAATGATTCTGCTTCCTGAAAAACCAATGAAACGTCGTTATTTTGACGAGCGTGTGGGGTGGTTTACTACCCGCCAAACAGATTATGGCTTGCCTGTTCAGCGTGCCAAGTCCGTAACCTATTTAGACCGCTGGCGTTTGGAAGTCAAAGACGAAGACATTGAAAAATTCAAGCGAGGGGAGTTGGTTGAACCCAAAAAACCAATTGTTTACTATGTGGATAGAGCCACGCCCAAAGAGTGGATTCCGTACATAAAACAAGGTATTGAGGATTGGCAAAAAGCCTTTGAAGAAGCGGGATTTAAGAATGCTATCATAGCCAAAGACCCTCCCACAAAAGAAGAAGACCCCGATTGGGACCCTGACGATATGCGTTATTCGGTGGTGCGTTACTTAGCATCGCCAATTCCCAATGCAAATGGGCCACACATCAGCGACCCACGCACAGGGGAAATATTGAACGCCAACATCAATTGGTATCACAACGTGATGACTTTGTTGCGCGGCTGGTTTTTTGTGCAAACAGCGGCTATCAATCCTGATGCGCAACGTCCTGAATTTGAAACCGAAATTATGGGTAGGCTAATTCGGTTTGTATCTTCACACGAAGTAGGACATACGTTAGGGCTTCCGCACAATATGGCGAGCAGTCACGCCTATCCAGTAGATTCTCTTCGTTCGGCTTCCTTTACGAAAAAATACGGAACAGCGCCTTCCATAATGGATTACGCACGTTTTAATTACATCGCTCAACCCGAAGATAAAGGCGTTTCGTTGATGCCTGAAATTGGGGTGTATGACAAATACGCTATCGCTTGGGGCTACCGTCCGATTTTAGATAAATCAGCCGAAGAAGAAAAAGAAACGTTAAATCAGTGGATTTTAAAACACGTTGACGACCCTCTTTATCGCTTTGGTCATCAGCAAGTGGGACACGTCGTTGACCCAAGTTCACAATCCGAAGATTTGGGTGATAATGCAATGAAAGCCAGCTCTTACGGCATTGCTAATCTAAAACGTATCGTTCCGAATTTGATAAAGTGGACAACTAAAAACGGAGAAACCTATGAGGATTTAAAAGATATGTACAATCAAGTTTTGGGGCAGTATCGTCTTTACATTGGGCACGTATCGGCGAATGTGGGAGGCGTTTATGAATACTATAAAACTGCTGACCAAACGGGAAATGTGTATGTTCCTGTGCCGAAAGCCTTGCAAAAAGAAGCTGTACAATTTCTTAACAAGGAAGTGTTCAAAACCCCCGAATGGCTTATTGACCCTGCCATCATCAACCGCATTGAGTACGCTGGTTCATTGGAGCGCATCAATGGCATACAAACCTCAGGGCTTGCTCATTTATTAAACATTGCCCGACTGCATCGTGTGATTGAAAATGAAGCACTAAATGGGGATAAAGCCTATAAAATCACCGAGTTGATGAGTGATATTCGCAAAGGAGTGTGGACAGAACTTTCCTCTGGAACAAAAATTGATGCTTACCGCAGAAATTTGCAACGTTCATATGTGGATATATTAGGAAAAATATTGCTTGATACCAAGCCGTTGCCCGCAGCTCCTGCAAGTCCGTATTTCAAAGGAACACAGGCAAATGCGCATACATCAGACATAAAAGCGGTTGTGCGTGCCGAACTTGCTCAAATCCGAACAATGGCGCAATCTGCCTCATCAAGCGATGCAATGACCCGCAATCACTTGAAAGACATCGTTGCACGAATCAATACGTTGTTTGATACGAAATAGAAAATTTTGTGAGATTAAGGCTGTTCAAAAAAATCCTTACGAGATAAAACCTTGATAGAGTTAATATGTTAATAATAAGAAATTTAAAATAAATTCTTTTGTTTGTGAAATTATTTATTTCTCGCTTTTTGAACAGTCTTATTTTCTTTTATAAAATTTTTCTTCAAAAAGCACTTTTATATCATTTCAATGTAGTATCTTTGCGACCTGAAAGTCTTATTTTTTCGACCTTCGACTGATGACGGACGAACTTTCAAAATGTAATTATAATAAATAGAGAACTTATGGAAAGCAGAAATTATTCTGACCGAGAGAATTCAAATCGGGAAAATTCAAATTCACAACGCAGCAACTACAAAAAAAAGGCGTATTCAACAAGTGATTATAAAAAAAGAGAATACAACAATTCATCGGAACGTTCTGATAGGCCTAAAACGTATTCAAATTCAAATAACTACACTAAAAAAGAATATAACTCTTCGGAGCGTTCTTCTGACTATCCGAAAAAGAATAATTTTAAGAAATATAATACGGATAATCGTTTTTCATCTGAAAAGTCTGAGCAAAATTCTTATAATAAAAAAACGTATAATCCTAATTTCAAAGAAAGTTCAGGGCAAGGAGGTTACAAAAAACCATACAATCCCAACTTTAAAGAAAATTCAGGGCAAGGAGGTTATAAAAAACCATATAATCCTGATTTTAAGAAAAATAATGACTATAAAAAGCCTTATGTCAAGAAAAATTATTACAATGAAGTAGAAGAAACTCCCCAAGCAGTGGCTACCGAAATCCGCTTGAATAAATACATTGCCGATGCTGGAATTTGCTCACGAAGAAATGCTGATATGTATATTTCTGCGGGAAATGTGGAGGTAAACGGTGAAGTAATGACTACTTTGGGCTATCGTGTTAAGCCTGGTGATGTTGTAAAATTTGACGGAAAAGTGCTTTCTTCTGAGAAAAAAGAATACATTCTGCTGAACAAGCCCAAAGGTTTTATTACCACAACAAGTGATGAAAAAGGACGCAAAACAGTTATGGATTTGGTTGCCAACGCCACCAGTGCCCGCATTTTGCCCGTAGGTCGTTTAGACCGCCCCACAACAGGTTTGTTACTTCTTACAAATGATGGAGAACTGGCTAAAAAACTGACACATCCAACACACGGTGTTCGCAAAATATACCACGTGGTGCTTGACAGAAAACTTGAATACAGAGATTTTGTCAAAATTGAAGAAGGAATCGAACTTGAAGATGGGCTTATTCAAGTAGATGAAATCAGCTATGTGAACGATAAACCCAAAAATGAAATCGGAATAAAAATTCACAGCGGAAGAAATCGTATTGTGCGTCGTATTTTTGAGCATTTAGGTTACAATGTTGAGAAGTTAGACCGTGTTGTTTTTGCAGGACTTACTAAAAAAGACCTTCCACGCGGACATTGGCGACGACTTACACAGCAGGAAATCATTAATTTGAGAAATATCAAATAAGAAAAAGCCCAAAAGGGCTTTTTTTATTTCTTTCGCTGGCGTTTAGCTTCAAAAATCAAAATAGCAGCAGCTACCGATACGTTCATTGAGTCAATGACACCTTCCATCGGAATGATGATGTTTTGGTCAGAATGTGAAAGCCATTCTTGCGTAAGTCCTTCATCTTCTGTGCCTACAACAACGGCTGACGCTTCTTGAAACGAAACTTCACTATACGGCTTTGAAGCGGAAAGAGCTGCACAAAATATTTTTATGTTTTTTCCTTTCAGAAAAGAAATGATTTCGGAGGTTGTTCCCATTCCTATCGGAGTGGTGAATACGCACCCCACACTCGAACGAATGATGTTCGGATTGTATAAATCTGTTTTTGGATTGGCAATTAGCACAGCATCAATGTTAGCTGCGTCAGCCGTGCGCAATAACGCTCCTATATTTCCCGGTTTTTCGGGAGCTTCTGCTACCAAAATCAAAGGGTTAGATGTTTTTAAAACGATATTTTCTAACGAATGTTGTTTCGATTGAGCTACGGCAATTATCCCTTCGGTAGATGAACGACACGACAATTTTTCGTACACTTCTTTGGAAATATGAATGATTTCAGGAGAATTTTTTAAATCCGAAATTAATTGACTTACAGCTTCTTCTGAAAAAATATCTTTCTGAAAAAGAATAGTTTCCACCACGTAATTTCCTCGAATAGCCAATCTGATTTCACGTGCGCCTTCAATGGTGAAAATCCCTTCTTTTTTTCGGTTTCGTGACTTTTCTCGAAGTAAAATCAGTTGTTTGATAAAAGGATTTTGTGAGCTTGTTATTTCTTTCATTGCAAAAACTTTCCTCAGATTATGTGATTTTTTATCAGCAAGTTTTTGAAGGACTTACATCTGCTTATATGCTTTCACAGCTTCCACAAAAGCACGTGCGTTCTCAACGGGAACATTGGGCAAAATTCCGTGTCCTAAATTGGCTATGTAGCGGTCTTTTCCGAAATCGTCAATCATTTTTGTTACCATTTTTTTGATTTCAGAAGGAGGCGAGAGCAAACGTGAAGGGTCGAAGTTTCCTTGTAAGGTAATCTTTCCTCCTGTTAGGTATCGTGCGTTTTGAGGAGAACAAGTCCAATCAACGCCTAATGCAGCGGCTTTGGATTTTGCCATTTCGGGCAATGCAAACCAGCAACCTTTTCCAAAAACAATAACTTTGGTAAGAGGGGCAAGTGCTTCCACAATTTGATTGGTATATTTCCACGAAAATTCTTGATAATCGGCTAATCCGAGTACGCCACCCCAACTGTCAAACACTTGAACAGCATCTACACCTGCTTTTACTTTTTCTTTTAAGTAAAGAATGGTTGTATCCGTAATTTTTTGCAACAATTTGTGGGCTGTTTGTGGTTTGGTGAAACACAATTCTTTGGCGATGTTGAAATCACGAGAGCCTTTTCCCTCAACGGCGTAACAAAAAATCGTCCAAGGAGAGCCAGCAAAACCAATTAGCGGAACGCGATTGGCAAGCATTTGTTTGGTGATTTTGATGCCTTCCATTACATAACCTAATGTTTCGTTTATGTCAGGAACTATCACATTTTCAACATCTTTTTCGGAGCGAATCGGATTCGGAAGCCAAGGACCTACACCTGATTTCATTTCCACTTCAATATTCATTGCCTGCGGAACGACCAAAATATCTGAAAATAAAATTGCTGCATCAACGCCAATAATATCAACGGGCTGTACCGTAATTTCGGCAGCTAATTCAGGAGTTTTGCAACGCGTAAAAAAATCATATTTATCGCGTAAAGCACGAAATTCGGGCAAATATCTACCTGCTTGTCGCATCATCCACACAGGTGGGCGCTCAACAGAATCACCATTTAAGGCTCTTAAAAATAAATCGTTCATTTTTTTTATGCTATTGGTTGTTAGTGGTTAGCAATTAGTGATTGGTAGTTAGTGATTAGTGGTTAGCAATCAGCGATTAGTATTTAGTGATTAGCAATTTTAACTACTCACTAACTACCGACCACTGACCACTAACCACTAACTACTGACCACTAACTACCGACCACTATTACCTAAAATATTATTTTTCACACCCTTTAATGATGGCGATAAAGTCATCTGCTTTCAGAGAAGCTCCGCCGATAAGTCCGCCATCAACATCTTCTTTTGCAAAAATTTCTTTGGCGTTATCGGGTTTTACGCTTCCTCCGTAAAGGATTGAAACACGGTCAGCTACTTCTTTTCCGTATTTGTCGGCAAGTGTTTTGCGAATGAAAGCGTGCATTTCTTGCGCTTGTTCAGGGCTTGCTGTTTCTCCCGTTCCGATTGCCCAAACGGGTTCGTATGCCAAAACGATGTTTTTCCAAGCATCGGCAGGCAAATGAAAAAGTCCGTTTTTGATTTGATTTTCAACTACTTTAAAATGATTGTTTGCTTTGCGGTCAGTTAATTCTTCTCCGATGCAGAATACCATTCGGATACCGTGTTTCAAAGCTGTGTCCGCTTTTTTTGCCAACGATTCATCGGTTTCATTGAAGTAAGCACGACGTTCAGAATGCCCCAAAATTACCGTTTTTACGCCTACGCTTTTTAACATTTCGGCTGAAATTTCACCTGTGTAAGCGCCGTTTTCAGCAAAGTGCATATTTTGAGCGATTACTTCCACAGGGCTTCCTTTGGCGGCTTCCACAGCTGCGGTTAAGTTTACGAAAGTGGGTGCAACCATCACTTCGGCTTCTGTTTTTGGCAATTTTTTCAATAAATCGGAAATTAATTCAGTTGATTTTTTCAAATCATTGTTCATTTTCCAGTTTCCGGCTACAATTTTTTTTCTCATATTAAATTTATTTATGCGTTATAATTATCGTTTTTGAAAGCCACAAAAGTACATTTTTTTCTTTAAAACCTAAATATTGAAGTGCTATAAATGTGTTTTTATTTTTTTTATTTTTTATAAACCTCTGAAAAATAAAACGATAAATATTTTTTGTTACATATATCACTAAAAAAATATCTGAAAGTAAATTTTTTTCACTATCATTGTACACTCTAACTTACATATACTTACACAAATGAAAACAAAAAAATACTATTTCTCGCTGCTTTTATTGCTTTTCACTTTTGCTTTAAATGCACAAAAAAAACAAATTACGTTAGAAAACATCTGGGCAGACGGAACATTTTCGGCAAGGCGTATGGCTCACTTGTCGGCGATGAAGCATTCAAATCAATATACAGTACTGAATTACGACCGAAATTCAAATGCACAACAAATTGATTTGTATGACTTTGCTACACTTCAAAAGGTAAAAACACTTTTTGATTCAAAAAATTTTCCGCAAATAGAATATATCGTTAGTTATTCCTTTAATAACAAAGAAAATCAGTTACTTATTGCCACCAACTCCCAACAAATTTACAGACATTCGTTTGTTGCGGACTATTATATTTTCGACATCGAAACGCAAACGCTTACCCAAGTTTCCGATAAAAAAATACAAGAACCAACCTTTTCCCCTGATGGCAGTAAAATCGCATACGCATACGATAACAATCTATATATCAAAAACATACAAACACAGCAAGAAATTCAAATTACTTCCGATGGAGAGAAAAACAAAATCATCAACGGAATAACCGATTGGGTTTATGAAGAAGAATTCGGCTTCGTGAAAGCATTTGATTGGAACGCTGACGGAACAAAATTAGCCTACATTCGATTTGATGAAAGCCAAGTTCCGGAGTTTTCAATGGACATTTACGGAAAAGGGCTTTATCCTACGCAACAAGTTTTCAAATATCCGAAAGCAGGAGAAGCAAATTCAGAGGTTTCCGTGCATATTTACGATGTTTCGACCCAAAAAACTTTCGATACAGCCATTACAAGTCGTAAAAATGCGTCTGACAACCCTACTACGACTCAAAATCAAGATAATTTATACTACTATATTCCTCGTATTCAATGGACAAACGATGTCCAACTGTTGAGCGTTCAAACCTTGAACCGACATCAAAATAATTTTAACCTAAACCTAATCAACGCTCAAACGCTGGAAGTGCGTTCCATACTAAACGAAAAAAATAACACTTACGTTGAAATTAATGATTATCTAACTTTTTTAAACGACCATAGTTTTTTAGTCGTTTCCGAAAAAGAAGGCTTTAATCACATCTATCATTACGATAAAAACGGAAAATTAAAGAAAAAAATCACCGATGGCAAGTGGGAAGTTACCAATTTTTACGGATTTGACCCGAAGAAACAAGTACTTTTTTACCAATCTACCGAAAACGGCTCTATAAATCGAGGTGTTTATAGCATAAATCTGAATGGAAAGGACAAAAAATCATTATCCGTTGTTTCGGGAAACAATTCAGCAACGTTCAGTCCGGATTTTTCGTACTATATTAACGCACATTCGAGCGCGAAAAAGCCACCGCACTATACGTTAAACGAAAGTAAAAACGGAAAAGAGGTAAAAGATATTTTAAATAGTTATGAGCTTATTGAGCGATTGACTGAATTTGACCTTCCACAAAAAGAATTTTTAGAAATAACCAATGAAAGAGGCGACAAACTAAATGCCTATTTGCTGAAACCGGTTGATTTTGACCCAAACAAAAAATATCCGTTGCTGTTTTATCAGTATTCAGGACCGGGTTCGCAATCGGTACAAAATTCGTGGTATAATGCGAATGATTATTGGCACATTCTCTTGACACAGAAAGGATATGTAGTGGCTTGTGTTGATGGTCGTGGAACGGGATATAAAGGTGCTGAATTTAAAAAGTGTACTTATAAAGAGTTAGGAAAATATGAGGTGGAAGACCAAATTTTCGCTGCGCGTTTCTTTGCTAAACAGTCTTATATAGACAAAAATCGTATTGGAATATGGGGTTGGAGCTTTGGCGGATTTATGTCCTCAAATTGTTTGTTTCAAGCAAGCGATGTGTTCAAAACCGCTATTGCAGTTGCTCCCGTTACGAGCTGGCGATTTTATGACACCATTTACACAGAGCGTTTTATGACCACTCCGCAAGAAAATCCTTATGGATATGATTTAAATTCACCAATAACACACGCCAGCAAGCTGCGAGGGAATTATTTACTCATACAAGGAACTGCCGATGACAACGTTCACGTACAAAACGCAATGGTTTTAATAAATAAGTTAGTGCAAGAAAATAAAAATTTTGATTGGCTTATTTATCCCGACAAAGACCACGGTATTTATGGAGGAAATACCCGTTTGCAATTGTACGAGAAAATGACCGAATACATTTTGGAAAAGTTATAAACACGATTTAATAATAAATAGGTGTAAATTATTTCAGAAACGTATTGAATATACCTTTTTTTGATATGAAATAATTTAATAATTGTATGCACTTTTTTTTGTGTAAAAGTAACCGTAATAGTATAATAAGTATTGACAAACACAAGACAATGGGGTAAAATAAAACATAATGGGTAGGGGTGGTAGCTATAATAATAAGGCGAGCAACACGTAAGGATTATCGGGATATATTAACGATACAAAAGAGTGGGTATGGTAAAGTATGTTGGGGTTGGCCGGAGATGTTCGGTGACTTTATTATATTCAACGGACAGTCCTATGTGGTGGTGGAGGACGATAAGCCCGTTGGTTATTTACATATAAAGAGATCGGGAATAAACACCATACATATAAATCAAATTTGTTTTTTAGCGGAGTATCAGCAACGAGGTTTAGGTACAAAGACATTAGAATGGGTTAAAAACTATGCAAATAACAAAGGAATCAAGAATTTAACCTTAAATGTTGAGAGTAAAAAACCTATAAATATTCAATGGTATCAATCACAAGGGTTTAATATACAAAGACGTATACGTGGTTACTATAAAAATGGTGACGATGCCTTATTCATGAGATACCTACTAAACGATTATAA
>JBGYFE010000006.1:0-25499 GCA_041819925.1 Capnocytophaga sp.
ACTTCGGTTGTTTTTTTAGAGTACTCAAATATACAAAATTTGAGAAAAAACACCAAAAAAAGAGGCTGTCCAAAACTTTTCGGACAGCCTCTTTTTTTATATCAGAAAAATATTTTTTCCTCTATTTCACTTCCTTAATGCTGATGGCATATCCACCGCCTTGTTTGGCAACGAGTGAAAGCACCGTGTTGGCATCTACTTTTTGTTTGGTGATGGTGTAGGCTTTCGGATTGTCTTTAAAATGGGCATTTTTAGCATCGGCATAAATAGTAGCTTCATATTTTTTGCCTTTGTCTAAAAAGTCGAGTTTTATTTTAGACGTATGTCCGTTTTCATTGGCTGTACAACCGATGTACCAATCATTTGAATTTTTGTCTTTTCGGGCAACGGTGATGTATCTGCCAGGTTCAGCCTCTAAATAGATACTTTTTTGCCAATCCACAGGAACATCTTTTATGAACTGAAACGCATCTAAAAACTTGTTGTAATTTTCAGGCAAATCGGCTGCCATTTGCAACGGACTGTACATCGTTACGTATAACGCCAATTGTTTAGCAAGCGTGCTACGTACGTAACTCTTATTGTCAGGATTGGTATTCCAGATTTGAGTTTCGAGAATTCCAGGAGTGTAATCCATTGGACCTCCTTGCAAACGTGTGAAAGGCAATACAGTGGTGTGGAAAGGTGTATTTCCGCCGAAAGATTCAAATTCTGTTCCACGAGCCGACTCATTTCCGATAAGGTTCGGGTATGTACGACAAAGTCCCGTTGGGCGTACTGCCTCGTGCGCATTGACCATTATTTTATGTTTTGCAGCTTCCTTAATCGCATACAAATAGTGATTTACCAACCATTGTCCGTAGTGATATTCCCCACGTGGCACGATATTCCCCACATAACCGCTTTTTACGGCGTTATATCCGTATTTGTTCATCAACTCATAAGCATCTTTCATATGACGCTCATAATTTCTTACAGAAGAAGAGGTTTCGTGGTGCATCATCAATTTTACGCCTTTGGAATGTGCATATTCATTCAAGGCTTTGATATCGAAATCTGGATAAGGTGTTACGAAATCAAAAACATAATCTTTCATATGCCCAAACCAATCTTCCCAACCAACATTCCAGCCTTCTACTAAGACTTGGTCAAAACCGTGTTGAGCAGCAAAATCGATGTATTTACGCACGTTTTCGTTGTTGGCAGCGTGTTTTCCGTTGGGTTTCAGTTTGGTGTAATCCACTTTTCCTAATTGAATAGACGGTAACTCATCGGTATATGCCCAAGAGGCTTTTCCGCTTATCATTTCCCACCAAACTCCGACGTATTTCACAGGTTTAATCCACGATGTGTCTTCATAAGCACAAGGTTCGTTTAGGTTTAAAATCAATCGCGAAGCCAATATTTTTCGGGCATCATCACTGACCATCACCGTACGCCAAGGCGTGTGGCAAGGAGCTTGCAAATGTGCCTTATCACCACGAGCATCGGGCGTTAGGTGCGATTGGAAAACCAAATTGGTGTCGTTAAGTTCCAAGTGCATACACGAATAATCCACCAAAGCCGCTTCGTGAATGTTGATATACAGCCCATTGTCGGTTTTCATCATCAATGAGGTTTGCACTCCTGTTGCTGAAAAAGGCGTTTGTGAGGCGTTATCGGCAATGGCGGTTTTGCTGAGCGTACGGATTTTGGAAAGGCGCGATTCGGTGTAGTCGTACTCTTGGGTGTCGTAATCACCTGCAATCCACCACGCTGTGTGGTCGCCTGTCATTGCAAATTCTGTCCATTCTTCCACTACGGTGAAGTATGTCAGGTGTTTTTGCAACGGAAATTCATACCGAAATCCCACACCGTCATCATACACTCGAAAGCGTATGTTCATCACTCGGTCAGAGGTGCTTTGATGTAGCGAAACGAGCAATTCGTTGTAATGATTTCTGATTTCGCTTTCCTCTCCCCAAACGGTTTTCCACGTTTGGTCAAAAGTTGATTTTTCTTCTTTAACTAATTTAAAATCAGAAATCAAATTGGTGGTATTTTTGAGTTCCAGCCCTAAAAAACTTTGTTTAATTACTTCTTGGTTTTTATACCACACTTTGTAAAAAGGTTTTCCTGAATCGGACAACCCGAAAGCTACTTTTACATTCCCGTCGGGCGATGTTTGTGTGCTTTGTGCTTGCATCTGCCACCCCAAAAGGCAACACAGAATAATGGGTAAATGTTTCATACTATTGGTTTTTGTTTATTTGATTATTTTATTTTGTAAGGGCAATTGTCTCTTTTAGGAGGAAAAGGCACGCCTTTTCCCTACTGGGCAACCGACCACACGCCGTAACTGTTTGCACCAACGGTGATGGTTACGTTGCCATTACTATCGGTTATCGGGCGGACTGTACTTTGATTGGTGTAATCAATCAATACTTTGTTTTTCCAATGCGTAGGAATGGTTCGTGTTGCTGGCTGGCTTCCGCTGTTGAGGAATAACATCAAACCGGGACTTTTAGCATCGCCCAAACGGAAATCAACAAACTCGGTATCCGAAGCTAAATAAAACTTCTCCTCACCTACTGCCAAACTTCGGTGTATGAGCAATAAGTTTTGTAGTTTAGCCTTAAATTTTTCATTTTCATAGTCGGAAATAAAAATCGTAGGATACCCGCTGTGGGTCAAAATATAGGCGTATGCCAAAAGTTTTTTCTCCTGACTGATGACATTATCGGCGTTGCTGTCTTTCTCGGTGTCGTGATTGGAAGCAAATGTTACAGCTTTATCAGGATAAATGGTTCGCAACATCTGTGTATTCATCAAATGACGCATATTGTTCTTATCAAGTGCTTGTTCCAATTTGTAAAAGCAAGCAAAGTCGAACGCAGGTACGCCACTTCCGTCCACCCATTGTTTGAGTTTCTGTGCGTCTCCGTCCCAATATTCGCCTACGGCAAAACCTCCTACCGAAGCCATCCAGTCTTTCACTACCCACGCTCCGAAACTTTTCACATAGTCAAAACGCCAGCCGTCAAATTTCATTGTATTTTTGTAATATTTCGCTACGGATTCATCGCTTTTCCACAACCAATTTTGTACGTATTCTTTGTGGTGACAGAGGTCTTGTTCCGAAAAGAAATCGGCTGCCTCGTCGCAACAATGATAATCATTCGGGTGGAAATCCCACTGACTGCGGTTGAACTTCCCTGAAGCATTTCCGTTAGCTTCGTTGAAGAGTGTCCAAGTGTCTTTGCCACGCGTGGTGTTATATTCCGAACCTCCGCCCGAATTATGCCCGATGACGATGTCAGCAATAACTTCTAAACCGTTTTCGTGTGCTTTGGTGATAAGGTTTTCCAATTCGGCACGCGACCCAAAACGAGTTTCAACTGTTCCGTGTTGGTTATACTCTCCGAAATCGAAATAGTCCGAAGGGTCGTAGCCCATTGAATATCCTCCTGATTGCCCCTTAGTGGCGGGTGGCAACCATATCCGATTGATGCCGTGAGTCTTCCAATCGGCAAGTTTGGTAGCTGTCAAATTCCACCAATCGCCACGTGGTTCTACGTCCCAGTAAAACGTTTGCATCATTGCCCGATTGCCGTTATCCATTGTCGATAAATCCAAAGGCGTGGCATCTTGCGAGTTGGGCGTGTCTTCGCTTTCTTTTTTGGAACAACTTGTTAAAAGTAGTCCCGCAAAAACCGAAAATAAAATGTATTTTTTCATCGTTTCTAATTTATTATTAAACATTAGGTATTAGGCTTTCTACCGTACCTTTTTTAAATCTTTTTGTATAACTAACTTAAAATAATTTGCCACATTCCCTCTTTGAAGAGGGTTAGGGAGATGTAATTTTAAAAGAAACATCTTCTGTCCTTCGTCACATATACTGCTTTTCGCAGACTTCCTCCCTTCAAAGGAGGATTTTATGTAACGACAATTTAAAACGAGTTGGTTATATTATATGTTTTTTACGATGAGGGCAAAAAATATTTTGCCCCTACATTGTTTTATGTTGTGTTCTGTATATTCAATACAATTAATTTAAAATAATTTACCGCAATCATTCCCCCTTTTAAGGGGGTTAGGGGGATGTAATTAAAAAAGAAACATCCTCCGCCCTTCGTCACATATGTTGCTTTCGCAGACTTCCTCTCTTCAAAAGAAGATTCGTGTAACGACAATTTAAAACGAGTTGGCTATATCGAGCTAAAAATACAAAATCAAAACAGAAAAGTCAAATCCCATTCCAAAGGTAAAAAATACCGAACAGATTTTTCTTCTCCGTTCGGTATTTTATTGATTTTGGTCTTATTTATTGAGCAACAATGCTGTAAGTTTCATCGGCGAAGTTTACCGTAATTGTGTAGGTACCTGCGGTAACTTTAATATTACTTCCTCCTAAACTTCCTTTAAGAGCATTTGTAGCACCTCCTTTGTCGCCACCCCATTTGTTATTGAAACGGAATTTAATTTCTCCATTTTTAAGGACAACATTCTTAGCCACAAAACTGTCAATAGTACCATCGTAAGTAAGTGGTATATCGATATCGGTTACGTCCCAACCGTTGGCAGCATCTCCTACAATTCCCCAAGAATATGTTTCCATTTTATAGGTTAATGCTTTTTCATTGAATAGAATACGATAAGCACCCGCTTTTAGCTTTTTGTTTTTATTGATATTGTCTTCTTTTCCTAAGGTGCCATCGGTATCTTGGTCTCCCAAATCTGTACCATTCCAAGCACCTCCTTTACGGAATTTAAATTCTGTGTTATCATCAGGAAGAACCACATAAGCTACTATCTCGTTATCATTGTTAGGTATTTTCCAGAAAGGAATATCAGGAGAACCACCCCAACCAGTTAACGAACCAACAACACCCCACTCAGTAGGCTCAATAAGATCTGCATAAGGTGTAACTTTAATTACTTGTTCTTGGTTAGGAAGAGAACTTTCTCCAATTTTCTGAGTGATGCTTACTTTCAAATCGGCTGGCTGACCTGCTGTCATTCCCAATTCACCCAAAGCTATTTTATTAAGTTCCGCCACAGTGAACGTTTTAGGCGAAGTAGTTACCGATACTTCTTTCTCTTTACTTCCGTAAGAAAATACAATATTGTAGGTTGAAGCTACTTGCAAATTAACATTTTGTGTTTCCCAAGCTACTGTAATGGCGGTTTTGGCTTCATCGGCTTTGCTTAAAACAATGCTACTGGGCGAAACACTGGTAGTTACGTTGGCATTGCTGTTAAGCACTGCTTTTTCCTCGTCTTTGTCGCACCCTACAAACCACAGAGTGGATAACAAAGTCATTGTATAAAATATTTTTTTCATTGTAATGTCTTTTAAAATTGATTATTTCTTCTTTTAATACCTTTGTCAAAGTTTCAAACTTTGACAAAGGTAAGGAGATTTAATATCCTGCATTTTGTTTTATATTCGTATTAGCCGAAATAACACGTGAAGGAATTGGGAACAAGTTACGATATTCAGCTACTCCCACTCCGGTAGCAGAACCTCCTTTGAATGCCCAAACATAAGAGGCAGAAGTAAACTTACCATAACGAATAAGGTCGGTACGGCGAACTCCTTCCCAGTAAAGTTCTCTGGCACGCTCATCTAAAATAAAATCGGCGGTTAATTGGGTACTTGTAATGGTGGTTGCTCCCGCACGAGAACGCAATGCATTAACATACTGCAAGGCAGTTGCATTGTCTCCACCTCCGCCACGTACTACGGCTTCGGCATAGTTCAGATAAATTTCAGCCAAACGAATCAATGGTAAATCCGTATCAGGATGTTTTCCATTTGGGTCAGAACCTTTCGCTCCTGTTGAGGTTAAGTTTTTAAACTTGGTTACAGCATATCCGTCTTTGAATTGAGCAATGTCTTCAATTTCAATATTTTGTCCATCGATGTAGAACATAGCACGTTTGTCTTTCCAAGCAGTAGGAGCACCATTGCTGGTAGCTGTAGCCTCAAATTTATTTACAAATTCTTTGGTGGTTCTGTTACCTCCCCAACCTTCGGAAACACCATAATTATTTGGGTTCATTGTTCCTCCAATAGAACCATCTACCAAGAAAGTAGTGCCTCCCCACGTTGTTGCATTAACTCCATCATAAGGAAGTACGAAAATGAATTCTTTTTGAGCTCCGTTAGCGTGATTATCAGCCAAGAACAATTCATCATAAGCCGTTCCGTTTCCGTTGGCATCGGTGGTGTTGAGTGCATATGTAGATGTAATGGCTTTCTGTGAGTACGTAACACAATCTTGATAACGATTTGCCCCCACGAAAACTTCGGCATTTAGATACAAACGACTCAAAAGAGCTTGTGCTGCTACCACATCTACACGTCCGTATTCGTTGCTTCCAGAGGCTTTGAGTTCGCTTTCAATAGCTTTGAGTTCGCTTTCCACAAAGTTGAAAATCTCCTCGCGTGTGTTTTGCATTGGCAATGTAGAAGAAACTTTTGTAGTTAAAGGAACATTTCCGAACAAATCCATCAAACAATAGTACGAATAGGCACGCAAGAAACGAGCTTCGGCAACGTAATATTTCACTTCGGCATCAGATGACAAGGCTTCTGCATTTGCGATAAACGAATTGGCAAGAGTGATTTGTTGCCCCAATCGGTTGTATAATCCGTTTAAGAATACATCGGCACTTGACCAACTCATAGCGTGGAAATCTTTGATAGTTTGGTCATTCCAACCATTAACAGCGGTTTCGGTGGTAAGTTCTTGTGCTTGAAAATAAAGACGTGTGAATTGAGAAAAACCTTCGTCAATTCCGTCTAAATCTCCTTTCCCCGCAGGACCTTGTTGCCCTGTTAAGTTATAAGAAGCATATATTTTTGCCAAAGCTCCTTTGGCTTCTGTGGCACTGGCAAACACGTTTTGTTCCGTAAAACTATCGGGGTCAATAGGTGATTGGTCAAGGTCTTTCATACAAGCCGTTAGCGAAAGGGCTACGGCTAACCCGAAAATTTTATATGTATTATATTTTTTCATTTTTTTGAAATTAAATTATCTGTTTTACGACTTAGAAATTTACATTTAACCCAAGCAAATAAGTTTGTGGTCGTGGGTAGAAATTGTTATCAATACCTCCATACACCTCTGGGTCTAACCCTTTGTACTTGGTGATAGTCAATACGTTTTGTACAGTTCCGTACAAACGAACGTTGTACTTATCCGTTGGGAAAGTATATCCTAAGGTAACGTTGTCTAACTTGAAGAATGAACCGTTTTGTACATATAGGTCGCTTTTCCATCCTTCGCCACTACGTTGAAGGAACGATGTTTCAGCATAGTTAGCCATTAAGTTTCTTAAAACATCTTTATCCACAGCATCGGCGAAGAAATCGCGTTGCGATTGGGTGTTGTTATACACATAGTTGCCAATGTTAGCACGTGTGGTAATGTTCAAATCCCAATTTTTGTAATTGAAATCCATACCCAATCCCATTGTTACGGGAGCGAAAGGCGATTTGTAGAAATAACGGTCGTCATCAGTAATTTTGCCATCTCCGTTTCGGTCAACAAAAGCATTTTCAATAGGTTTTCCGTTAGTGTCATACACTTGTTGGAACACAAAGAACGCAAACGGAATTTCGCCTTCTTGATGGCGTTGTACATTGTTACCTGTACCTCCGGAAATACCACCAGTGTCTTCTACTTTTGGCAATTTGGTAATTTTGTTTTCGTTGTAGGTTACGTTGTAGTTGATTGTCCAACGGAAGTTATCGTTGCGAATAGGTGTGTATCCGAGACCTAACTCAACTCCTTTGTTTTCCATATTTCCGATGTTGGCTCTTACTTCATTTCTGAAATTGGTGAAAGCATCAACAGTACTTGAAGCGATAAGGTCTTTGGTAAGTTTTCGATATACGTCAATCGTACCAGTCAAACGGTTGTCGAAGAAAGCAAAATCAAGCCCTGCATTGAGTGTGTTACCAATTTCCCAACGTAAATCCGGATTAACAGCCTCAGGTCGGTATGTTACGTGTGGAGTATTGCCAAACAAGTAGTAAGCTCCATTGATATTTCGTGTATAGTTTGTCAGATAAATATAATCACCCAAACCGTTTACGTTCCCTACTTCTCCGTATCCGAAGCGCAATTTCAATTCGTTTACTTTTTCACTTTTTTTTAGGAAATTTTCATTTTTGATATTCCAAGCCAATGCCACAGAAGGGAAATAGCCCCAACGATGTTCTTTTGCCAATTTGGAAGAAGCATCGGCACGAAGTGTAGCGGTCAACAAATATTTATCTTTGTAGCTGTAATTGGCACGCCCGAAGAACGACATTAGTACGTTTTTGCTCTTGTCAATTGTTGGTGTTTTTTTATTATCACCGGGGTTAACAAAGTTTTCATACAAAGTAGCGTTGTTGTCAAATTCAAATGATTGATACGAATGTCCTACCATCATTCCGATTGTGTGGTCGTTGATATCTTTGTTGTAGTTCACATAGGCATCAAGCAATTTGTTGATAGCTTTGTTTGTGTAAATGTTTTCAGTTCCTGCAAAGTTAGAAGAGGCACTCGGATAACGAGGGTCGATGATTTTTTCACCTTCTCCTTTTGAGTAATCCAAACCAACATTCACCGTAGCTGTAATATCTTTAAAGAAAGGCAAGGTGTAGTCTGCTTTCAAGTTACCAATGAAATTGTACACTTTGGAAGTGTCATTGGTCAAGTACAATTGTGCCAAAGGGTTCATCGGAGCCAGTCCTTTGAGTCTTCCCGTAGAACTGTCGAGCCACGCACTATATCCTGCAAATGGCGAATTAGCATCATATACAGGTTTGGTTGGGTCATAAATTACAGCACTTCCGATAGCTCCTTTTTCAGCAAAACGGTTTTGCATATACGTTCCGTTAGCATTGAGTTCCAAACGCAAACTTTTTTCAAAGAAAGAAGGTGTCAAAGTAACTTTGGCAGTGGTTCGTTTGAAATTATCCGTTTTGAGGATACCATCGGCGTACGAATGCCCCACCGAAGCACGATAAGGAACAAGCCCACCCCCCGAAATACTTAATGTACTGTTGGTCAAAGGAGCAGTTTGATAAATTTCTTTTTGCCAATTGGTACTATTTACTCCAATAGCACCATTTTTGTTTACGAAAGTGAGACGATTTATTAAATCCGTATTACCTGTGTCTATAATTAGGTTTGCAAATTGCTCCCCACTCATCACATCTACGTATTTGTTGGCATTTTGAAGAGCAATACTTGTATTGAAACTGATTTTCATATCCTGCCCAGCTTTTCCTTTTTTGGTGGTAATCATAATTACCCCATTGGCAGCACGCGAACCGAAAATTGCTGTTGAAGAAGCATCTTTCAAAACAGTCATACTTTCAATGTCTTCTGGATTTACCAAGTTGAAAATACTGCGTGAACCGCCCACACCTCCGTCATTCATCGGAATACCGTCAATAACAATGAGCGGATTTGACGAAAGCGAAAGTGAACCGTTACCACGCACACGGATAACTTGTCCTTCACCGGGACTTCCTCCTGTTGAGTTCATTTGTACCCCAGCTACTTTTCCTTGCAAAAGTTGGTCAGCGTTTACTGCTGGTGCTTTGTTAAAATCTTTGGTGGTTACTAAGTTAACCGAACCTGTAACATCTTTCTTTTTGGCAACCCCATACCCGATAACCACAACGTCATCAAGTTGTTGGGCGTCTTCTTGTAAAAGCACATTCACCGTAGTGCTTTTAACTGTAACTTCCTGTGTTTTGTAGCCCACAGATGAAAACACAAGCACAGAGCCATTAGCGGCTTTTATTTCAAAATTTCCGTCAAAATCAGCAGCCACTCCCGTTGTTGTGCCTTTCACAACAACGCTCGCCCCCATAAGAGGCTCTCCTGTGGTTGCATCTTTGACCGTCCCTTTTACGATTTGTTGTGCATAAAGCCCCGCAGAAACGAAAAGAAACAAAAGCAAAGTACGTAGTCTTGATACTTTCATAAATAATTTCTTAACAGTTAAACAAATAATATATAACAATTCTTCTTCTCGGTGGTAAAAGTACAACATTTTTCATTACGAAAAATTTCTGCACGAAATAAATCGAAACGAAAACGATAGAGTGTGGATAACTTTTGCTTTTTTGTCTTTTTTGCCTATTTTTTTTCGTTTTTAAAAATCCAATATTTGGGACTTACAACAGAAAAAAGTATCTTTGTCGCTCAAATATTAATTCACCTAAATTTAAATTATCATAATGAAAAACTATATCATTGCACTGTCTTTTTTCGGAATTCTTACTTCATCAAAGGCACAAAACACTCCATATTGGCAGCAACAAGCCGATTACAAAATGGAAATTGACGTAGATGTTAAAAATTTCCAATACAAAGGAAAACAAGAGCTTACGTACTTCAACAACTCACCCGACACACTGCGAGTGGTTTTCTATCATCTGTTTGTCAATGCTTTTCAACCCAACAGCGAAATGGATGCCCGGCTGCAAACCATTCCTGACCCTGACCGCCGTATGGTAACTAACAAAGGAACGCAAGAAAAACCGATTTATGAAAGCCGTATTGCCCCACTCAAAACCAACGAAGTGGGTTACATCAATGTGAAATCATTGACGCAAAACGGAAAAACGGTGTCGCACCAAACCGAAGGTACTATCCTGAAAGTCAAACTCAATGAACCTATTCTGCCAAATTCAAAAACAGTTTTTGTTATGGATTTTGAGGCGCAAGTGCCTGTAATGATTCGCCGAATGGGACGAAATAGCCAAGACGGAATCGCGTTTTCAATGGCACAATGGTATCCAAAAATGGCTGCGTATGACTATCGTGGCTGGCATCCAACTGAGTACATCACTCGTGAATTTTACGGCGTATGGGGAAATTTTGATGTAAAAATCACTATCGACAAAAATTACATACTTGGCGGAACGGGCGTTTTGCAAAATAACAACGAAATCGGGTTTGGTTACGAAAACGAAGGAGTGAAAGTGGCTAAAACCAAAGGAAAGACCAAGACGTGGCATTTTGTAGCCAATAATGTTCACGATTTTACGTGGGCTGCTGACCCTGATTTTCAACACGATAAAATAAAATTGAAAGACGGAAAAATGCTCCATTTCTTATACAAAACACACCACGAAAATTGGAAAAAAATACAACCTGAATTGGTGAAAGTATATGAATTTTTCAATTCGCTGGTCGGAAAATATCCTTGGCAACAATACTCTTTCATTCAAGGAGGCGATGGCGGAATGGAATATGCAATGTGTACGCTGGTGGCTGGCGGAGAGCACTACAATTCGCTATTAGGAACTTCTATTCACGAATTGGCACACGCTTGGTTTCAACATTTATTAGCAACTGATGAGGCTTCGTATGCGTGGATGGACGAAGGATTCACCTCTTTCATTGAAGATTTGGCAACACACATAGTTGTTCATAAAAAAACAGAAGGTTCGCCTTTTGAGGGTGCTTACAGAAGTTACTTCCGTTTGGTGGAATCAGGTTTGGAAGAGCCTGCCACCACACAAGCTGACCGATTCAATACAAGTTTCGCTTATTCAGTAATGGCATACAGCAAGGGAACACTGTTTCTGACGCAATTAGGATACATCATCGGGGAGCAAAACGTCATTAAATCACTACAACGATTTTATAAGGAGTTTGCTTTTAAAAATCCGCACCCGAATGATTTCATACGCATTGCTGAAAAAGTATCGGGAATGCAACTGCAATGGTTTTTGAATGAATTTATAAGCACCACACATACAGCTGATTATGCAGTTGAAAAAGTGATTGCCAAAGGTGATAAAACAGAAATCACGTTACGTCGCTTGGGCAGATTGCCCCTGCCTGTGGATTTATTTGTGGTTGAGAAAAGTAAAAAAGTACATTATTACTACATTCCACTTCGTATGCAATTCGGAACAAAACAAAATCCGTATCGTACCTATCCGCAACATACCTTAAATGCGTGGGGCTGGGCGCATCTGACTTATACGTTTGAAATCAATTTGCCTCTAAATGAAATTAAAAATATTACCATTGACCCTGACAATGTTTCAGTGGACATAAACAAAGAAAACAACATTTTCAATAATTAAAAAACTTGGAAAATAAAGCCGATTTTTCTTTTCCGAAATCGGAAAAGTTGTGCAAACTTAAAAGCATTCAGCAATTGTTTTCAGAGGGAAAAAGCGTTCAGAGTTTCCCTCTGAAAATGATTTATGCTCCTATGCAAAATAATGAGAATGTTCCGTTTCAACTTCTGATAAGCGTCCCCAAACGGAGTTTTAAAAGAGCCACCGACCGCAACCGCATCAAGCGACTCATTCGTGAAAGTTATCGTTTGCAAAAACATTTTTTGGTGCAACACACCTATGAACAACACGCTTTGGCACTGATTTTCACAGGAAAAGAAATGCCCGACTACGAACTTATTTCCAAAAAAGTAATGCGTTGCTTTGAAAAGTTTTTGGAGACTTTATCGGAAAATCACGCAATAGCAAATAATTAAGCTGCGACTTATAAGTAATTAATTACTGCCTGCTGCCTTATTATACGATTACCTTCCCCTTTTGAATGATATAAATACGTTGTGAGAAAATCAGTTAGATAAATAAATTTTAAATTTTAACATTTAAAACGTTGTATGTTAAAAATATTAGTATATATTTGCACCCGTAACCAATGATGTATAAAAATACTAAAAAGTATATGAAAACTCACCCAAAAAATTTGCATAATCCGTTGATTTTGTGTATATTTGCATTGCAAATTGGTAGCCGCAACGCAACGCAACGCAACGCATCGCAACGCAACGCAACGCAACGCGCATAAATTCTGTCCAAAATAAAAATTTTACATACACTTTTTCTTGTAAAAAACAAGAGAAAGTGTATTTTTTTTTGTTATAGGGAATAGCAATAACTTTGGTAAAGTCTGAAAGTTTCGAGAGGATAGATACGTGATAATTCCTGAAAGGGTTGAAACAGAACAACAAAAAGAATAGAATTTTAAGTAAATACAATCTCTATTTTAAAAAAAACGAGAAAGCGAAAATATAGTTAAATTAAAAATTCAACGAAAATGAAAAAAATCTTAAAATTAGCCTTAGTGGCTCTGGTTGGAGTTATAGGATATAATGCCAACGCACAAGAATCTGGTTTTTTAGTAAAAGCTGGTCTTAACTTAAACAATATAAAAGATAATGACGGAACAGGTGATAACAACGTAGGTTTCCATTTAGGAGCAGGCTATGAGTATGCTTTTACGGAAAATTTTGCTATCGAACCTGGTGTTTATTTAGATACACGTGGTGCCAAAGCAAAAGAAGGTGAAATTACTGCAAAAATAAATATGATAGGGGTAACCATTCCTGTACTTGCCAAAGGAAAATTTGCAGTAGGCAATGACGTTTCTTTATTTGCAAATGTTGGACCTTATGTGAATTTAAATTTCAGTGGAAAAATGAAAGCAGAGGGCTATGGTGAGTCAGTTAGTCAAGACATAAAATTTGGAAGCAACGCAGGAGAAATGAAAACAGCAAACTTTGGTCTTAACTTTGGTGGCGGTGTTGAGTTTAAAAAATTCATTTTAGGTCTTGGTTATGACTTGGGGCTCTCTAATGTAAGTAATGTTGAAGGAAATAAAGCCAAACTTCACGCTTTAAAAATTAGTGTAGGTTATAAGTTTTAAAATACAAAAATATTTCTCGTTTTTTTATAAGCTATCTCAAAAAGGTAGCTTATTTTTTATCTTTATAGGTCTAAATCTTTGTCAAAGTTTAAACCTTGACAAAGATTTAGTTATATTGCCTAATGTAAAATTATGGATATAAAAGAGTTCCACAGAAAGTTGAATTAAAAGCAAGGTAGAATCAATGCAATTTACTAAAAACTTAACTTATCAAAGTGCTAAACAATCACCCAAAAATCTCTTCAAACTTGAATGTTTCTTTCAGTCGCACGCCTACTTCGGTACGTTGCACGGTACACAGTTGATTATGAGCGTCGTGTTCAAGAAAAAGGTAGTAATTATTTTCGGCTGCCTTTTTCAAAAAAACGTCTTTTTCTTCCAATGTGAGCAACGGACGCGTGTCATAGCCCATTACATACGGCAATGGAATATGTCCTACCGTGGGGAGCAAATCGGCAACAAAAACCAACGTTTTTCCCTGATAATGAATGTGTGGAAGCATTTGCTTTTCAGTATGCCCATCAACAAACAAAATGTCAAATCCCAAATCACTATTTTCTAAAAATTTTTCTCCTTGATTATCAACGAAATGCAACTGACCACTTTCTTTCATAGGCATAATATTTTCTTTCAAAAATGACGCTTTTTCACGAGCATTGGGTTGAGTCGCCCACTGCCAATGTGCTTCATTAGTCCAGAAACGAGCGTTTTTGAAAGCGGGTTCATATCCTGTGCGGTCTTTGTTCCATTGGATAGACCCACCGCAATGGTCAAAATGCAGATGTGTCATAAAAACATCGGTGATATCATCACGGTGAAATCCTGCTTTTTTAAGTGAATCATCTAAATTAGTATCGCCCCAAAGTGAATAATACCCAAAAAACTTGTCGGATTGCTTATTTCCCATTCCTGTATCAATCAAAATAAGACGATTTCCGTTTTCAATGAGCATACAACGTGCCGAAAGGTCAATTTGATTGTTTTCATCTGCCGGATTGGTGCGTTGCCAAATGCTTTTTGGCACTACTCCAAACATTGCACCACCATCAAGTTTAAAATTCACAGTATCAATAGGATATATTTTCATAATTCATTTTAGATTTTTTTATAGGGTTTATAATGTTTGCCGAAAATTAAAGTAACGAGACTATTACTTCCGGAAAATGTGCATATTCAAGCTGATGAATCTTTTGTGCCAATGTTTCAGGAGTGTCATTAGTGCTTACTTGGATTTTTGCCTGAAAAATAATTGCACCTTCGTCGTAGTTTTCATTCACATAATGTATGGTGATGCCACTTTCTGTTTCGCGATTATCGATAACTGCCTGATGTACAAAATGTCCGTACATTCCCTTTCCCCCATATTTTGGCAAAAGTGAGGGGTGTATATTCACAATTTTATCGGGAAATTGATGAATAATATTTTCAGGAAACTTCCACAAAAATCCCGCTAAAACAATCAAATCAGGTTGCAGACTTTTGATAATATCAAGCACCACTTCTGAATGGTAAAATGCCTGCTTATCAAAAACAACCGACGGAATTTGCAATCGCTTTGCTCGTTCCAAAACACCCGCTTTTGGATTGTTTGAAAGAATAAGACTTACAGTAATTTGTTCATTATCTTTAAAATAAGAAACTATTTGCTCTGCATTACTTCCTGAGCCAGATGCAAAAATGATGATTTTTTTCATAAAAATTTCTCTTGAAAATTCTTCGCTATTAGTCAGTTTTATTGTTTTTGATAGCCTAAGTTATTTATTAAGCCACAAAAGTATAAAAAAGATATTAACAAAAAACAAAACTATGTGCAAATTCAGAAGATATTATATATATTTGCCAAGTCATAAAGCATCGCATTCTATATGCCAAGGATATATTACAGAAATAAAAAAATAAACGGAGAACCTCTTAAAAATGAGAAAATTACACCTGAGGTATTTGCTAAAATTTTGGCAAGTGCTTCGTTTATTCCTGAAGATGCGTTGCATATTTTTGAACTTCCACAAGAAACCTCTATCCTACCTTGGAAAAAGAAAGACAAAGGATTCAAATTTGCCGTAGTTTGGAATCACGACAAACCGCACAATACGGTTGAATACGGAGATTTTTACTTACCCAAAGCGATTGTATTTTTTGATGTGAAAGATGCCTATTTCCCTTCGGAGTATTTTTTTATCGTAAACATTGATAATCAGCTGGAAATAAGTCATTGTCGAGCAGGAGCTGATACGACTTGGTATCAACAACCCGAACTTCGACGTGAAATTACAGATCCTAAACTCATCAAACGCATTGAAAAATCGGTCATAGAATTACAACAAATTTTAGGAATTCTTCCGAAAAAATAATACAAAGAGCCGCTTCCTAATATCAATCAGTTTTTATTGGTTTCTTTCACTCCTCAAAAACTTAGAAAGATAGGAAAATATATGACAAAGAGGAATTTGAAAAAATCAAATTCCTCTTTGCTTCAAAAATCATCTCTTCCGCTTATCACCTAACAACAAGTAATTCAGGATATTTCTATCGTAAGTGTCTTTGTGTTGATTAATGGCATCGGTAAGGAGCATTTTATTTTGTTCATTTAGCTGATTTACAACATTTTTCATCGGTTTTTGGAACTGACCAGAAAAAGCTCCCTTTATCAAAATAGGTATCGTTTTCTCGGTAATTCCCCATTTTTCGGCAAAAGCCTCCAAGAAATCAAAATGCACCAACTGATGTTCATCATCTACCAAGTTTAAATATTTCTGCACAAGAGGGAAATATTTTTCATCTGTCAAGCCTAAACCAAAAACAGCATAACTACCTGTCATACAGCTTTTTTCACCTGCTTCTACATCTTCATACCATTCAAATTCCACCATTGCCACATTAGCATAATCTTGTAATTTATCATAAAGTGCTGGATATGAAAGCGTTTGAGCAAAGAACCGATGCGTTTGAGACTTTGCTAAACCTTTTATCGGTAAAAATATTTTTTCTGCTTTGGAAGAAAATTTTATCTCATAACTTTTTGGAAATCCGTTATTTAACAAATTAATGATAAAATCCAATGCCTTATGATAAGTATCCGCAGTTTCAGTTTTTATAGAAAGGCTGATAGTTCCAAAAACATCATTTGCTTTGGCTTCTAAATCATTGTTTTTGAAATAGATAAGATTTTTGGGCAATACTCCACTTCCTTCTTTCATATACATTTTGGCTTCCTCTGAACCGAAATCACTCACAGCAAGTTCTAAATCCGCTTTACCTCTGCCGTAAGGCTCTCTCTTCTGTATTCGCCAAAGTGCCTGACGCACAAACAGTTCTACTTTCCCTGCATCTTCTGGACGGATTTTTTTCGGGTCAAGTTTCGGAGCTGATTTTGGCACTTGCATCGCAAATTCAGGTTTGGGAGTCATTCCAAAAGACATAAAATCCTTATTTACAGTGTAATAAATTGGGAAAAATTCGTTTTCTTTCCAATATAATAATCTGTATAAAATACTACGAATAAATTCCTTTTCAAACTTTTTATTTCTTTCCTCTTTAAAGAATTTAAAAGCCTCATCTATGAAATTAATAACCTCTTTTTCAGATAGTTGCATTAATGAAAAATCCAACAAATGCTCACATAAAATTATAACTTCTCGGTCATTTTTTATCTTCTGGGTTTTATCAATAAACACCTGCTGAATGTAGTTGTCCACTGACTTTTTAAGAGCAGATTTTTTATCAAAATCCTCGAAAACAAACACTTTTTTAAATGAACGAAATATAAAAACAACCTTAAATTTATACCTAAAAAGTAAGGATTCTTTCTTCTCAAAAAAATAAGATTCTATATTTTTAGCTATTTGTTCTGCCAAAAGAGTAAACTCTTCCGTTGTAACTTTTTCTAATTCAGGCAATTGAAATGTATGATTAAAGGAATCCCAATCAAAATCATTTAAGGCATATCGCACCGTTTTATTCAGGATATTGATTTGCAAAATATCGTGAACGCCTTCTTGAATAGGGCATTCACGGAATAATTTATCGTTTTCAATTCGGTTTAACTCTCTGTCTAATACCGTTTTAGCATTTTCTGTAATCTGTGTGATGATGGTTTCCATTCTACTTATTTTTTACAAAATTACTATTGATTTTTATAGTTTTCAGGGCGATAGCGCCACAACATTGTGTACTGCCCAATAGCCATCTGATTGGCGGCTTCTTTGGCACGTTCAGCTACGAGCCCTTCAAACATTTTGTCAATGGTGTCGTGCCAAAGGCTTACCCATTGGTTGAAGTGATTTTGCGTAATGCCGTAATTCAGGTTTTTATCCACCTCAATGTGTTTCACAGACGGGCTTCCTTTGAATTTTTGCACTCCAAAAAGGATAGTTTCCCAAAAGTCAGTAAGTTTTTCTAAATGTGCTGGCCATTGGTTTTCAGCAATATGGCTGTTAAAAATAGGTCCTAATAAGTCGTGTTTTCTGATACGAGCGTAAAACGCATTAACCAAATGTGATATGTCATCACGGGATTCAATTTCTTTCATAAAGCGTTCATTTTAAGATTGTTTTACAACTTCCTCTACACGTGAAACAGAATCGGCTTTGGAAAGAGTTAAACGTATAACACTGTTTTCCAATGCTTTCAAATCGTGCGGAATGTTGCCCGATAAAGTTATAACATCTCCTTTTTTCATCGTATGGATTTCCTTTTGCACACCAAAGTTGATGTGTCCTTCCAAAATATGAACCACAATCGGATATTTGGTTTGATGTTCTTTCATTATTTGTCCTTTGGACATTATAATGCGTATTTCTTTTGAAAATTCGGATTCTAAAATCACTTGCGTCATTATTTTTTCTTCCGAAAAAATCAAATTTTCACTGAATGATGCTAATTTCATATATAATTCTTATGGTTATTTCTTTTTTCTGTCATAAAAACATAACAAAAGTACAAAAAATAGTAATATTCAAAGCAATAAAATTAAAAATCGTCAAATATCTTCAATAATATGCACCCAATGCCATAGCAAACAATATCTCCCCACGAAAAATAATTCCCCATCACGATGTAGCCTATGCTTCCTTTGGTAAAACCAAAAAATTCAGCTATTTTAAAAAATTGCAGCATTTCGACCACAACAGCAAATAAGAACACACCTATGAGCAATTTATTCTTATTTTTCACTTTAAAAAATGCTAAAATAAAGGTGTAAACAAGCATTACAACCAAAATATCGCCCACATAAGCCCTTAAAAAATAAATTTTTCGGAAAACGGTCGCTATAAGTACTTCCAAAACGAAAATAAATACCGCTTTTAGGAAATATTTTTTGTTAAATTGCCATTTCATTGGTCTGTAAACTTAATTATTAGCAAGTTTTTTTTATAAAATAGACTCCCCATTTAGGTTTGTAGTCAGAGCGGTGGTCATAAAATCAAAAAACGGACGCATTGCCACAAGCGAATCTATCACTTTTTGCTGAAAATCAGGCTGAAAAACTTCTTCTGTGGTAAAATCGTGTTTGAGCAAAAATTGTTTTTTTCGGATATATGTTATCATTGGATCATTTTTGTCGAACTCCTTTGGTGCGGTTTTTAGTTCATCACCCCAAAGATTACCTCCGAAATATTTTTGAATATTTTCAGAAGTCATCACGGCTGAAAATCCTTCTCCATCAAGTTCTATTTCCTTGCGAATGCGATATAAATCTTCTTTATTAGGGTCGAAAAAACCGCCACCTACAAAGGTCTCTTCGGGCGAAAGATGCACGTAATATCCGCCACGATAGTGTGGTTGTTTCCGCTGGAAATACAGTCCGAAATGCGTTTTGTAGGGTGTTTTATCCTTTGAAAATCGTACATCGCGATAGATTCGATAGATTTTCATCTCGCTGACAAAATCCGTTTTTGCCACTTCGTCATAGACCGAACGGAAAAAGATTTCGGCTTCTTTTTTGGCGGTTTCGTACTCCTCTTTATGAGTCGTAAACCATTCCCGATTATTGTTTTGCGAAAGCTCTCGCAAGAATGTGAAAATTTCGTTCATTTGGTAACTTAATTTATCTTCTTATAATTTTTCTTATATGAACTTAGTTCTTCAAAACTAAAAATTTTACTGTTTTTCATAAACAATACCTTGTAAATTCCTCGCTTTTTCAAAATACAACCGCATTACCAATCATCAAAGATTTATCTCATCAGCTAAACTAATTTTAATAAATTTCTAATCTTTTTTATTTTACAAAAAACAAGAAAAAAACCTCTTCAACAACAAAATTTCATATTATTTTATTTGTTTTAATAAAAATATACACCAAAAGTACGTTATACGGCAAAAGTATGAAAAATTTGTCTAACCTAAAAAACTTATTCCTATTTGACTATATGCTTTCAATAAATTCAACCTAAAAACTTGCTAAAAGCAATGAAAAATAACTAATTTCGTAAAATAGGTTAGATATAATAAATGATAATAATAGTTATATAACGAAATTTTATTGGATTTCATTACGTAATCCTACTTTTATTTAGTATATTTGTGCGATTTATTAAACAATAAAAAATTTATAACTATGGCATTAGAAATAACAGACGCTACGTTTGAAGAAGTAGTATTGAAAAGTGACAAACCCGTTTTAGTTGATTTTTGGGCAGTTTGGTGCGGACCTTGCCGTATGTTAGGTCCTGTTGTTGAAGAAATTTCAAAAGAATATGATGGAAAAGTTGTCGTGGGAAAAGTCGATGTTGATAATAATCAAGATTTTGCCGGAAAGTATGGTGTGAGAAATATTCCTACTGTACTTATTTTCCAAAATGGAGAAGTTGTTGGCAGACAAGTGGGTGTAGCCCCTAAAAAGACATACACTGACGCCATTGATAGTTTGTTATCATAATCATTTTTTTTATCTAAAAAATAAAAAAACCGCTAATTTAGATTAGCGGTTTTTTTTGTATTTCTTTTATCCTAAAATCTTTTTCCACCAAGGTTTCTTTTTCGCTTTATTTTGGTGGTAGCCATAACCGTAGCTATCGTTGGCTCTTAAAGTGGCGTCATTCAACAACACAGCCATATTAGGAAGTTTATTTTCTTTATATAGCTTTTGTGCTGTTTGCAGCATTTGTTTTGTAGAATGATTTTCTCTAACCACATAAACAAACGCATCAGCATTTTTTGCTATCAACAAGGTATCAGCAACCAAACTCACCGGAGCAGTGTCAACGATAATGTAATCAAATTTAGTTTTCAAATAATCAAACATCTCCACCACTTTTGAATTCATAAGCAACTCAGCCGGATTTGGCGGAACCACTTTGGCAGGAATTGCATAAAATTCTTTAAAATCAGGCACTTTAACAATCACTGAATTGATATCTATGTTGCTCGAAGCTAAATAATTAGTCAATCCTTGTGAAGGCAACTTCAAATACTGCGCTATTTTCGGATTACGAACATCCATCTCAATAAGCAGCGTTCTCTTTCCAGAAAGAGCGAAAGCCCCTGCTAAATTCATTGCCATAAAAGTTTTTCCTTCTTGTGGTAAACTTGAAGTTACAAAAATGGTTCTACTTCTGTTCTCGGCGATATTGCTAAGCATAAAATCCATATTGGTTCTTACAATACGAAGTGCCTCAGCAAATTCCGAATTACTATTAACTTTGATAAGTTCTCCCCCTCCTTTGGAATGCGGTACATCTCCCAAAAATGGAGCACTTACGTATTTATCAATGTCAGCCTTTCCTTTCACCTTATTATCAAACAAAGTTCTCAAATAGATAATTACAAAAGGAATTGCCAAACCAAAAACCAAAGCCGCCAAAAGAACTATCATCTTTTTGGGTGAAACAGGCACATTCGGAGTGAAAGCCTTGTCTATCACCTTTGCATTAGGCGCTAATGCCACAGTTGAAATTTCAGCTTCCTCTCTTTTTTCTAACAGATAAAGGTAAAGAGCATCTTTAACACCTTGCTGTCTTGTGATTTCTCTGAATTCTCTTTCCAAAGTAGGTACAGAACTCACCCTTCCACTCAACACTCTTTGTTGCTTGCTGATATCGGCTTTTTGGATATCCAGATTTGACCGAAGCAAAAGAAGATTGTCTTTAATTGTTTTCTTCAAAGACTTAATTTGCTCATCTAACTGCTTAATTCTGAAATTCTCAGGTCCAGCATTCACCGCTGACTCGTTTCGTGATAACACCAATTTATTGTGCTCATTAATTGCTGCCGAAAGTGATGGTTCGGCCGTTAAAGCATCTAACATTGGGAAAGTCTTTCCGGTAGTTTCTGTATCAATAAACCCTTTTATCACATTGTCAATCAGCTCTACACGTGTATTTATATCAAGATATTTTTTCTCGAACTCACTGGTATTTTGAGTGTAAACATTGGCTTCAGAAACGATATCGGTAACTTGATTATCCTTTTTGAATTTTTCGGTTGTTTTTTCAACGGCATCAAGTTCTTTGGTAAGAACATCAAGACGTTGGGTTAAAAATTCAGAAGTATTTTCTGAAATAAAACGTCTGTCAGCAATTCCGTCTGCGTTGTATATTTCAACAAGCGTATTCAAATAATCCTGTGCTTTTTCTTTGACAGAATGAGTTGATGAGAGTTCTAAAACACTGGTGTTTTTACCAAGCAGATTTACATTTAACGTTTTTCTGTATGCATTAGCCACATTTTTCAAATTTTCAACTACAACAGTAAGTTCAAAATCAGCCTTAGTAAAATTATCATCTACCTTGTTGATTGCAAACTGCCCTATTTGATTATTTACCACCTCTCCGTAATTATACTTGCCTAACAATTTTCCATCAAGGTAAAGGTTGTAAGCAATATCATTAACCCCTTTTACACCCAACTCCAACGGAGTTCCTTCTTGAAATTTATCAGACAATTTGTTCAAAACGAACTTTATAGGTGATTTCTTATACAAATCCACTTTTCTGAATCCTCCCTTTGAAAGGTATGAAATGTCTAAACTTAACCTCTCAACAGCTTTTTCTGACAACGTACGAGAGCGTAACACTTCTACCTCATTTTCAACGTTGTCTTTGATTCCTATTTCCAAATCAGATAGAATCGAAAACTCATTGACTGCCCCTCCTTTATTTTTATCTTTGAGCATAATAATTGTTGAAGTCTTATACAACGGAGTTGCATACTTCAAATACAAAACAGCAAGAGCCAATGCTAAAAAAGCCCCCACAACGAACCATTTCCAACGAGATAAATAGGGAGCTAATTGCTCACGTAGGTTAAACGTTTCCGATGTTTCGTCTAAATGTGATTTAACATTATTATCCATATAATTATCTACTTATATTTACAATTAAGGCAACCATTGCAACAAGAACTGAAATGGCTGATATTATTGTTGTTGTATTAGGTCCTACGGCAGAAGAGTTAACCCTCGTTTTATTAGGCTCAACATAAACTATATCGTTCTGATTCAGATAATAAAATTCTGAATTCATAAAGTCAGTAGATGTAATATCCACCACTTTGTAAATACGTTTGTCATCTTGTTCTCTGATTACCAAAATATTTTTTCTTTTCCCGTAGATGGTCAAATCTCCCGCGAGACTCAATGCCTGCAAAAGTGTTACTCGTTCAGAATCTATGGTGTAAGTACCTGGTCTATTCACTTCTCCCTCCACAGTTACCTTAAAATTCAAGATTCTCAAATTTATGGTAGCATCGGTTATGTAAGGGCGAATTGCTTCAGTAAGTTTCATCACAGCTTCCTCTCTGGTGAGCCCTCCTAACTTAATTTTTCCAATAGTGGGATAAACGATGTAACCCTCTCTATCAATCAAGTATGTCTGTAGAGTTGATTGTGTAATCGTTGCTCCTCTAAGAGGCTGGTAAGATATTAAACCCCGATTGAACTCACTTAACAATTCATCACTCTTTGAATTGACAATAATGCTCAATAAATCATCGGGCTGAAGCCTCGAAACATAAGGTTTCATCGCCTCTGTTTTGTTGTTTTTAGCATTTAAAAAATAAGCAACTTTTTCTCTTGAAGCGCAAGAAGACAGTAGCAAACCTGCAAAAAATAAAATGAATACTTTTTTCATTATTTGGTTTTTATTAATTTACAAATCTTTTATCTAAGAAGAATTTTTCAAAAAATCACATAACTTGCGATAAATAAACATATTCACAAAAATGTGACAATCACTGAGATTACGTCGCCAAAAGTATAGTATTGACCGTAATTTTCCAAACTAAAAACAGTTCATAACAAATATTTAACACACTGTTATCAAAGTTGTTAACCAAATCTACCTACGATAACGCCTCATTCACCTTTTGGGCAATTTCCTTAAATTCCGTATCTGTAAGTTTAACTTTGTGATTAAAAGTCATTTCCTCCATTTGATTGATAGGAATCAAATGTACGTGAACGTGAGGCACTTCCAAACCAATAACTGTCATACCAACCCGATTGCAAGGAATGGTTTTCTTTAACGCTTCTGCAATTTTTTTTGAAAAAGACATTAATTTCAAATACAAATCTTCATCTAACTCAAAAAGTTTATCTACTTCTTGTTTAGGGACACAGAGTGTATGCCCTTTGGCATTAGGATTAATGTCTAAAAAAGCTATAAAATCATCATCTTCGGTGATTTTATAACAAGGAATTTCTCCGTTTATGATTTTTGTAAAAATGCTTGCCATAGTTTGTGTTGTTTATGGATTTTATCTACTAATTTCTAAGATTTCCATCTTTAATACTCCGTTAGGAACTTGGATTTCAGCAATTTCTCCAACTGATTTCCCTAAAAGTCCTTTTCCAATAGGAGAGCTCACCGAAATTTTGCCTGATTTTAAATCGGCTTCACTTTCAGCAACCAAAGTATAGGTTAATTGCATATTATTGCTCAAATTTTTTATCTTGACAGTTGAAAGCACCAACACTTTTGACGCATCAAGTTGTGATTCGTCAATCAAGCGGGCATTTGCCAAAAGAGCCTCTAATTTGGCAATTTTCATTTCTAAAAGTCCTTGAGCTTCTTTGGCGGCATCATATTCTGCATTTTCTGACAAATCTCCTTTATCACGTGCTTCAGCAATGGCCTGTGAAGCCTTAGGACGCTCAACGTCTTTCAACTGATTCAGCTCTTCTCTTAACTTTTTTAAACCATCAGCGGTGTAATACGATACGTTACTCATAATTTTTTTCTAAATTTTTAAAAAACGAAAAATCCTCATAGATTGAGGATTCGGGGGCAAAGATACAAATATTTTTCGGATACAATCACAAAGAACAAAAATTTTAATGATTTGCAACTTACAAAAACTTTATAAAACCTTTTGAACCTTGCCCAAGTTTGTGTTATTGCCTATTTTGAAAGTTCTTGAATCACTTTCAACTGTTCGGGGCTGATGTCAGGTCCGTCATAGAATGAAACGCCCGTAGCACCGTTTTCTTTGGCGAAAAGAATCGCTTTTTTCAATTCGTCGGCTGAAATTGGAGGAACATAAATTCCTGTGTGTAGCTCGGTTGTCTTTCCTTTCAAATCTTCTACACCTTGACGTGTAGCAAAACCTACCCAATCCGTTTCTTCATTATAAAAATTATGGTAAATCATCGGGTACACGCGGTCGATGTTCCATTTATCCCAACGCTGACGCACCATTTGGTCAGCCATTTCAGGATATGGGAATACCGCAGCGGTTATTTTTTTCCCTTTTTTGTGTACAATTTCAGCAGCATCATTGACCAAATCACGAATTTTATTCAATCGGAATTGCTTCCATTCAAGGTCAATCGCAGGATTTTTGAACGTACGCGGATTTTTGTGATGTTCT
>JBGYFE010000007.1:0-4200 GCA_041819925.1 Capnocytophaga sp.
ATAGATCTTCAGGAAAATCTGAATTGTCTGCTAATAAAAACTTTGGTAATTTCATTTTCTTAATGTTTATAACTGGGTCAAAGATAATAATTATTTATTGAAATTGATTCTTGTCAATTTTAATTTTTTGTAAAACTTTGTGTTTTGTTAACGTGTTATTTTGGAGCGTATCATTTGATTTAAAGGTCACTTTTACATTAGGATTAACCGTGCTTATTAACTCGGCAATTCTGATTTTGTCCAGTTGTTCTTCATTTTCCATATAGAAATTGATACGGCCGTTTTCTAAATTTTCAGCCTTTAAAAATATTTTAATCTGTTGTCTGTTTTCTAAATAATTTCCTTTGGAAAGCCATGTAAAAGCAAATCCAGTTAACAAACTCAAAAAAGTTATTCCATAGGTTAGTTGACCAAAAGTATCATATAATTTTTTAAAATATACCAACCAAATGGACAAAGTAAAAGGCGCTACAAGACGATAGTCTAACGAATTAACCGAATAAAAATACTGAATAAAGAAAGAACAGATGATTCCAATTCCACCAAGAGTAAGGAAAAACTTCTCGGTTTGAGTTAATTTATTTTTAATGAAAAGAAACAGCATCAAGCAAATGTTGAGCAATCCGATTCCCATAATTCCAAAATTAACAATTCCGCCGGCCGGATTTAAAATATGAATAAAAGGGTTAAAAACGGTAGTCAATCCTTCGAAAAGTTCCTTTAATAATTTCGAAGTGGAATGTAAACCGATTTCCAGAAAATTCTCAACGTACTTTTCATTAAAGCGATCAATAAACAAAAATTTATACAAAATCACGAACAGTAAACCGATAAGTCCCGCATAAATAAATGTTTTTCCGTAGGTTTTTTTATAATGAAAAACACCGAAGACTCCTGTTGCAAACATGATGAATAAAGCAGGATAACGAATGTTGTACAAAGCAATTAAAGCCAAACTTAAATAGATTAGTGCGTTTGATACTTTAAGTTTTTCGTTAATAATTTGATGTGTTAGATAAAGGAAAACAAATACAAATGGTAAAATCAAAGCCTCGCTCATTGTATAAGAAAAGATGGAAACGAAGCTGAAAAGTCCACCGATCAAAATAATTTCTTTGAGATAAAACTTTTTTTTCCAAGCAAAAAAACAAGAAATAAATAGGCTGCAACTCCTATGATTTTGCTACCCCAAAACTCATCTAAACCAAACAAGGTAAAGAACTTCAAACTTAACGGATAACCAAGCGGAGTAGTAGTATTGTCGATTTCTGGAAACACTCTCGCCGTACGCATGAATCTTATAGAATCTGGATTTACACGTCCTTTTTCATTCCAGAGAAAACGAAGAATGGTCATCACAAAAGTTGCAATGACCAATAGAATTAGAATGATTTTTTCCCTGTTTTTCTTCATAGAAACTAAACCATTGAACTTTTTAAAAGTTGCTCTGTATTATTTTACAAACCGGTTCGAAACCTTTTCAGCTTTTCTACTTTCTGAATAATCATAAAAACCTTCTCCGGATTTTACGCCCAGTTTTCCGGCGGTAACCATATTCACCAACAAAGGATTTGGAGCATATTTTGGGTTTTTGAAACCGTCGTGCATCACATTCAAAATTGCCAAACAAACGTCTAATCCAATAAAATCTGCCAGTTGCAAAGGTCCCATCGGATGAGCCATTCCCAACTTCATCACCGTATCGATTTCTTCCACACCAGCAACGCCATTGTATAAAGTTTCGATGGCTTCATTAATCATCGGCATCAAAATTCTGTTCGCTACAAAACCTGGATAATCATTAACTTCTGTTGGAACCTTTCCAAGAGTTTTACTCATCTCATAAATCTCGTCGAAAGTTTCTTTTGAAGTCGAATAACCTTTGATAATTTCCACCAATTTCATAATCGGCACGGGATTCATAAAATGCATCCCAATCACTTTTTCCGGGCGGTTGGTTACGGAGGCAATTTTAGTAATAGAAATGGAAGAAGTATTGGTTGCCAGAATACAGTTTTCCGGAGCCAGTTCATCCATTTGTTTGAAAATTTTCAATTTCAAATCTATGTTTTCTGTGGCTGCTTCTACGATTAAATCAGCTTTTGCGGCACAATCAGCTAAATTGGTAAAAGTGGTAATGTTGCTTAAAGTAGTAGCTTTTTGCTCTTCCGTCATATTCCCTTTAGCAATAATACGGTCTAGATTTTTAGTAATTGTTGCAATTCCTTTGTCTAAAGCTCCTTGCGAAACATCAACCAAACTCACTTGAAATCCAGTTTGTGCAAAAGTATGTGCAATTCCGTTCCCCATTGTTCCTGCGCCAATTACTACAATGTTTTTATTCATTTTTAAATTTTTAATAATTTTTAGTATAACTTTTTCTTTCTTCCAAAAGGGTTGCTTCGCTTTCAGAAGTTTTAAATTTTGTTTTTATGGAGGTTCTTTTTCCATCTATTCGATTGATAAACACGACAAAATGCAAATGCGGTCCACTCGCAAAACCAGTGCTTCCACTGTAACCGATCAACTGATTTCTTTCAACTACGTCACCTTTTTTTACAACAGCACCATGATATTTCAAGTGAGAATAATCTGCAAAAGTTCCGTCGCTGTGCATAATGAGAACTCGGTTGTTGAATTTTGCACAAGAAATATCGGGACAGCTCTTGGTGTTATTATTCACGACTTCAACTACAACTCCTTCACGGGCGGCCAAAATGGGACTTCCAATCTTTAAATCGAAATCTAGAGAAAATTCATTTTGATGTGAAAACTTACCTTTGTAGCCCTGAAAAATAGATTGCGTTTTTCCTTTTTCAAAAGGGAGGGAATATACATAATCATCATCAAATGTTTCCTGCAGGGCGTTTCCAAAATTATAAGAATTCGAGTACGAAAAAGAATTGGCTTGATTTGGTTTAAAGGGAGTCAGTTTTGCAATCAAATATTTTGTTGATTTCGCTGGAATTACGACAATTTCATCATTGGCAAGCGTGGAAGTTAGATTGCTCAATTTAAAAGAGAACTTTGCAGACATGGGCATTTCCTCTTTGTTGTCCGCTAAAATATAAACTTCGTGTCCCACGACCTCATTGTAAAATTGTATGTCCCATTTTTCTTGGGCGAAAAGGAATGTTTGAAGCAGGAGAAATGATAATAAAAATAGCTTTTTCATTGACTTTATTTCCGGCTAAAATAATCAAAAACAATTTTAGAAATGTCAGCAATCATTTTCGTGTTCACCTGCTCACTTTCCATACTGTCGGAAATGAGAACGCTTAGGGCGTATTTTTTACCGTTTGATAGTGCGATGATGCCGATGTCATTCTCAGCAATGGTCATTCCTTTCTGATCTTTTCCGGAAGAGCCGGTTTTATGCGCAACCCAAGTTCCAGCGGGTAATTGAGCAACGATTTTATTGGCGCCGGTATTGGTTTCCAGCATGGTTTGTATTAAAAAATCTGTGGAAGTTTTAGAAATAATTTTGCCCTCATAAAACTTTTTCAGTAAAAGATTTGAAGCATTGGTGGTCGTCCAATTTAAATACATAGACTCATATCCTTGATGCATTTTTTCCTCGTCAGCTTTGATTTGAAAGTCTTTAATTCCTTTTGAATGGATAAATTTTTGAACGGTTTCTGTTCCGCCAATCAACCTTAGTAAAATATCGCAACCATTATTATCACTTTGCGCGACCGTATATTTAATGAGTTCACCTAAAGAAATCTCGATATTTCCTTCTGGAAATTTCTTCCGAATCTGACTCCAAGTATTTTCTAAAAGTTCAGCTTTTTTAATGAAAATTTTCTGATCCAGATTCAACTTTCCTTCATCAACTTCATGTAGAACTGCCAAAGCAATATGAAATTTAAAGACACTCAACATCGGCAGTTTTTTGTTGCCATTGATGTTCAAATTGAAATTGCCTTCAAAAGAATTGATAGAAACTGCGACGGTGGCGTTTTTGCCTTTGATGATTTGGATGATTTCCTTTTTTAACGATTGTGAATAACCTAAAAAGAAAAAAAGTAGGGTCGTGATTGTAAATATTTTTTTTCATGTAAGGTCGTTTGATACTTTTAAATTAGACCGTCATTGCGAGAAATGAGGAACGAATGACGAAGCAATCCGCTGATTGTTTATCGATCCATAATATTTAAAATACTTTGATATAAATAAATCCTGCTTTCATCACTCATA
>JBGYFE010000008.1:0-16198 GCA_041819925.1 Capnocytophaga sp.
AAAGAAAGACGAAAAGTCAACGGAAAGGAAATCGTTTTACGAGGTTGCACCGGAAATAATTTAAAAAACGTTACAGTACATTTCCCACTTGGGAAAATGATTGGCGTAACGGGCGTTTCGGGTAGTGGAAAATCTACTTTAATTAACGAAACGCTTTATCCGATTTTGAATGCTCATTTTTTCAATGCCGTCAAAAAACCAATGCCCTACGAAAGCATTGAAGGTCTTGAAAATATCGACAAAGTTATTGCTATTGACCAATCGCCCATAGGACGTACACCTCGCTCAAATCCAGCTACTTACACAGGAGTATTCAGTGAGATTCGCACACTTTTCACCCAAACTCCCGAAGCGATGATTCGTGGCTACAAACCCGGCAGATTCAGTTTCAATGTGGCAGGCGGGCGTTGTGAAACGTGCGAAGGTTCGGGCGTAAAAGTCATCGAAATGAATTTTTTGCCCGATGTTTATGTTGAGTGTGAAACTTGCAAAGGAAAACGATTCAATCGAGAAACTCTTGAAGTTCGTTACAAAGGAAAATCAATTGCCGATGTTTTGGATATGACCATCTCAGAAAGTGTCGTTTTCTTTGAAAATATACCGAAAATACACCGAAAATTAAAAACAATTGAAGAAGTTGGTCTCGGATATATTACATTAGGTCAACAATCTACCACGCTTTCAGGAGGCGAAGCACAACGGGTAAAATTAGCCACTGAGCTCTCAAAAACCGATACAGGAAACACCTTTTATATTCTTGATGAACCCACTACGGGCTTGCATTTTGAAGACGTAAACGTACTTTTAAACGTGTTGGACAAATTGGTTGACAAAGGAAATACCGTGCTCGTCATCGAACACAACATTGACGTTATCAAAAAAGTGGATTATATCATTGATGTTGGCTATGATGGTGGAAAAAATGGTGGAGAAATTGTAGCATTTGGTACGCCCGAAGAAGTAGCAAAAAACAAGAAAAGTTTTACAGCAGAATTTTTACGATAAAATATATTTAAAAACAGAAAAAAGCGGTTCGGTAAAAAAATCAGACCGCTTTTTTTATTTGAATATCCTTCTTTTCAAAACATATAAAAAAGAAAGAAAATAAAAGAAATAGAAATTAAAATATGTATTACATAATAAATAATTGACAATAAATTATTTGTAAAATTAAAAATTTAACAATTTTAATTTCGTTTAACAACTGTTTATATGTATCTTTGGGCGGTATTTCTTAAAATAATTCAGATTATGAAGAAACATTTTTTAACTTTGTTATTGTTGTTAGGAGGCTGCATAGGAGTCTTTGCACAGCAAAAAACGGTATCCGGAAAGGTTACTGGTCAAGACGGTAGTCCGCTACCAGGAGTAAACATTGTGGTAAAAGGAACAACCCACGGCGTGGCAACAGATTTTAATGGTTCATACACGCTAAATAATGTTCGTATGGGAGATGTAATTGAATTTAGTTACATCGGACACATCACACAAACCCGTAAAATCACAGATTCAAGACAGAGTATTGTGCTTGATGTGGTACTTCAAGAAGATGCACAACAACTTGAAGATGTGGTTGTTGTAGGATATGGAGTACAGCGTAAAAGTGATGTTACAGGCGCTGTTGCTTCGGTAGACTACGAACAACTTGCTACACAGCCCATCAATACGGTTAGTGACGCACTGAAAGGTCGCATTGCTGGGGTACAAGTATTTTCAAACAGCGGTGCACCAGGTGGCTCAATTTCGGTACGTGTGCGAGGAATAGGAACGGTTAATAATTCTGACCCACTTTATGTGGTAGATGGTGTGCCTACTTCTGATATCAATTTTCTAAATCCGAATGACATCGCTTCCATTGAAGTTTTGAAAGACGCTTCATCATCAGCTATTTATGGTTCAAGAGGTGCTAACGGAGTGGTTTTGGTTACTACCAAAAGTGGAAAATTGAATATGCCCACACTGATAAACATCGATGCTTACACAGGTTTTAAAAATCTTATTAATAATTGGGAACTTACCAACGGGCCTGAGTGGTACAGCATTCAAGAAACCTTAAATCAAACCCGAACCGAAGCTATTAATTTATCGGAAGTTGACCGCAACACTTCCACCAATTGGTTTGATGAAATTTCGCGTACAGCAGTGGTACAAGACGTGAATGCAAATATTTCAGGAGGTACTGAAAAAATAACATACACCTTCGGTGGTGGTTTTTATGACGAAGAAGGTACCATCATAGGAACTGATTTCAGTCGTATTACTGCTCGTTTGAAAACAGATTATCAGGCGAAAGATTATCTAAAAGTTGGTGCGAACATCAATCTGCAAAGTAGCAAAACTCGCAATCAAGTTTTAGAAGGAAGTACTACGGTGGGAACAATAAATACAGCCGTAAAACTTGAGCCCAATTTCCCCGTTTGGATTGACCAAGCAAAAGGTATTTATGATTATTCCAAATACAATGATTATCCCAATCCAGTAGCACAAATTGCTTTTGATAATAGCCGCACGGAAAATTTACGCATTTTAGCAAATGTTTATGCTGAATTGGAATTGCTTAAAGATTTGAAGTTCAAAACCAGCTATGGTTGGAACAGAACCAATACAGATGGTTATAACTTCATTCCTGTGTATGATGTATTTACTGGACAACGTAACTTGATAAATCGAGTAGAACGTAATAGCAGCAAATTAGTTTATGAAACTTGGGAAAATACACTCACCTATCACAAAAATTTTGGAAAACACGACCTCACTGCTCTTTACGGTTTCACCAAAGAAAAGAGCCGTTATGAAGATATATCAGGAACAAGAAACAAAGTGCCTAACGAAGACCCTTCGCTTTGGTTTTTAGATGCCGCAACAGAAGGCGATGTAGCTCAAGGAGGAGCTTCGGAATTTACATTAATGTCTTATTTAGGAAGAATAAACTATTCCTATGACGGAAAATATTTGCTCACAGCCAGTTTTCGTGCAGATGGTTCTTCTCGTTTTTCAAAAGGAAACAAATGGGGCTATTTTCCATCAGTGGCACTGGGTTGGAAAGTCAGTGAAGAAAACTTCTTGAAAGACATTGATTGGTTTTCACTAAAACTCAGAGCTGGTTGGGGGCAAATCGGAAATCAAAATATTGGAACATATCCATATCAAACTACAATGAATGGAGCGGTTCAGTATCGTTATTTGTTTGGTTCATCAGAAGATATTTGGCAAGGCTACGTAGTTACTGCAATGCGCGATCAAAACATCAAATGGGAAACCGTAGAATCTCTAAATCTTGGTTTAGATGTCACTTTCTTTAACGGAAAAATGGATTTTACTTTCGATTGGTTCAACAAAGATACCAAAGATATGCTTTTGAGTGTCCCCATACCATTGTATTATGGTTATGAAACAGGACCAACGGTGAATGTAGGGGAAGTAAATAACAAAGGTATTGAAGTAAGTTTAAATTGGAAGGACAATATTTCTGACGATTTCGGATATAACATTGGAGTTAATGTTTCTACCTACAAAAACAAAGTAATCAGCATTGGAAGTGGAAACCCCATTGCAGGAGGAACTTATGGTCGAGATCAAAATGCTACTCGTACCGAAGTGGGCGAATCTATTGGGTATTTTTACGGACACAAAACCGCAGGGCTTTTCCAATCACAAGCCGAAATTGATGCGTGGGCTATACAGCAAGGCACAGACAATTCCGCACTCCAACCTGGGGATTTGAAATTTGTTGATGTGAATGGTGATGGTGCTGTAAACGATGCTGACCGCACAAAAATTGGTAGTCCTGACCCTGATTTTGTATACGGAATTAATTTAGGGTTGAATTACAAAGCGTGGGAATTTAGCGCTTTCCTTCAAGGTTCACAAGGTAACGATATTTTTAACGGAATGAAATTATTCCTCTATCAGTTTGATCAAACAAATAAACACCGAGATATGCTCAATTCGTGGACACCAACCAACACCAACACCAATATGCCACGCCTGAACGGTAATGACCGCAACAACACCAATCGCACCTCTGACCGATACGTAGAAGATGGTTCTTACTTGCGATTGAAAAACATTACATTGGCGTATAACTTACCAAGTATTTGGTTAGAAAAAATAAACGTAAGCAATTTGAAATTATATGTTTCTGCACAAAATTTATTGACATTTACCAAATATTCAGGTGCAGACCCTGAAATTGGGCAAGTTTCATCAACCAATTATTTGAGTAGAGGAGTTGATTTAGGTATTTATCCACAATCCAAAACTTTTGTAATGGGTGTAAAATTAGAATTTTAACAACTTAAAACGAAGACAATGAAAAAATATATTTCCATAAGAAAAGTCATACAAACAATGCTGATGGGACTGTTTGTAACGGGTTGTAGCTCCGATTTTTTGGAACAACAAAAATTAGGTGAAGAAACCTCTGATGTATTTTTTAACAGTCAAGAAAAAGCTGTTGCTTCATTAACTGCTGCTTATTCTGACGTTAAAGATTATCGCTTTGGGTGGGCGTATTGGGCGTTCGGTGAAACACTGAGTGACAACGCTATTTATGGCGGAAATGACGGTGATGTACTTGGTTTTGAGCCGCTAAAAGTGTTTAATGGACTTCCGAGTCACAGTCTGATAACCAACAAATGGCGAGTGAGTTACCGAGGAGCTAATAGAACTTCTCAAACCATTGAAGGTATTCAACGTATGGACAATGCCTTGTTTGAATCGGTTGCCTTCAAAAATCGACTGATTGCCGAAGCCAAAGTGTTGCGTGCGTTTTACCATTTTGAATTGGTACGTAGTTTTGGGCGCATACCGATTTTAGATCGTGTTATTAAAAGTTCTTCTGAAAAAATTGGTCAGTCTGAAATTACTGATGTTTATGCATTCATTATCAAAGAATTAGAAGAAGCGGAACCGTATCTCCCTACAAAGAGTAACTATTCTCAGGCTGATTTGGGACGCATCACACAGGGGTATGCACAAGGATTGTTAGCAAAAGTAAATCTCTATGCAGGAAATTATGACAAGGCACGAGATTGGGCAAAAAAAGTAATGGATTCCAACGAATATCAATTGCTTCCCAACTATGCTGAACTTTTCACTTTTGCCCAAGAAAATGGCGTAGAATCCTTGTTTGAGATTAACTTTCACAATTCACAAACGGAGTTTGAAGCTGTCAAAAACAACGGAAATTTCCAAACCTTGTTTATGCTACCACGTGGCATTACGTATGGATATGGAATCAATTTACCTACTCAAAACTTGGCAGATGCTTTTGATGCTGCAGGCGATGTGATTCGCAAAAATGCCACTTTGCTTACCACTGATGAAGTGCTTCAACGTGAAACTTCTGGAAACCCGTTAGTTTTTAATCGTACAGGATATTTTCAAGAAAAAATGTACGTTTACCCTGCTGACCGTTCTGCGCAAATACGCAACAATGCCAACAACATACGCATTATGCGCTATGCTGAAGTATTGCTTATCTATGCTGAAGCCTGTGCCGAAGTAGGCGAAGAAACTGAGGCTCGTACGGCTCTGAATTTGGTGCGTACACGCGTAGGTTTGCCTGATGTAACAACAAGTGGCACGGCTTTGAAAGATGCTATTTTCAATGAACGCCGTTTGGAATTGGCGGGCGAGTGTGAACGTTATCACGATTTAATCCGCACGGGAAGAGCCAACGCAACGATACTCCCTGGCTGGACAGAATCTCACAAATATTGGCCTGTTCCTCAAACAGAAATTGACAACACCACAGGCGAAATCACACAAAATCCAGGGTATAACTAAATTACCATAAAAATTGCAAAAGAAAAGAGGCTGTTTTTAAACAGTCTCTTTTCCATTTTAGTATATTGAGAACAAAACTAATTCACTTTCCTATAATTCCAGATTGCTAAACCGTTCAGAAGGACGGCAAAGCCTATCGTTACCCAAAAATGAAATTGAATATCGGCAAATCCGCTGCCTTTCAGAACTATCATTCGGACAACTTCTACAAAATAAGTTATCGGAATGCACTTGGCTATGGCATACGCCCACGAAGGCATACTTTCTATGGAAGTAAAGATGCCACTCATCATCATAAATATCATTATCACAAAGTAGGCTACCGACATCGCTTGTTGTTGCGTTTCTGCAAAAGTTGAAATCAACAGTCCAAGACCTAAAACTGCAATTAGATAAATTGCCAAGTACGCATACAGTATCCACAAATGACCCAGCGGAACAATGCCATACACAAAACGTGCTATTACCAAAAGCCCCAAACTGAATACCAACATTCCTATGACCCAAAATGGAATGAGCTTCCCTAAAATAAACTGATACTTTTTAATCGGAGTAACATTTATTTGTTCTATTGTGCCAATTTCCTTTTCTTTTACGATATTCAAAGCACACACATACGAACCTATCATCGTAACTAAGGCTACTAAAATACCAGGCACCATAAACTGTTGATAATTCATATACGGATTAAACCAATTGGACGAAACTACTTCTATACTCGGAAGTTGGTTTTTGGCAGTATTCTGAATGCGTTGCAAACGAATATCTGCATTAAAATCAGCTAATATTTGTCCTAAATAACTACTACCCAGCCCTGCTTTTACACCATTAATCGCATTGACAACAACTAATAGCTGTTGCGATTGTTCCCGAACTAAATCACGTTCAAAACCTTGCGGAATTTCTAATACCAAATCCGAAGTTTCTTTTTCAATCTGACGAAGTGCTACCTTATAATCGGTCGTGTAATCGGTCAGTCGGAAATAGTCAGAGGCTTGTATTTTACTTACAAGGCGCTGTGCATATACCGATTTGTCATTATCTACAACTGTAATTTTGATATTCTTCACTTCGTAGTTCGCAACCCAAGGTAAAACTATCAGCTGCACTGTGGGCATTAACAACATTATCCCAAATAAGGCTCTATTCCGAAATATTTGTTTAAATTCTTTCCGAAGCAAAAAGCGTAATGTTCTCATTCTAACCGTATTTTAAATTTCTTAAAGCTCAACAACAGAAAAATGACTGTCATCGCACAAAGTATCAATGTTTCTTTCCAAATAGCTGAAAATCCCAATCCTTTTATCATCACCGCTTTTACGATACTATAATACCACTTGGAAGGAAAGGCATTCGCTAAAAGTTGGAATATTGTTGGCATATTTTCTAATGGAAAAATAAACCCTGTGAAGAACATTACAGGCATCATCATTCCAACCAAAGCTATCAACATTGCCACTTGTTGTGATTTTGTTATGTTTGATATAAATAAACCCATTGATAAAGCACAAATAATAAGCAACACACTTTCAAAAATCAACAAAAACAAGCTACCATTGATAGGCATTTGCAATAAAACCACGCTTATCGTTAAAATCACACACAAATTGACTAATGAAATTGCCAAATACGGAAACATTTTTGCCATTATTACAAGTATAGGCTTGAATGGCGATACTAAAAGTACCTCCATCGTTCCCATTTCCTTCTCTTTTACAATGGAAACGGCGGTCATCAGTATGCAAATTAACATTAATACTAATGCCATTAAGCCTGGCACAAAGTTAATTACTTCTTTCAGTTCGGGATTGTAAAGCATACGTATTTTAGGGGTAATTATCATCGGAATTTGTTGCATTTGCATTCGTTCTTGCTGATAATTATGTATGATGTTGCTCACGTAATTGGTCAGCGTTGTGGCAGTGTTAGGGTTTGATGAATCGGTGATAAGCTGTACCTGAGCTTTGCCCAAATGCTGTAAGTCAGCATTGAAATTAGTCGGAAACACAATCACCATTTTCACATTTCCTTCCTGAAATATCCTATCAATGTCCGAAGATTGGCTATGTACCGAATTCCGTAGCTTGAAAATGGAATTTTCTTCCAATTTTCTAATGATTTTCGTAGAGGCTTCGTCCTTAGCATAGTCGCAGATAACTATCTGTGCGTTTTTTACCTCATTGGTCATTGCAAATCCGAAGAGCAATATCTGAACTATGGGCAAACCAAAAAGCAGCAATAATGTTTTTCGGTCTCTGAACACGTGATAAAACTCTTTTCGGACAAAAGATATAAATTGTTTCATATTTTCTCGAATTTTATTCATTGCGTTTTGCTCCTCGTGCCAATTGATAGAAAACTTCGTCCATTGTGGCTACTTGATATTGCTGTTTTAGGTTGAATGGCGTATCGACGACCTTCATTACACCATCTACCATCATCGAAATACGGTTGCAATACTCGGCTTCGTCCATATAATGTGTGGTTACGAAAATAGTAATTCCCGTTTCAACAGCTTGATAGATTAAATCCCAAAACTGACGACGCGTTACAGGGTCAACACCTCCGGTAGGCTCATCTAAAAATACAATTTTTGGGTTGTGAAGAATTGCTACTGAAAATGCGAGCTTTTGTTTCCAACCGAGCGGAAGAGCCCCAACTAATTGTTTTCTATTTTCAGATAATGATAAGGTAGTTAATAACTCCTCCCCTTTGGTTTGTATTTGTTTATTGGACATTCCGTAAATGCCACCGAAAAATTCAATGTTTTCCCATACGGTTAAATCTTCGTAAAGCGAAAATTTTTGGCTCATATAGCCAATATTCTTTTTGATTTGCTCCGTTTGCGTATATACATCGAACCCCGCCACCGTAGCACTTCCAGATGTAGGTTGGGACAATCCACAGAGCATTTTGATAGCCGTAGTTTTACCTGCACCATTTGCACCGAGAAAACCAAATATTTCACCTTTATATACTTCAAAGGTTATTGCATTGGTAGCTATAAAATCTCCAAAGCGTTTGGTAAGTTTATCTGTTTTTATTACAATTTCTTGCATAATTTTTCTATATTATTTTTTATAAACTATCAAACTATATAAAATAATAACCAATAGCTATATAAATACTTTAAAATAAATATATTTTTCATTATATACTTGTTAAATTTCTTCTATTTGATAAAGTTTTTTATCAATTTTATGTTTTGAAAATTACATCCCCCTACCTCCTTCAAAGGGGGAATTATTGTGACAACTTCTTATATTATCAGAACAATGAATTTCCATTTTTAAAATTACAGTCCCAAAGCGGGACAATGAATTTCTGTTTTGAAAATTGCAGTCCCAAAGTGGGACAGTGAATTTCCGTTTTGAAAATTACAGTCCCAAAGCGGGACAATGAATTTCTGTTTTGAAAATTACAGTCCCAAAGCGGGACAATGAATTTCTGTTTTGAAAATTACAGTCCCAAAATGGGACAGTGAATTTCTGTTTTGAAAATTGCAGTCCCAAAGCGGGACAATGAATTTCTGTTTTGAAAATTGCAGTCCCAAAGCGGGACAATGAATTTCCGTTTTAAAAATTACAGTTCCAAAGCGGGACAATGAATTTCTGTTTTGAAAATTACAGTCCCAAAGTGGGACAGTGAATTTCCGTTTTGAAAATTACAGTCCCAAAGCGGGATAATGAATTTCCGTTTTTAAAATTACAGTCCCAAAGCGGGACAATGAATTTCTATTTTGAAAATTACATCCCCCTGTCCCCTTCAAAGGGGGAATTATTGCGACAACTTTTTATATTATCAGAACAATGAATTTTTGTTTTGAAACTCAATTTTTTTACTAATTTTTTATCTATAAAAAACTTCTACTTAAAAAAATTACCAAAAAATATTTATTTTTGAAGTCTTATAAAACAATCTTCAATCGTTGGTTCTATTTTTTTAAATTCAATATTCTTATAATGATACTTTTTCAGTAAGTCTATAAGTTCAGAATGTATGTTTTCGGTATCATTTTTAAAGGTAATATGATGGTATTCCCCAAAAGCATTACAAGTTTCTACCTCATCTATTTTCCGTAACTCTTTTAATAGATTTCCCATCGAATTTGATTTTATTGAATACAAATTTTTAGGAAATTGTCTTATAATTTGATATGGCGATTCGATAGAAAGTATTTCACCTTGTTGTATTAAAGCAATCCGCTCGCAGAGAATGGCTTCGTCCATATAAGGGGTTGAAACTAATATCGTGATTCCCTGATTTTTTAGAGATTTCAACATTTCCCAAAACTCTCTTCGCGATACAACATCAACTCCTGTTGTAGGTTCATCAAGAAAAAGTATTTCGGGGCGATGTATCAAAGCACAACATAAAGCTAACTTTTGTTTCATTCCGCCTGACAACTTTCCGGCTCGTCGTTTCTTAAACGGTTCTATCTGTACATAAATATCCTTTATCAAATCATAATTTTCATCAATCGATGTATTAAAAACTGATGCAAAGAAATTTAGGTTTTCTTCAATAGTCAAATCTTGATATAACGAAAATTTGCCCGGCATATAACCTACTTTATTACGAATTGACTGATATTCTTTTACACAATCGTGCCCAAGAACAGTAGCTTGACCGCTATCCGGTAAAATAAGGGTTGTTAAAATACGAAATAATGAGGTTTTTCCTGCTCCATCGGGTCCAATAAGTCCGAATAATTCACCTTTATCAACACCGAAAGAAATTTCTTTGAGAGCTTGCACTTCTCCTTTTTGATAGGATTTTGAAATATTTTCGAGACGAATATCTTGCATAGTTTTTCTTAATTAAAAAAATATAAATTCAACTTTGAAGCATTGCAGGTCAAATTACCACATTTCAACTTAACGATTTATAGTTTCACTTCGCCATACATACCTATTTTATACCGACCATCGTTCTTCACTTTGACTTTTACGGCATATACTCTATTGGCACGCTCATCTTTTGTTTGAATTGTTTTGGGGGTAAATTCTGCTTTATCGCTAATCCAAGTAATATATCCGTCTGTTTTATGAAAACCTCCATTTCCGTCATCTGTAAAAACTTCTACTTTCTGGTTTAGTTTTATTTTCGGAAGTTGATTTCCAGAGACATACACTCTCAATATCAGTTCCGAAATATCAGCAATTTTATACAAAGGCTTACCGATAGTAACCATTTCATTTACACGAGCATACTGCGACAAAACGGTTCCGTTCGTTGGGTTTTTAATGACCGACTTACTGATTTGGTCTTCTATCTGTTGTAATTGAAATTGCAACGCTACCGCATCTTTGTTCATTCCTTCGCTTGAAATGCTCAATGCCGATTTTTGGGCATCAATTTGTCGTTTTATAACCTCAATTTGTGCAGTTATATCATCTAATTGCTTAGAAGTAGCCGCATCGCCTTTTAGTAAGTTTTCAATCCGAGCCTTTTCAGTTTGTGCACTTCTGAGTTGTTCTTGTAGTGAGGACAATTGAATCGGAATATTTGGTTTTTTACCCAAAAGAGCGATGGTCTGTGCTTCTATTTGTCTTTTTTTCAGGTATAACGCAAGTGTATCAATATAGCCAACTACGTTTCCGGCAGTAAGTTGTTGCCCTTCTTCTACGTCAAATTGTTTTAAAACGCCTTGTCCTTCTGCCGATATGATGGTCTCTTCAGCTTCAAACATTCCTGATGCGTCGAAATCAGATTTTTCATTATTACAAGAAAAAATCAGGAATAGAACAGATAAAAATCCTAATTTTAGAGGTTGATGTGCTATTTTCATTGTTATTTCTTATTAATATTTAATATTTCGATATAATTAATTCCCCTTTTCAAGGAGGTAGGGAGATGTAATTTTAAGAAAAACATCCTCCGTCCTTCGGACACCTCCTTCAAAGGAGGATTTATGTAACGACAATTTAAAATGAGTTGGCTATAATTTTTGATTTTCGTAATCTTTATATATTTTTATAATTCATAGTTTTTCAATTGTAGGATGAAAATTCTTCGCCTTTATCTTATAAATTAGTTATTCAACAGTAATTTATATTCGTTTTTAGCCTTTAAAAGACTAATTTCGTGTAAAATAAGCTGACGTTTAGCTTGGTCTTCACTATTTAAATGTGTCAGATAATCCGTTGTAGTGATAGTCCCGTATTCTAATTGATTTTGAGCCGTTTTTTTCACTTTTTCTCTCAAAATAACGACATCTTTATCTGAATTTATAAGTAATTCAAGCCTTTCTATATCCGATTTCTTTTGTTGTAAAGCAAGTTCTGTATTTAGCAAAAATGTTTCTCGCTGTACGGCTACCGAACTTTGATTTATTTCCATCAGTTGTTTTTCTTTTTTATGTGTATAAAAAGAGGACAAATTCCAGCTCAGCCGCACACCTCCTATATAATAGGTGTCAAAATCAGGATTTAAAATATTTAATGCGGGCTTTCCGTATCCACCTTGCAGAAAGAGGCTCACCTTCGGAATGGCTTTATCGCTAATGAGTTTCTTCTGAATTTCATACGAATTTTTCTGAAAATCATACCACTGCAACTCCGCCCGTTTATTTTCCGAAGAAAAAATAGTTACATCGGGCAATTCTAACGTTGTAACGTCGGTTATTGGTTGCCCTATAAACAAAGAAAGCATTGAAATTAAAGATTTTCGGTTGGCGGTAAGCTCAATTTCTTGTTGTTTTACCTTTAATAGTTCAGCTTGCAACAAATCGGCACTGCTTTTGAGAGCTGTTCCCGCAGCAATGGCAGTTGCATTCTTTGAAATGCTCTGTTCAAGGTCTTTTTGAACAATTTTATTTTGAGAAATTTGCGTATCGGTGAGTAAAATTCCAAAAAATAGGTCGCTAACACGCTCTTTGAGTTTGTGCAGCTCAATAGTGGTACGTTGTTTTTCGATTTCCGACGTATTTTTCACGGCTTCCTTTTGATGTTTTAGGGTTGAAAATAGGTCGGTAAGCGGTTGATTTACTTCCACATAGATTTTGTATTGGTCTTTATCCAAAGTTGGTACAGAAATGTTGGGCAACAACAACGGAAAACTCGTAACATCAGACTGGTAAGAGGCTTGCCCCGCCACCAACACTTGCGGTAAATACCCTTTCGACAAATTCGACAGCGATAACTCACGAGTTTTGTCGAGTAACTCATATTGCTTCACCATCGGATAGTTTTCATTCGCCCAATCGTAGCATTTTTCGAGCGTTAACTTGCCGACAACCTGTGCACTTGCAAAGTAACTATTTGTCAGCAAAACAATTATGACAAAAACATATCTAATCATTATTATAAATATTTTGATTTAATCATTTGTTTAATTTTTGTACAAATTTTTTTAGGATTCTAACATCATTTTCACCCATTTGAGAGTGAGCGGTTTCCTTTCTAACATTACTTTTTGGAAATCTTCTTTGAGTAAATCTCCCAAAATAGGACGACTCAAGTACGGAAAAATCAGCATTCCGACAAATGAATACAAAAACTGTATGGGTGCAACATTCGGATTCTTCTCCTGAAACTGCTTTATCAAAGTTGAGTTTTCAAAAATCTTTTTTGTAGGTATCATTTCTTGAAAACGCTTCGGATTTTGTTGTATTTCATTGAGAATAAACAGTGGCAACTCCGGATTTTCATTCAGCATTTGTGCGTATAAATCTATCAACGTTTCCAATTTTTGGTCTAAATCCATTCCCTCATTAACAGCAATGCCATATACCACACCAAAAAATCGTTGCAACTCTTCTGTAATGACCATTTCAAACAATTTTTCCTTACTTCGGAAGTAATAGTTGAGTAGTGCCAAATTTACCCCTGCTTCCTGAGCAATATCGCGTGTACGAGTGGCTGCATATCCTTTCTGTGTGAATATTTTACGAGCTACTTCTTTTATTTTTGTTTCGGTGGAAAGGTCTAATTTTTCGGTTTGTTTTGCCATAATGATTTCTTTTCGGGGCAAAGGTAAGAAGCATTATTTTATTATACAAATATTTTAATCAAAAAATTTAATCATTTGTTTAATTCAAGAAACAAAAAAATGCTTTCAATTGCAATTGAAAGCGCAAAAAACTACAAAAACTCAAATCGAACCATACCGTCTGAATCGATTTTAGTGAGTCTTACTCGGTGTAAAGTGTTTACCAATTCAGGATTCCAAGGAGTTTTCACTTTGACGTAATTTTCAGTAAATCCGTGTATGTAACCTTGTTTGTTTTCTCCTTCAAAAAGGACAGTTCTTTCCGTTCCTAATTGGCTTTGATAGAAAGCATTCCGTTTTTTAGCAGAAAGCCCCCGCAACATTTTGCTGCGTTTGGCACGAACCACATCGGGTACAACTCCGTTCATAAGCACCGCTTCGGTGTTGTCACGTTCCGAATAGGTGAATACGTGTAAATATGAAATGTCCAACTCGCTCAAAAAGTGGTAAGTTTCTAAAAAGTGTTCATCTGTTTCCCCTGGAAAACCTACAATTACATCAACTCCGATGCAGGCGTGAGGCATTACTTCTTTTATTTTTTGAACCCTACTTTGATAAAGTTCACGTAAATAACGACGTTTCATTTTCTTTAAAATTTCGTTGCTTCCGCTTTGCAAAGGCACGTGAAAATGAGGTACAAAAGCCTTACTTTTTGACACAAATTCAATGGTTTCGTCTTTCAACAGATTGGGTTCGATAGAGGAAATTCGCAAACGCTCAATGCCCTCCACCGTGTCAAGAGCCTGAACCAAGTCCAAAAAAGTGTGGTCGTGTTTTTTATTTCCGAATTCACCTTTTCCATAATCGCCGATATTTACGCCCGTAAGCACAATTTCTTTAATGCCTTGTTCTGAAATTTTTTGAGCATTATTCATCACATTGGCGATGGTATCGCTGCGTGAAATGCCACGCGCCATCGGGATAGTACAATAGGTGCACTTGTAATCACAGCCGTCTTGTACTTTCAAAAAAGCGCGAGTTCGGTCGCCAATGGAATAACTTCCAACGTAGAAATCCGTTTCTGAAATTTCACACGAATGCACCTGACCTTCGTTGTTTTTGGTCAAATCGTCAATATACTGGGTGATGTCAAACTTTTCTTTTGCTCCTAAAACCAAATCCACTCCATCAACGGCAGCCAATTCTTCGGGTTTGAGTTGGGCGTAACAACCCACAGCTGCAATAAATGCTTTATTGTTGGTTTTTAATGCTTTACGAACAATTTGCTTGAATTGTTTATCAGCATTTTCAGTTACGGAACAAGTGTTTATCACGTATATGTCGGCAGGTTCTTCAAAATCAACCCGTTCAAATCCCTCATTTTCAAAACTTCGGGCTATGGTTGAGGTTTCAGAGAAATTCAGTTTACAACCAAGTGTGTAAAAAGCTACTTTTTTTTTGTCTTCTGATAAAATCATCATTTGATTTTGTTTTGAGGCGACAAAGATAGAGTTTTTTTTTTCAATTTATGAGAAAGCCCTTTCCTTTACCTATTTTCAAAAAAGCCGTTATTTTCAAAATATTGAACGATGGCTTCTTTCATTAAAACGGACTGTTCTCCTGCTTTAAGAGCAGGAAGTTCCTCCACTAACGAGTAGTGAGGCCAACCATCAGCGTCCACATACTCAAATTTGTAATATCCGTAAGGCTCTAACAGTTTACAAATGGCGATGTGCATTAAGTTCATTTTTTCGTCTTTTTTGTATTTTTGTTTTATTTGCCCCAATTCTTGAATTCCGATGAGGTAAATGATAGCTTCCAAACTCAAATTTTCCCCTCCCGCAAAATCTTTTGAAAGACGGGCTACAATTTCTTCCCAACGAGCTTTTAAAACTGCATCTCGTGCCATATTCTTCTTTTGAGGGCAAAAATAAAAAGATTTTTTGGAAATCAATCTTTTACTTATGAAAACGCTCAAAGAACATCAGAAAAATCGAACAAACAACAGCTTAAAATCGTATCAAAGTTTTAAGCTATAACAAAATCTTTTCAATTGGAAAAGAAAAAACAACCCGAAAAAGGGGTGTCTTTTATAAAGAGAAGGAAGCCTTACGCTTATTAGAGTTTATATCCCACACTTATTTTGAATGCGTGAACTTTGGTTTGAATTGAGTTGTAATCATTAACACTTGTGAGTCCTAAATCATATCCCAAAGAGAATATAAGTCTTTTATATTCAACTCCACCGCCAAAATTCAATCCGAAATTAGCTGTTTTTGAAATATAAGCGTTTTTTTCAAAAAAAACATTTAAAAACGGACCTGCCACTCCAAAAATTTGTATATCTTTTTTCGCTTCAAATTTTACTTTGGCAAGAGCAGGCAATGTCAAACAAGTGTGAAGTTTGTTATAATTTCCACTACTACCAGCATTACTCCCCATTTTAATACCATATCCAAAATTATTAATGGCTAAA
>JBGYFE010000009.1:0-22107 GCA_041819925.1 Capnocytophaga sp.
GCCCGTTACAAACGCCACAAAGGATTCAACGTACTACATCCACAAGGATACGACAGTTTTGGGCTTCCTGCCGAGCAATACGCTATTCAGACAGGGCAACATCCTGAAAAAACCACACGTGAAAACATCGCTCGCTATCGAGAACAGCTCGACAAAATCGGATTTTCATTCGATTGGAGCCGAGAAGTACGTACGTCAAATCCAGAATATTACAAATGGACACAATGGATTTTTATCCAACTCTTCAACTCGTGGTACAACCAAGAAACCAACAAAGCCGAAGATATTTCTACCCTTGTTCAACGCTTTGAAAAGGAAGGAAACGCCCAAGTAAAAGCCGTTTGTGATGATAATGTTGTAACCTTTTCGGCAGAAGAGTGGAACGCCTCTTCCGATGAAGAAAAACAACGTATTTTGTTAAAATATCGCCTTACTTATTTGGCAGAAACCGAAGTAAATTGGTGTCCTGCTTTGGGAACGGTTTTGGCAAACGACGAAGTTATCAACGGACTTTCAGAACGTGGCGGACATCCTGTAATTCGCAAGAAAATGACTCAATGGAGTATGCGAATTTCTGCCTATGCCGAAAGATTACTACAAGGATTAGACACCATCGATTGGAGCGAATCTATCAAAGAAAGCCAACGCAATTGGATTGGTAAATCACAAGGAGCATTGATTAAGTTTAAAATCAATCGATATGAAACACAAGTGGCAGGAGTAAGCAAAGAAATGGCACAACAAGATTTCAACTTTTCATTAGATGCAGGCACTTATGAAGTTGAAGTGTTTACAACAAGACCCGACACTATTTTCGGAGTAAGTTTTATTACTTTGGCACCAGAACACGAATTAGTTTCAAAAATTACGATTCCTTCTCGAAAAGCGGAAGTAGAAGCATACATCGAAGCAACAGCAAAACGTTCCGAACGCGATAGAATGGCAGACACCAAAACTATTTCGGGCGTATTTACAGGAGCTCACGCCATTGACCCAGCCACAGACTATTATGTTCCAGTTTGGATAGGCGACTACGTGCTTGCAGGCTACGGAACGGGAGCTGTTATGGCTGTTCCCGCAGGTGATGAGCGTGATTACGCCTTTGCAAAACATTTTAACCTTCCTGTTATCAATATTTTTGATAAAGATATTTCCGAAGGAGCTTATACCGAAAAAGGAGGATTTAAACTGCAAAACTCGGACTTCCTAAATGGATTAGACTACAAAGAAGCCACCGAAAAAATCCTTTCAGAATTGGAAAAATTAGGTGTAGGAAAACGTAAAACCAACTATCGTTTGCGTGATGCCGTATTTTCTCGTCAAAGATATTGGGGAGAACCTTTTCCTATTTATTATGTAAATGGTTTGCCTCAAGCTATCGATGCAAAACACCTTCCGATTGTGCTTCCAGAAGTAGAAAAATACCTCCCAACAGAAGACGGGCAACCTCCTTTGGGTAATGCCTCTGAATGGGCGTGGGATACTCAAAACAACCGAGTGGTAGAAAACACTTTGATTGACCACAAAACTATTTTCCCCCTCGAACTCAACACAATGCCGGGTTGGGCAGGCTCTTCTTGGTATTGGTTACGTTATATGGACGCCCATAACGACGCTGAATTCGTGTCAAAACAAGCCGAAAACTATTGGAAAAACGTCGATTTGTATGTTGGAGGAAGCGAGCACGCCACAGGACACTTATTGTACAGCCGTTTTTGGAATAAATTCCTGAAAGATAGAGGTTTTGTGCAAGAAGAAGAACCTTTCAAGAAACTTATCAATCAAGGAATGATTTTAGGAACAAGTGCTTTTGTATATCGCATTGAAGGAACGAATACTTTTGTGTCTAAAAACCAAATCGGAAACCATAAAGTACAACCTATTCACGTTGATGTATCTCTTTTGGAAGGTACAACCGACGAATTAAACCTTGAAAAATTCCGTGTGTGGCGTCCTGACTTTGCTGATGCTGAATTTATTTTAGAAGAAAATGGAGTGTATGTGTGCGGACGTGAAGTAGAAAAAATGTCGAAATCCAAATACAATGTAGTAAACCCTGATGACATTTGCGAACAGTACGGAGCCGACACGTTGCGTTTGTATGAGATGTTTTTAGGACCACTGGAACAGGCGAAACCTTGGAATACGGCAGGAATTACAGGAGTATCCGGATTTTTGAAAAAAATGTGGCGTTTGTATTTCAACGACAGCGGATTAAACATTACAGACGAAGAGCCTACCAAAGAAATGTATAAATCTTTGCACAAAACCATCAAAAAAGTGAATGAAGACATTGAGAATTTCTCATTCAACACGTCGGTTTCGCAATTTATGATTTGTGTAAACGAACTTTCGCAGCTCAAATGCCATCACCGTGCGATTTTAGAGCCTTTGGCGGTTGTTATTTCGCCTTACGCGCCACATATTGCCGAAGAATTGTGGCATCAATTAGGACATAACGAAAGCGTAAGCAAAGTAGCTTTTCCAGAATTTGAAGAAAAATACTTGGTGGAAAGCTCGAAAGAATATCCGGTGTCGTTCAACGGGAAAGTTCGCTTTAAAATCGAGCTATCTTTGGATTTAACCACCGAAGAAATCGAGAAAATCATCTTGGCAGACGAGCGTACACAAGCACAACTCGGCGGTAACGCTCCGAAAAAGCTCATCGTAGTGCCTGGAAAGATTATTAACATCGTAGGATAGTTCATCTGTTGGTAAACTTTGTCAAAGTTTCTTCTTTTAAAGAAAACTTTGACAAAGTTTTTAATATAAACAAGAAATACAGATAAATACCGTACAGAAATTAGTTCTGTTAGATGACAAAGGTATGTACGGTTGAAAAATAGAGCAATGCAAATTAGCAACAAATCAATTATTTGTTTGTATTTATAAGATAAAAATATAAAAAGACTTTCCGGCTTCCTGAAAAGATAAATCAAGTTTTAAAGGAACTTTTGTGTCGCCCGAATAGGATTTACTAAAAAGATTATTCCTTTCCGGCTTCCCGAAAAGGTAAATCAAATTTTAGAAGAGCTTTCGTGTAGCCCGAATAGGATTTACTAAAAAGATTATTCCTTTCCGGCTTCCCGAAAAGGTAAATCAAATTTTAAAGGAGCTTTCGTGTTGCCCGAATAGGATTTACTAAAAAGATTATTCCTTTCTGGCTTCCCGAAAAGGTAAATCAAATTTTAAAGGAGCTTTCGTGTTGCCCGAATAGGATTTACTAAAAAGATTATTCCTTTCTGGCTTCCCGAAAAGATAAATCAAATTTTAAAAGAGCTTTCGTGTTGCCCGAATAGGATTTATTAAAAAAGATTAATCCTTTCTGGCTTCCCGAAGAAGAAAATAAATTTTCATAAAAACTTTCGGGATATTTTTAGAAAGAAAAACTTTTTGTTTCCATATGAGAAGGCTAAAATTCTTTTCCTTGATTTTCGATTTTCCATTTTATCAGCTCTTGTGTGGCGAAAAGTCGGTCTGTAACAGGCTTATCGCTGATGATGTTTCCGTCTTTAAGCACTACGGTTCGTTTGCTGAACTTGGCGATGTCATCTTCGTGGGTTACAAAGCCAATCGTGCTGCCCTTATCGTTCAATTCTTGGAAAAGTTCCATTACTTCATACGAAGTTTTCGTGTCGAGGTTTCCTGTGGCTTCATCGGCAAGCAAAATTACGGGGTCATTGACCAAAGAACGAGCGATGGCGACCCGCTGTTGTTGTCCGCCCGAAAGTTCGCTTGGCATATGGTTCAACCGGCTTTCTAAACCCACCTTAATGAGTGCTTCAATGGCGCGCTCTCTTCTCTCTTTTGACGAAATCTTAGGATTGTACAACAACGGAAGTTCCACGTTTTCAATGGCTGTGGTTCGTGCCAAAAGATTGTAGGACTGAAAGATAAATCCGATTTTCGTGTTGCGGATATTTGCCAAATCATTTTTGGAAGCGTTCCGTATGGAAATTCCGTCAAGAATATAATCTCCTTCCGTAGGGCGGTCTAAACAACCCAAAATGTTCAACAGCGTGGACTTTCCAGAGCCACTTGGTCCCATTATGGTAACAAATTCGCCCTCGTTGATGGTCAGATTTACGCCTTTGAGTGCTTGAACAATCTCTGCACCCATTTTGAACTGCCTTTTTAACTTTTCGATATGAATAATTGGTTTGCTCATTGTTTTTGTTCTTTTAGAGGGATTTTTATCCGGCGTATTACCTACGATTTTGTTCGTGATTTAGGTGTTTATTTGCTTTTTGAGTTATTCCGTTTGGGAGGAGTCGGCATAAACGGACTGCTACCGCCATTTTGTGCTGTTCCTGCCTGTTGTGGCGAAACCGATTGCAATCCTGTTACAACTTCATCGCCTACGGAAAGCCCGCTTATGATTTCCATTTGAATTCCGTCGCTATTTCCAACCGTAATTTGCTTTTGAGAAAGACTTCCGTCGCTACCCGATTTTACCCAAATGAATTTGTTTTTTCCTTTGCTGAACTTCACCTGCGGAATTTGCGCCTGAATGCCTTGTTGTTCATAATATTGTGCTAATAAACTCGTGTCAATATTTGCATTTACCGCTTTGGCAGAAATAAGTGTAACGTCTTTCAATTCATTGGTGTAAATCACAATGGTTGCGGTGAGCCCTGGTTTTAGTTTTTCTTCCGGATTTTCTGCTTCAATAATCACGGTGTAAGTAACCACATTGGAAGAAGTTGTTGGTGACAAACGCACTTGCTTTACGACTCCCTGAAATTCCTCATTGGGATAAGCATCAACCGTAAATTGCACTCGCTGCCCTACTTTTACCTGCCCGATGTCAGCTTCATCAACGTCGGCTTCCACCTGCATTTTGGTAATGTCTTTGGCGATTTTGAAAAGTGTTGGTGTGCTCATTGAAGCCGTAACTGTTTGCCCTTCTTCAACCTCTCTGCTTAAAACAATTCCGTCAATAGGAGCGTAAATGTTGGCATATCCTAAATTGGTTCTTGCTTGTGCAAGTGAGGTTTGACGTTGGGTTACAGCGGCTTTGGCATTTTCCAACTGATAGAATGCCTGTTCATATTCAGACTTGCTGATAACTTCGGCATCATACATTTTTTTCTGACGGTCATAATTTTGTTGGTAATAGTTCAATTCATTTCGCGCTGAATTGTACGCCGCTTGGGCATTGGTTACGGTTTCTTGTAAGTTGATTTTATCAAGTTCCGCAATCAAATCGCCTTTTTTAACGTGGCTGTTGAAATCAACGTAAATTTTTCGGATAATTCCCGAAACTTGCGTACCTACTTCGACCTCATCAACGGGCTCTACGCTTCCCGTAGCCGTAACTTCGGTGGTTAAGTTGCCTTTTTCAATGCGCTCGGTTTGTAATGCGATGAGCGTGGGTTTTTCCTTAAAGAAGAATAAGTACCCCAAAACTACGATGCCGATAACCAGCAATATGATTCCTATCTTTTTCATTGTTACTTTATTTTACACCGCAAAAATAGATTGATATTTATGTTGAAATCAAATAAGATATACGTTTTGACGGATTTTATCGATCAAACGCCATTTTTTATCGATTAACAGAATTAGTTTCATTTTTTATGCGAACAGAAAACGTTATTAATACCTAATTTAAAATAGATGAATCAGGTAAAAAATGTCAGTTGTAAACAAAAACATTGATTTGTTAACAATTCCGTAACACATAATATTTTCAATTGACAGATATTTGTACCCGAAAAAAAGATATTATTTTGTTATGGAGCAGATTTATATTTTTATGCTTTTCGTGTTTTTCGTTCTTGCTATTGTTGATTTAGCAGTGGGCGTAACTAACGATGCTGTAAACTTTTTGAACTCGGCAGTGGGTTCAAAGGTAGCTACCTTGCGCACTATTATGATTATAGCGAGCATTGGGGTGGCTTTTGGAGCAATTTTTTCCAGCGGAATGATGGAAATTGCCCGCAAAGGAATTTTTAACCCCACCGAATTTTATTTCGATGAGGTGATGGTGATTTTTATGTCGGTAATGCTGGCTGACATTCTTTTGTTAGACCTTTTCAATTCACTGGGATTGCCCACTTCAACCACCGTTTCTATCGTATTTGAATTGCTTGGAGCTGCGGTGTGTTTGGCTATCTTGAAAATTAGTGCAAACGGAGATTCTATCACTACACTTGGGCAGTATATTAACACCAAAGAAGCTACTAAAATCATCACAGGGATATTCGTTTCGGTTATCATTGCCTTCACGGTAGGAACTACGGTTCAGTATCTGGCACGTTTGGTGTTTTCGTTTCGTTATGAAAAAAGCATTCGTCAAATAGGAGGCATATTTGGAGGAGTTGCATTGACGGCTCTCACATATTTCATTATTTTCAAAGGTTTGAAAGATGTCGCGTTCGTTTCAAAAGATGTTATAAAATGGCTCGATAATCACGTTGTTTACCTATTGGTGAGTTGTTTTATTCTATATTCCGTTTTATCACATATTTTGATTCGTTTACGAGTAAACATCTTCCGTGTAATCATTCTAAGCGGAACGTTTGCTTTGGCAATGGCTTTCGCAGGAAATGACTTGGTAAACTTTATCGGAGTGCCTATTGCTGCTTGGCAATCTTACGAAATATGGAGTGCTTCGGGAGTTGAACACAATAGTTTGTTAATGAGTGGATTAAGCGGAGAAGGAATGACTACTCCCACAGGATTGTTGTTTTTGGCAGGAGCAGTAATGGTGCTTACGTTGTGGTTCTCGAAAAAAGCACGTCACGTGATGGAAACAGAAGTAAGTTTGTCGCATCAAGGAGACGGTGACGAAAAATTTGCATCGAATATGCTATCACGCCTTATCGTGCGTGGAACAGTTATCGTAGCGAACGTGTTTAGTGCAATTACACCCAAAGCATTATCTCGAAAAATAGACAAACGTTTTGAAAAACCCGAAGAAGACCCTAATGCAAAAAAAGAAGATTTGCCAGCTTTCGACTTGGTGCGTGCTGCGATGAATTTGGTGGTTTCCAGTAGTTTGATTGCTTTGGGAACATCTTTAAAGTTGCCTTTATCAACTACTTACGTAACCTTTATGGTGGCGATGGGTTCGTCACTTGCCGATAGAGCTTGGGGGCGTGACAGTGCCGTTTATCGCGTGGCGGGTGTGTTGAATGTTGTTGGTGGTTGGTTCTTAACAGCTATTGTGGCATTTATCGGAGCTTTTATTGTTGCTGGAATTCTTTATTATGGAGAAGTTATCGGGCTAATTGTGATGATTTTGGTTGTAGGACTTTTGTTGTTACGTAGTGCAATTGCTTACAAAAATAAACAAAAAGAGAAAGAAGCCTATAAACAAAGAAGTTTTGAAAAGGCTGATTTGGCAACCATCAGCGGAGTGATAAAAGAAAGTTCAAACTATATTTCCGAAACTATCACTAAAATAGATGAGCTTTATACCGAAGTTGTTAATAATTTGGGAACACAAGATTTGGGTGGATTAACCAAAAACAAGAAAACAACCAAAAAACTTGAAAAAGAACTCGATGAAATGAAAGGAAATGTATTCTATTTCATTAAATCACTAAATGACAGTTCAGTGGCTTCAAGTAAGTTTTACATTATGATTTTAGACAACTTGCAAGATATGGCTCAATCATTACACGCTATCGCTGTTTACGGACACGAACACGTTAATAATAATCACAAAAATCTGAAATTTAATCAATTACGTGATTTAAAAGGAATTTCAGATAGTATGGAAAAACTTTTCAAGAGTGAGGCCGATATTTTCAAAGGTGAGAATTATGTGAACTTAAATAATATCTTGGAAGAGGGTAAAACACTGAAAAAAGATGTTTCACGAATGGTTCAAAAACAAATTGACCGTATCCGAACCTCTGAATCAAGCCCAAAAAATACAAAACTTTATTTCAACTTGTTGCTCGAAACCAATGCTTTGGTACGCGCCAATAACAATTTATTGTTGCAATTCAAAGAGTTTCAAGAAGAATCAAAAAAGAAAAAATAAATCTAATTTTTCGTTAAAATGAAATCTTTGTCAGGGCTAAAACCTTGACAAAGATTTTTTGTTTTTCAAAAAATATCTTCTTCTTTTCTATATTTATTTGTTTTTTTCTTAAAAGGTTGTATCTTTGAGGGTTCATTTGAATCTATTCTGAATAAATCAGATTTTATAACTAAAAAGAGATTTTTAAACCTCGTTTTCCTTTTTTTGCAAGAAATATGAAAATTCTATTTACGGAACAAACACAACAGGTGTATCGTCAAACCATTAAAAAACAACGCATTACACGCCGAAAATTAATGGAAAGAGCTTCTAAACAAGTTTTCTTGTGGTTGCAACAAAATATTGATGTAACCAAAAAAATCGTTATTTATGCGGGGGTGGGCAACAACGGAAGCGATGGGCTGGCGGTGGCAAAATTATTGATAAAAGCCAAATATGATGTTGAGGTTAACATTGTGAATTTCAATGAAGAACCTACCAATGATTTTCTAAAAAGTTTGGGGGCTTTGGTGCGCACTAAAAAGGTAAAAATCATAGATTTATATTCTTGTTCGGAAATCCCCAACATTGATTCAGAAAGCGTTGTCATCGATGCCATTTTTGGTATGGGTTTCAATCGGTATGTTCCGGAATGGATTCAGTGTATTTTCCAACGAATAAATCAATCAAAGGCTTATGTGGTAAGTATTGATATTCCGTCAGGATTTTACACAGATAAAATTCCATTGGAAGATGAAATTTTCATACAATCAGATGTGGTGCTCACTTTTCAAACGCCTAAACTTATCTTTTTCCTTCCTCAAACCGGGCGATACATTCCGCATTGGGAAGTGTTAGACATTGAATTAGATACTGCAACATTGAAAAGTATTCCTTCTGATTTTGAATATGTTACAGAAGAGAATATACGAAAAATTTACAAGCCAAGAGAGCGATTTTCACATAAAGGCACTTTTGGGCACGCTTTGCTCGTTGGCGGAAGTTACGGTAAAGTGGGAGCGATGGTACTCAGCGGAACTGCAGTATTACGTTCAGGAGCAGGGCTTTTGACGATGTTTGTCCCCAAATGTGGTTATGATATTTTGCAAACGTCAGTGCCTGAGGCAATGGTCATCACATCAAAACATAAAAAATACCTTTCACCTGCTGAAATCACTTTTGAACCATCGGCAATTGGAGTAGGAGTGGGAATGGAAACGCACCCCGAAACGGCAGAAGCCTTGTTTGAGTTGTTTGATAAATATGCTCATCTTCCGTTTGTAATTGATGCCGATGCGCTTAACATTTTGGCTCAAAATCCTGAAAAATGGGCAAATATCCCGAAGAATGCCATTTTAACACCACATTCCAAAGAATTGGAACGCCTCATTGGGAATTGGAAAGATGATTTTGATAAATTAGCCAAAGCCAAAAAGTTTGCCAAGAAATATAAAATCATTTTAGTCATCAAAGAAGCCTATTCAATAATCACCGACGGAACACATTTTTGGGTAAATTCAACGGGCAATGCCGGAATGGCAACCGCAGGCAGTGGTGATGTGCTAACGGGTATATTAACGGGGTTACTTTCGCAAGGTTATAATTCGTTGGAAGCAAGTGTTTTCGGAGTTTATTTACACGGAAAAACAGGTGATGAACTTGCTCAATCAAACGGGCAGGAAAGCCTCACCGCAGGCGATTTATGCAAAGCCATCAGATTGCACGAAGTTTTAGGATAAGCCTCATAGAGATGAAATCTTAAATAAATCTGGATAGTGGTTATATTTTTTTTCTAAAATTCTCTATCTTTGCTCGGTGAATTTTCAATGTATGAAGGAATTGGGTTTTTTACATAGTTTAGAGGCAGCTTCAGCTTGGATTTTTTTGTTATCTTTTTTGGTTTGCTATTTAGCATTGCCAAGCATAATTTATGTTGTAAGATATCGAAATTTAATGGACACTCCAAACGAGCGCAGCTCTCATTCGCACAAAACTCCTACTATGGGGGGAATAGCTTTCTATGTAAGTCTGATATTCACAATATTTTTTATACGAGATTATGATGTTGATTATATGGGAATTAACATCGTTTCGGCGGTGAGCATTATGTTCTTTTTGGGGCTTAAAGATGACCTTGCAGGAGTGAACCCCAGCACAAAAATCATTGGGCAAATTTTAGCCACATTAATCGTCTTTTTCGGAACAGAATTACGCATTCATTCGTTTGATAATTTCCTTTTTATTAATGAAATTCCTCTTTGGGCTTCCGTGCTTTTTGGTTGTTTTGTAGTGATGTCAATTGTCAATTCGTTTAATTTGATTGACGGAATTAACGGTTCAGCTGCGATGGTAGGCATTGTCATTTTTGCGTGTTTTGCTTATGTGTTTTACTTGTCAGGCAACGGATATTACTTTTTGTTTTCGCTTTTGTGTATTGGGTTTTTGCTGGCTTTTTTGCGCTACAACCTGTCATCAAGAAAAAAGATTTTTATGGGCGACACAGGTTCAATGGTAGTGGGTTTTGTCATTGGTTTTTTAGCCATAAAATATCTGTCTCTCAATGTTTTTGAATTGGAAAAAGTAGGCATACGTCCGTCAAACAAAATGTGGGTGTTGCTTGCCATCATATTTATTCCATTTTTTGACACAACTCGTGTTTTCATTGCAAGAACCATACGCCACGGAAAGCCTTTTAAAGCCGACCGAAATCACATACACCACGTGATGATTGACTATATGGGCTTGTCACACGGAAAAGCAAGTTTTTTGCTTGCGCTGCTTAATCTATTGATATTCCTGATAATTCTATACCTAAATACTTTATTTTCACAAACTTATTTGTTCATTTCACTGACTCTGATTTTCATAGGATTGGTTTTAACCTTATTCTATGTAAACAGAAGTTATTTAACAAGAAAAAGCAAACAAAAAATTCGTAAAATACTGAATTCTTCGGGATTAAACAATAAAATTCATAACAAAATAAAAAGATAGACAGTGGCAAAAAATGTGGCAAAAGAAACGCCTTTGATGAAGCAGTATAATCAGATAAAATCAAAATATCCTGATGCTTTGTTATTGTTTCGTGTGGGCGATTTTTATGAAACTTTTGGTGAAGATGCTGTGAAAGCAGCTCGTGTGCTCGACATTGTGCTTACCAACAGAAATAACGGAAGTGAACGTACTGAACTTGCTGGATTTCCGCATCATTCCATAAACACATACTTGCCAAAACTTGTTAAAGCAGGCTACCGTGTGGCAATTTGTGACCAACTTGAAGACCCAAAAACTGTCAAAGGCATCGTAAAACGAGGTGTTACTGAATTAGTTACGCCCGGAGTAGCGCTTAATGATGACATACTACATTCAAAATCAAATAACTTTTTGGCTTCCGTTTGGTTGGGAAAAACCACAAATGGAGTGAGTTTTCTTGACATTTCAACAGGAGAATTTTTAGTTGCACAAGGAGATAAGTTTTACATTGACAAGTTGTTACAAAATTTCAAACCAAGTGAAGTTTTAGTTGCCAAAAAACAGAAAAAAGAATTTACAGAAATTTTTGGAGAAGGATTTCACCTATTTTTTCTGGAAGATTGGGTTTACAAAGATGACTATGCCCGACAAACACTCACACAGCATTTTCAAACCAATTCCCTCAAAGGATTTGGTGTTGAAGAACTTTCGGAAGCCATTTTTGCGGCTGCATCTATTCTTTATTATCTATCTGAAACACAGCATAATAAATTGCAACACATCACGTCTATTCAGCCCATTGTTGAAGACGCTTATGTGTGGCTTGACAAGTTCACCATTCGGAATTTGGAACTTTATACGGGCGTTTCAAGTCAGTCGGTTACGTTGCTTGATGTGATTGACAGAACCGTGTCGGCAATGGGAAGCCGAACCCTTAAACGCTGGTTGGCACTTCCGTTGAAAGATATTCACAAAATAGAACAACGTCACGAAGTCGTGTCATATTTCATTAAACACATTGAAAACTTACAAAAAGTTAAAGAATACATATCTAAAATAAATGATATTGAGCGTTTTATATCAAAAATAGCCACAGCACGGATTACGCCTCGCGAGGTGGTTCAGCTTAAAAATTCGCTCGAAATGATTCCGTTTATAAAACAAATATGCTCACTTTCAGATAATGAAAATTTAAAACAATTGGGCGAAAAATTGCATTCGTGTGAAACTTTGTGTCATCAGATTAAACAAACCCTAAACGAAGAAGCTCCGGTGAGCATTTTGAAAGGAAACGCCATTGCCAAAGGTTTTTCAGAGGCGTTAGATGAACTGCGAATGCTCTCAAAATCAGGAAAATCGTATTTAGATGATATGCTTTTGAGAGAAACACAACGCACAGGAATTCCATCGCTCAAAATTGATAATAACAACGTTTTTGGATATTATTTTGAAGTACGAAACACACATAAAGACAAAGTACCAGTCGATTGGATACGCAAGCAAACACTTGTGAGTGCTGAACGTTATATCACAGACGAACTGAAAGAATACGAATCCAAAATTTTGGGAGCAGAAGAAAAAATTGCCGAGTTAGAGCAGACCATCTTTGCGGATTTGGTAAATTCTATTAATCAGTATATACCTCAAATTCAGACCAATGCAACACTTATCGGGCGATTGGACTGCCTTTGCGGATTTGCTTTTTTAGCACTTGAAAACAATTACAATCGTCCTGAAATGGATATGTCATTTGTTCTTGATATTAAAAACGGACGACATCCTGTGATTGAAAAACAATTGCCCGTTGGAGTTCCTTACATTGCTAATGACGTTTTTCTTGACCGTGAAAGTCAGCAAATTATAATGATTACAGGACCTAATATGTCGGGTAAATCAGCTATTTTACGCCAAACGGCTCTTATTGTGTTACTGGCTCAAATGGGAAGTTTTGTCCCTGCCGATGCCGCTCGCATTGGGATTGTTGACAAAATTTTTACTCGTGTGGGAGCAAGCGATAACATCTCAATGGGAGAGTCAACTTTTATGGTGGAAATGAATGAAGCAGCGCTTATTTTGAACAACATTTCAGAACGCAGTTTGGTGCTTTTAGACGAAATCGGACGCGGAACAAGCACTTATGATGGCATTTCCATTGCGTGGGCAATTGCCGAATATTTGCACGAACATCCGTCAAAGGCTAAAACATTATTTGCTACTCATTATCACGAACTTAACGAAATGACTGAAAGTTTTGAACGTATCAAAAATTTCAATGTTTCGGTGAAAGAAACCAAAGATAGCGTACTTTTTATTCGTAAATTGGTAGCGGGTGGTTCGGCTCACAGTTTTGGTATTCACGTGGCAAAAATGGCGGGAATGCCACAATATGTGATTCAAAAAGCGAATAAAATGCTTAAAAAACTGGAAGATTCACACACGATGCCTACTTCTGAAAAGGTGAAATCGGCGCAAAAGGATATTCAATTGAGTTTTTTTAATATTGATGACCCTCTTTTAGAAGAAATTAAGACAGAAATCACCCAACTTGATATCAATACGCTTACGCCTGTTGAGGCATTGATGAAATTGAACGAATTAAAGCGAATGATTGAAAAATAGGCTCTCGGATAAGTATTTAAAAATCTGAAAAACAATGAAATATGCTGCTGCTATCATATCATTTTTGTTTCATCCAATATGGTTTCCGATATATGGAGCAATACTTTATTTGTTCGTTGCACCAATTTATCTACCCATAGAGGAGGTGAAAATGACTTGGTTGGTTTTAGTAACAATTTCGGTAGTAGTGCCAACCCTTGCATACATCATTCTGTATATGTTCAATTGGCTTAATTCGCCTTTTCAAGTGCCCAGCGAGAAACGCAAGTGGTTGTTTTACGGCTACATCGGCATACTACTTGTCATTGCGTTGAACGTAACGACGATAGAAAAATTCCCGATATTGTATTTTTATATGATGAACCTGTCCATTGGTTGTTTTATTGTGACTTTTATGCTTATTTTTAGGTTAATTGGCAGTTTGTCGGTAATGTTAATGGGAGGAATTACGGGTTTTTCAATCTTTTCAGGCATATTTTACCACATCGACTTGATGTATTTAACCGCAATTTTGATTTTTGCAAGCGGTTTGGTGGCTTCTTCAAGGATTTATCTCACTCAACAAACACTTTTGGCCGTTTTTTTAAGTTGGTTGGCAGGCTTCTTACCACAAATAGCGTTGCTTTATTGGTTGTAAATATTTCTGTTTTTTTATAAAATGCAATTTTTATTTCAGATAAAATGCTTATATTTGCAAAATAATATCCTATGGTATAAATGGTTGATATAGTCATTCCAATATATAAAAAAATACCTGACGAAGATGATGTTCTTTCTCTGCGTCAGGTGTTTGGTGTGCTAAAAAATTATGATATAACTTTCGTACATCCAACAAGTTTGGACATTCAGCCGTATAAAGAATTTGGAAGGTCGGCATTCAAGGCTTTTGATGATATTTTTTTCACGAGCATTCAAGGATATAATCAACTGATGTTAAACATTAATTTTTACAGAAGTTTTTCAAAAAAATATATACTTGTATATCAGACAGATGCCTATGTTTTTAAAGATGAATTGCAATACTGGTGTGAAAAAGACTATGACTACATAGGTGCTCCTTGGCTTGGAAGCAAAGAGACCATTCCTTTGGAGAAAAAAGTTTGGGACAATACGGCTTACCTCTCAAAAAAACTTATCAACTATAAAAACAATAATAAGGCACAGAAAAATAAATCCTTGTTGTACAACAAAGTCGGGAATGGAGGTTTTTCCCTCAGAAAGAGAGAAAAGTTTGCAGAAATATTGGAAAAACTTGCAGAACAAGTAAAAGTGTATGTACGACCTGAAAATTACAGCAAGTTTTACGCTGAAGATGTTTTTTTTAGCATTGAACCAGAACGCAATGGCATTGAATTTTCAAAGCCTGATTACAAGGAAGCGTGCAAGTTTGCCGTAGAAAACAAAGTAGAAAAAGCATTTTTTTACAATGACAACAAGTTGCCATTTGGGTGTCATCGTTGGAATAAAGAAAATAGGGATTTTTGGAAGCAGTACATATTTTGACTTAAAAACTAAACAAGGAAATAAATGGGCATTTGGAGGGATTTCAAATATTTTTTCAGAAGGATTAAACGAATTGATGAGTTAGAAAAGCAGTATAAAAACAGTACTGACGGGAGTGTTTCTTTTGACAAAAAGGAAATACAGTTTTTTTCGACTGAAAATCCGTTGGTGAGCATTATTATTCCTTATTTCAATCAAGAATCCTACACGTGGAATTGTTTGTATTCTATTTACAAAAACCTGCCTAAAACAACATTTGAAATCATCTTGGTCAACGACAAAAGCACAGAAAATCCTGATTTCACTTCTGTTAAGCACATTAAAATTATCAACAATGAAGAGAATTTAGGCTTTTTGCGAAGTGTAAATAAAGCTATCACTCAAGCGAAAGGTGATTTTGTTTACCTCCTAAACAATGACACTGTCGTAGAAGAGGGATTTTTAGATGAACTTCTATTCGTTTTTGACAACTTTGAAAATGTAGGAGCGGTAGGTTCTATGCTTTTAAATGCTGATGGCAGTTTGCAAGAAGCGGGGTCGGTGTTTATGAGCAATTGCCGTATTTCGCAGGTGGTAGGAAAGAAAAAGTGGTACTACCCTGAGTTCAATTACATCTACAAGGTAGATTATTGTTCAGGTTGCAGTCTGCTATTCAGAAAAAAAGATGAAATGGGAAATTTCAATCTTTTTGATGAGCAATTTGCCCCTGCTTATTTTGAGGAAACTGATTTATGTTTTCGATTGAAATACGAACAAGGAAAAGATATTTACTACACCCCTTTTTCAAAAGTAACTCATTTCAATGGTGTCTCCTACAATTCCAACATTGCCTTTACTACTAAAAAACAGGAACTTTTTGATAAAAATCTAACTTTATTTAAAAAGAAATGGCAACAACAGATAGAAGCCATAAGAGCTGAGAAAACGCAATCAAGAATTTTAGAACTTAACGATAACAAAAGTATTGTTTTTTACAATGGAATGGTTCCTGAATTTGACAAAAACTCAGGAGAACTTCGGCTTATGGAAATCATTAGAGCTTACAAAAAGAAAAACTATTTTGTGGCTATCATTGCAAAAAAAAATAAAATTGATTTTCAATATAACGAGTATTTTCAGAGGCTGGGTGTGTGTGTGTACTACGAACACAAAGCATACAAGAACAGACAGTCGTTTTTGAAACGATTATTGTTGAAAAAACCGTTGAGTTGGTTTTATGCCGTTGGTGTTTTTACTAAAAATTATGCTTTTGCTAAAAAAATAAATCCTGATACTCGGACTATATATGATATGGTGGACATTCACCACCTGCGACACCAAAGAGCAATGGAGCTTGAACCTCAAAAATTTTCGCATAAAAAACACTATTACAAATCCCTTTATAGAGAAAAAATAGCTTCACGCAAGGCTGATATTGTGGTTACTATTTCTGATAAAGAAAAAGAGTATATGGAGCAGTTTGAAAAATCAGAAAAACTTCTAACAATTTCAAACGTTCACTACTTAAAAAAAGACATAAACGAACTACCTTCTTTTTATGAAAGAAAAAAGATTCTTTTTGTAGGGTCTATCCATCCTCCCAATGTGGATGCGGTTAATTTTTTGATTAAGGAAATTATGCCTTTGGTTTGGAAAAAAGACAATACCATAGAGGTGGACATCGTAGGTAACGTAAAAAATGTGATGCCTGAAATTAATCATCCAAATGTGAATCTACACGGTTATGTTTCGGATATGGAAACATTTCTTCTAAATAGCAGAGTGATGGTAGCACCTTTGCGATATGGTGCAGGTGTGAAAGGTAAAATAGGGCAGGCTTTTGAATATTTTTTGCCTGTAATTTCCTCCTCTATTGGAGTGGAAGGAATGAGATTGGAAAATCGAAAAAATGTTCTGATTGCAGATGAAAAAGAAACTTTTGCTGCTGCTATTTTAGAACTCTACCACAATGAAGAGTTGTGGAAACACTTACAGAAATTCTCAAAAGATAGTTTAGCTCCTTTTTCAAAAGAAAACCTCTATAACCAAATAGACATAATAGAAAGACGTTTATTATGAACCAAATGATAAAAGTAGGATACCTCCTATCTTATGACTATCAGTATATTTTTAATTCATTAAAAACAGTTTATGACTTTGCAGACAAAATAGTTATTTGTTATGATAGAGAGGGAAAAACTTGGTCGGGAAATCATTTTTTGATTCCCGATGAAATTTTTGAAAAAATAAAAAGCATTGATAATCAGAATAAGATACAATTTTATTCTGACACCTTTTACATAGAAGGGGAAAGTCCTATAAGTCTTGACACAAGACAACGCAATATGTTAGCTCAAAAAATGGGTAAAGGAGGTTGGCATATTCAGATAGACAGCGATGAATATGCTTTAAACTTTCAAAAATTGACGTCTTTTTTACAAAAACACAGTTATCTCCTGCGAAATCCTAAAAGGACACCCATTAATTTCTTTGTGAAATTTGTAACTTTGTTTAAACAAAACGAAGAGGGCTTTTTTGTAATAACTCCACATACGGAACCTTGCTTTTTAATAACCAATGTACCTTTTTACATTAATGCAAGAATGCCTGAGAATCAATTTTTTGTACAATTAAACTACTACCTAATTCATCAATCTTGGGCAAGGAGTGAACAAGATATTTTACAGAAATTTCAAAACTGGGGACACAAAAATGATTTCAATACACAAAAATACTTTGAGAAATGGCAAAATCTAAACTCTGAAAATTATAATTCTTACCAAAATTTTCATCCTCTGACTCCGCAAGATTGGAAATCCATAGAATTTATAAAATCTAAAAATATAGATGAATTTCTGCAAAAATTCCTACAAAATCACCCTCAAAAAGAGTTGGATTTTCCTCTGAAATGGACTAAAAAACTGAAACTTTACTTAAAATCTTGGTTATGACTTTATAAAAACTTTGTCAAATTTTTCCATTACAGACTGTGGACTGAATTTTTCTGAATAACAATCCCAATTCAACGAACTATCAAGGGTAAAATTACTCAAAATATGCATTAAATCTTCCTTATTGTGATATAAAATTGCCTTATCACCCAAAATATCCAAATGGGATTTTTCATCTGAATTTGCCCAAGTGATGATTGGTTTATTTTTAATTGAAAACTCTCCCACTGCGATACCAAAACTTTCTCCTTGTTTTCTTGCGTGCAAGAAAGCATCAGAGGTGTTAATAAACCTTATTTTTCGTTCAATATCAGCCGTGGGGGGAAGAAAGATAATATTTTTGTATGGTCTAAAAATATTTTTCCTAACAAAACAATCTGTTCCCATAAAAAGAAAATATATATTTTTGCTTTTCAGAGCGACCTTTTTTACTATTTCCTTGACAAAATCAAGGTCAAAAGTTTCTCGTCCACCATAACGTGCAAAAACAATTGCCTCCTTTGGTATCTTCAATTCACTTCGTAAATCACCTTGCGCATTAGGTAGATGCACAATATGTGGTACAAAGGGCAATTTCCCGCCACTCATTGTTCTTGAAAGCCATTCCGAAACGTATGCGTAAATATCTCCATAGGGTTCGTTGTACTTGAAAACAACATGGATGGCCGTTTTGATAATTTTTTCGGGAATTTCTTCTTTTTGCCCCGACTTTATGGCGTAAAATAAGTCTGATTTAGATTTTTCAATAAAAGTATCTCTTTCTTTCAAGGAAGAGTAAGAAAAAGTCTCAAATTGATTCTCAAACTTTTTTATAGCTTCTGTGATGTTGTTTTGGGAGTTTTTAGGGTACATTATTACAGATTCATTCCCAAGAATGGATTGATTGTAGAGGGCATAATCATATACAGCATTAGATGTACCTCTGTAACAAAGCTGATTCTCGTGGAAAATAATTTTCATAGCCTCAAAGATAAAATAAACATTCCAACACTTTCAAACTGCACAAATCTTCCACGTTTTTATTAAAAAACTGTTCACAATGTTGATGTGCATTTTTGATAATTTCTTCACATTTTTCGGGGTGATTAATATAAAAATTGAGCTGCTCTTCCAAGTCCGAATAATCAGGTTTTATTTCAATAAAATGTTTTCCTCCTACGAGCGTACCTTCCATAAACCACGTTTCTATCGTTGGTTTGGGCATCACAGCAATCGAATTTGATGACATTATCCACTTTAAGTTCGTAGCAACATCATTGCCTTGCAAACTTAAAATAAATTTATAATCCAAATGTTCTGAAATACTGATTTTGGGTTTGAGCCATTCGGGTTTGGTAATCCCTACATTGCCCACTGCACCCAAATCGCAGAGCGGATGATTGAAATATTTTTCATAAAAATCGAACCGATGTTTTTGATAAATTGCTCCTCTTCCGATGAGTAAATTTTTCTTTTGCGAAAAAGACTTATCGTTTCTTACCCAAACAAAATGCCGAGCTTTGTCTAAATTCAATAAAACACTATTTTGGTTATCATCAGAAATTGGACGACTTTTCACAATCGAAGGCACATCAGGAACGTGCGTTACATCACCAAAAACAAAATCTATCGGAAGGCTATGGTCAAAAAAGCGAGCATACTCGTACGTGTCAAAATAATAGGCTTTTGGTGTTTGAGGATTTTTCAGGTCTTTGATAAAAGTTTGTTTCGAAAACGAAATAGGTTTATCTATTTTGCAGTAATATTCCACTCGTTTTGCAACATTTTCCAACTCTTTGGCTGTCAATTTTGCTTTCAATTGCTTGATTTTTTGGTTAAAATCACCCGATTTATTTCCAAAAAAACGCAATCCGTAACTACGCACGTAGTACCAAATTTTAACTTGCTTAATGACATTCATAATTTCCTTGCCCAAAATTAGTCATTTGCAAATGTACAGAAATATTTTTGAAAAATAATACTTTTCTTTTTTGTTTTATAAAAAAAATATCATACATTTGCCCTAACAATTTTACTTCTCAAAAATAATTAAGCCATATTGTTGGAAATTCCGTAAATAGGAAAAAAGTCCAACGGGTTTTTTGTGGGCTTAATTCACAATCTGTTTTATTCTTTTTTTATTTTGTAAGTGTTTAAAAATCGGAGTATTACGACTTTTTTTGTTGTCCGTTCGATTTTTAACAAAATCTGTGTTATTATGGAAAAACGAGATTTAAGTTTTTGGAAAATATGGAATATTAACTTCGGTTTTTTGGGCGTTCAGATTGCTTATGCACTGCAAAACACCAACAACAGTCGTATTTTTGCTACATTGGGTGCTGACCCGCACGATTTGAGTTACTTTTGGATTCTTCCGCCATTGATGGGGCTTGTCATTCAGCCTATTGTTGGTGCGGCAAGTGACCGAACTTGGACACGCTTCGGAAGGCGTATTCCGTACCTTTTCATCGGAGCGGTGGTTTCTGTCATCGTAATGGCTCTTTTGCCCAACGCAGGAAGTTTTAACCTCAGCGTAGCTAACGCAATGATTTTCGGACTGATAGCCCTAATGCTTTTGGACACCGCTATCAATATGGCGATGCAACCCTTCAAAATGATGGTGGGCGATATGGTCAATGAAAAACAGAAAAAATTGGCGTATTCGGTGCAAAGTTTTGTTTGCAATGCGGGGAATTTCATCGGATTTTTATTTCCGATTTTCTTCACGTGGCTCGGCATACAAAACACAGCTCCCAACGGCGTTGTTCCTGATTCGGTAATTTATTCGTTCTACGGTGGAGCGGCAATTCTTATCCTTTGTGTGCTTTACACGATTTTCAACGTAAAAGAAATGCCTCCGAAGGAATACGCTGAATTTCACGGCATTCAAGAAGAAACACAAAAATCATCACTGAATTTCATCGGGTTGTTGCAAAATGCCCCAAAAGTATTTTGGACAGTAGGTTTGGTACAATTTTTCAGTTGGGCGGCGTTTGTGTATATGTGGACATACACCACTTCGGGTATCGCTGAAAGTGTTTGGCATACTGCCGACCCCAAATCAGCTGATTATCAAGCCGCAGGAAATTGGGTTGGTGTGCTATTTGCCGTACAATCGATAGGCTCTATCGTATGGGCGGTGGTGTTGCCTTTCTTCAAAACGAATAAATCAGCGTATTTTACAAGTTTACTTTTGGGAGGAATTGGATTTATCGCTACATTCTTCATTGATGATAAATATTTACTTTTCGTTCCATTCTTACTCATCGGATGTGCGTGGGCAGCTATCTTGGCGTTGCCTTTCACCATTTTAACCAATGCACTAAAAGGCAACAATATGGGAGCATATTTAGGACTTTTCAACGGAACAATTTGCATTCCGCAGATTATTGCTGCGGTGTTGGGAGGTTCGCTCTTAACTCTTTTTGGCGGACAACCGATAGTGATGCTCGTTTTGGCGGGAGTCTTTTTGATTGTTGGAGCATTTTGCGTATTTAATATCAAAGAGGGAGAAAGAAAATAAGTGGTTAGTGATAAGTGATTAGCAATTAGTGATTAGTGGTTAGCTCTTCTGATTACTTTTCACTGATTACTGACCACTAACCACTAACCACTGACCACCGATTGCTAAGTACTAACCACTTTTTAATTTTAAACAAATTTACAAATGAAAGGATACATATTTGATTTAGATGGCGTTATTGTCGATACAGCCAAATTCCACTACATAGCTTGGAAAAAAATCGGCGAAGAATTTGGTTTTTCCTTAACCCACGAACTCAACGAGCAACTCAAAGGCGTAAGCCGAGTGGATTCGCTCCAAAAAATTCTTAATTGGGCGGGCGTAACCGTTTCGCAAGAAAAATTCGATGAGTTGGCAACTCGCAAAAATGAAGATTATTTGAGTTATGTGGCTCAAATGGACGAAAACGATATACTTCCTGGTGTAAAATCATTCTTGGAAGAAGCACGTCGCAATGGCAAAAAGATTGCACTCGGCTCGGCAAGCAAAAATGCACGTCTGATTTTGGAAAAACCCGGAATTATTTCCCTCTTTGAGGAAATCGTGGACGGTAACGACGATACCAAAGCCAAACCCGACCCCGAAGTGTTCCTTATTGCTGCTCA
>JBGYFE010000010.1:0-4959 GCA_041819925.1 Capnocytophaga sp.
AAAAGCCTTTTCTTCTGTGGGGCATTTCACTTTGAGAAATTCTATATTGACGCAAGAACAACTCTTTGAACTTCAACGAATAAACAAAGTGCAGTTCCTAAACATTGCAGCTCACGGCGGAAGATATATTAGTCATCTGATGCAGAAATAACGGCAAATGGCAAATGATTAATGTTTAATTTACAATAGTTAATGAATAAAATAAACAATAAGATGAAAACAAAAGTCTATCGCACCCAAATATTGGAAGGTTTTTCTCTCCCTGCGTTCATACATAACGGCACACACTTTTTTGTAGATTTAGATGTTTACGAAAATGGCAGAGTCAATTGCTGGAACTTTCAAGATTTTGACCATTTTGTGAAAGATGTGGAGCGGGGCTGGGTCGCTACCTCTGTGCCTAACGGTCAGGAAATCAGCATTCACGGCACGGGAAGCTGGCTCATTGATAACGGAAATTGGCTTTTTGACTCCAAATCGTTTGTGGAACATATTAAAAGTTGCATCAAAGAACTCAATCCGACTTGGCAGAATATCTACACCTATCAGCAAAAGAAACTAGGCGAAATAACCATTGCCGAAAGTGGCACGGGAACGGTTTACAAAAACGCTCCGACCCAATACGAATGGGAAACACCCAAAAAAATAAACGGCGATAGCGTCCAACTTTTTTATAAAGAGGGCGACCTGTTTTATTTGGCAAAAGTCAATATTTTCGCAGACGGAAGCATTGAGCTTAACAGATTGCCCAAAGTGATTGAAACCGACCTCAAAGGGCTCAAAAAAATGGTGCGAGAAAAGGTTGTTTTGACTCATATTCCGAAAGATGCCAAAGTCTGCATTCACGGTTTGGGCAGTTTTTTGGCGACCAAAAAACTTTGGGGTGAGGGCATCAAAAACAAACTTGCCGAAATCGAAGAGATATTGCGTAAACTCAAAGGTGAGCCGACCTTTTTTGAGGTTTGTCGAGCAGCTTACGAAGCCTATCTTGCCAATCCGACCGCCGAAAAGCGTAAAGCACTCAAAAAAGCCTACGAAAAAGTCCCCGAACACCAGCGAATGTACTTGGGCGATATGGATACCAGAGATGTCGAAATCCGAATGATTATTTACGGCGGAAGAGAGATTGAGAATTGGTCGCACTACCAACTTGCCAAACAATTAGGCGACGAGTTACCAAACATCACACTCCCAAAAGAGAAAAAATAAGAATTGGGGAGCGTGAACGATTGTCAAAACCTTTGGCAAAGTTCCAAATTTTGATAAAGTTAGATATGAAATAGTGCATTATCATATAATAACAGCCTGTTTTGTGTTACTTTCTGTCATTTATTAAATGATAAAAACCTGTTTTGAGTTACTTTCTGTCATTTATTAAATAATAAAAACCTATTTTGAGTTACTTTCTGTCATTTATCATATAATAAAAACCTGTTTTGTGTTACTTTCTGTCATTTATCATATAATAAAAACCTGTTTTGTGTTACTTTCTGTCATTTATTAAATGATAACAGCGTTTTTTGAGTTAAAAATCTTTATCAAAGCTCCGAATTTTGGAAAAATTTATAGTAGAATGATGAATTATGAAGTCATAATTTGTAAAAAGTAAGTTCGGGGAGCTAATTATGATGTCATAATTGATAAAAAGTAAGTGCTGGGAGTTAATTATGGTGTCATAATTGATAAAAAGTAAGTGCGGGGAACTAATTATGGTGTCATAATTTGTAAAAAGTAAGTTCGGGGAGCTAATTATGGTGTCATAATTGATGAAAAGTGAGTTCAGGAAACTAATTATGATGTCGTAATTCGTAAAATTAGATAATCTGAAAAAATTGCTCTCCGCAAACAAACACTTTTATCATAATTTGGTAGCAAATTTCATTTGTAATCACAAAGAAAAATTTACCTTTACAGGCGAAATAGAAATTAAATTATAAAAACGATGAAAAAATATGTAAGATACTTATTGATAGTTATTTTAGGATTGGGGCTGGTGGCTTGTTCCAAAGGGAAATTGCAAGAGCATAAAACCGCCGATAAGTTGCTGACTTTTCAGCTTAGTAGTGATTTCTCTAAAAATGAAACTTACCCCAGATTAGATATTTACGAAAACGGAAGATATCGCCTTTATATTGAAAATAATCTCAAACCCAATAAAATTTTAGACCAAATGTTTGACGGATATAAAAGCGGAGAAATAACCTATCGTTATGCGGGATACACTATTGAAAATTCTATGAGGGTGGATAAAACAGACCTTGCCGTACAAAACGAAAACGGCTATGATTTTGTGGCTTTTTATGGCGAAATTAAAGACCCAAGTGCTTTATTGCCAACTTATTACCAGATATATTATGTTTTGATGAAAACTCCCCACCATTATGTTTCCATTCAATTAAAGCATCAAAGTCGTCGCAGTGGGGCAATTGACAAAACCGAAGCTGTGGACTACATCGCACCCATCATAAAAGTGATGAAAGAAAGCGGAAACCTGATTTATTCGCCCGTCGTAGAACCACTCGAAATAAAATAGGTATTAATTGTTAATTGATAATTGTTAATTGTTAATTACCCATTAACCATTGACCATTGACAATTAACCTCTAACAATTAGAAAAAATGACCGAAATTTTCAAAAGATATATTGAACTGTCCAATGCTTTCAGAAAGTCGAATGGCTCTACGCAAAGCGTTGAAAACCTGTATGATTTGCTCTACGAATTAGAGAAAAAACAACGCAACAAGGAGGAAGATTTTATCCTTTGCAATGTCTATTTTTTGCTCGGTTTTTATCTTTCGGCGTATGAGATTTTCCGAGAAATAGCCGACCCCTCCAATCCGAAAGATGCCTCAAAACTTTATGTTTGGAAAGAAAAATCGCAAACGCACGCAAACAAATTTATCATCAAAGATTTACGGAAATTCAGTAAAAAACAAAACCAAAAATCGTTTCAAATTTCAGATTTTAAATTGATTAAAGAAAATATGTATCAACTTGAAAAAGGGGAAATTATCATTTTTAATCAGTCGCTTAGTAAGGACAAATTCAAGATATTCACTGCCGAAAATCTTTCTTTGGAAGCCTGTTTTGATAACATTTCGGACTATTTGAATTGGCTCTCCGACGCAAAAAATGAACTTATCGACTTTTACAATCATCAAGTTTCTCCTCATACCGACGAGCAAGCCGATGACAATTGGTACTACGCTCTGGAAGTGTACTCGGCACGAATAATTATTGATAATCAAGGAAATATCTCTGCCGAAATCGCTACGGGCGACACCATAACGCCCGACCATATTTTAGACATCGAGCTCGAAAACAAAACGGTTGTATCAATGAATTTTGATGGGTAGAAAGTAATTGTTAATTGTCAATGTTTAATTGTTAATGTTATTTTGAATTTGTCGAAAAAAGGTCTATTTTAGGCAAAAAAACAAAAAAATCTTATGGAAAACGATATTAAAATTCCTATTAGTAATTTAAAAAGAAGCCTTTTATTTCTGGGGTGTATTGCTTTTTTTGTTGTTGGTTATTATATGTTCAATGCCGAATCGAGCCGTAAATATCCCCAATGGTTTTTAGAGCTTTGGGGCGTGATAACAATGGTGTTTTCTGGCGTGTGTGGCGTGTTTTTATTGAGTTTTTACGATAGAAACAAAGGAATTATCATCAATGAAGAAGGCATTTGGGACAATACTTCTATGATTAGTGTCGGGCTGGTGAAATGGGAAGATATTCAGCAAATTAGAAAGATGGAAATAGGCAGAACGCCCCATATTATCCTTGATTTAAAGCCCCAAAAAATGGATTTGTACATCAACAAAATTAAAAATCCGATAAAAAGAAAATTTTTGGCTTTTAATATGAAACAATTTGGTTATGCAATAACCGCTACAATGCTCAAAATCAAATCAGAAGAGTTGTACAGCACACTTCAATCCGAATTGAACAAGTATAAAGAAAGAAAAAGAGATGAAAGAAAAGAAGTTTTTTAAACAAGGAGATTTTAAAGAAATTTTAATGGATTGGGACGAAGCCGCAGGCTGTCTGGCAACGGACAGAATTACGGTTGATGGCTGTAAAGTCGGCTATATGTACCGCGAAATTCCCGATGACGATACCGAATTTGGTAAATCGGATAGTGGTTGGCGTTTTTTTGCGGGAGATGAAAGCGATGAGTATGCCAACAACCCCGATAATATCGGTATTTATCACCTTAATACGATTTGTAATTACGATGAGGGCATTGTTTCGTTTCTCAAAGCTCCGTATAATTCGGCTTTCTACCGTGATGAGAACGGCGATTTCGTGGAAGAAGAATTTAATGTATAAGATTGATTTTATTAACAATTGACAATTAACTATTTACAATTAAAAAATATGAAACCCAATGAGATTTTACTAAAAGGTTGCGAGGAAATTGCACGGCATTTTCCCGATTTTAAAGCCACTCAAAAAGGTCGGCTTTTGAAAAAGAAAAGTCAGGACAAAAACATTGAATTTGAAATTTATTTCGATACATCGGCTCGTAATTACAGCGAAAGTGTTTCTATAATTCCTGCTGTTTCAATGTATTACGGAAAAGAAAGGAAACTCATCGAAGGCAAGAATATTGGCTATTTTACGCCACATCAGACTTATAAGGAGTGGAATTTGGCGGGACTGAGTTTTGAACCAAGTGTCAAAAGCATCGTGGAGCAACTGTCGTTACATATTTTACCGATTTTTAATTTGTTTGAAGATACTACACAAGCAATTGATTTTCTGCTTAATAAAGGCTCAAAATACAATGCCTACATCAAAAAAGAATTGCTGATGCCGTTTTACTTTGTGTTTGATTTTGGCGGAAAAGAAAAAGCAGAAATTTTTTTGAATAATTTTGCAAGAAATTGCCCATACAAAGGTCGTTTTTATGATGCTTATAAAATGCTGAAAATCACGCCAAAAGAAAAGAT
>JBGYFE010000011.1:0-37420 GCA_041819925.1 Capnocytophaga sp.
AATTTGTCGGAGAAATCGTAAATATAGGAGCATTTGCCGTTCCCCCAGAATGAGCAATGTTAACACTCGCCGGAGAACTTGTCAGCTTATTCACACCAACATAGTTCACACCAGCAGCTAATGTTACTTTAACTGTCGCTGCCGCAGATGTTCCTTGCGGAAAATCTATGCGAACTTTTAATTTGCCCTCAGAATCATTACACACACCTATGTTTTCAGGTTTGCTAATGGTGATTGCCGAAGTTTGAGCATAAATATCTTTAAACCCAAACAAAAGAGTCATTAAAATTACAAAACGTAACGTCTTCATATTTATATGTTTAAGTACTTTCCTCATAATTGAGATTTTTTTAATTTAAGTGCATTGAGGGGCAAATGTATTAATTAATACATAATTAACCCAACCTTTTATGATTAAATTAACAATAAAACCCAATTATTCGACTTTTAAAGGTAATAAATTAAGACTTACGATTGTTTTTTCTGAGGATTTAGGAAACTTTCACTTCCTGACCAAAAATATTTTCATTGAAATATTTACATCACCAACTTGTATCGTATTCTTGTCCGAATATATCAAATAAGGCTTTTTGTTTTTTTTTGTTTTGCATCACGAAACTCTAAAATCCTTGTTTGTTCCTATGTAAAAAATTTGCAAATTAGCAAATTGTTTGTACCTTTGCGACATTGCGTTACAGAGCAAAATATATTATATTATATTATATTATGGTGTAAGTAACGAAATTTAGTTCTATTAAATCAATTAAAAACTACCTTTGTTCGACCAAAATCATAAATATGAAACATTCACTGAAACCAATCGCATTTTTTGCGTTTATTTTTAGCTTTTTGACCCTTACGTATGCTCAAAGCGGGAAGAAAATAAACCACCTAAACCAATCTGTTGTTTTTGATTCTAAAACTTTAAAAGACAGTCAGTTTCACGAAGGATTAGCAGGAACGTATTTCGGAAAACACGGAAAGTATTTTATTTTGGCGGGAGGTTCTTATTTTCCTGCCGAGAAACCTTGGCAAGGTGGTAAAAAACAATTTTCAAAAACGGTTTTTGTATTTGAAACATCGGCAGATAACAAATTTTCATTGGTTTATCAAGGAGAAGACCTGCCGGAAGCCTTAGCGGAAGGCGCTTTTGTTTCTTTACCCGAAGGACTACTTTGCCTCGGCGGACAAACTCCTGATGGCGTTTCATCAAAAGTTTTTCTTCTGAGTTTCAACAACGGAAAGGTGCAAATCAAAAATTATCCCAATTTACCTATTCCTGTTAAGAGCGCAACAGCGACCGCCATTGAAAAAGAGGTTTATTTAGTTGGTGGACAATTAGCCGACAGTTCTTCTTCAAATCAATTTCTGAAATTAAACAGTAAAAATCAGTGGGAAAGTTTGATTTCTTATCCAAAAAATGTTTCGGGCGCAACGGCAGTGGCTCAACAAGATGGAGAAGAAATTTCGGTGTATGTTTTCGGAGGAAGAAGTCGGAATAATGCAGAGATAACGTCATTTTATAGTGATGTATATCAGTATAAACCTTCCAAAAAACAATGGATTGCTAAACAAAATATTAAATCTTCAAACGGAAATCAACCTTTGGCTGTTTCATCAGCGACCAAAGTGGGTGCGTCGAGTGTTTTATTCTTTGGAGGCGATGCGGGGCTGACTTTCAATCAAGTTGAAAAAGCCATCAATGCTGAAAATCACGAACTTCGCAATGAACTTTGGCAAAATCATAAAGGTTTTGAGCAAGAGATTTTAGTGTATAATACTATCACAGATGAATGGTTTACGCTGGCAAAGGCAGAACACCCAGTAGCCGTTGCTTCAACTTATTTTGATGCTGAAAATCAAGAGGTTTATATTGCAGGAGGCGAGCAAAAACCGGGAATCCGTTCGCCTTTTATCACTAAACTTTCTTTCACAAAAGGAAGCGAATTTGGTTGGCTCAATTATGCTGTTTTGGCGATTTATTTCATAGGAATGTTATTGCTCGGTTTCTTCTTTATGAAAAATAACAATAACACCGATGACTATTTCAAAGCCAGCGGACGCATTCCGTGGTGGGCAGCAGGAATTAGCATTTTTGCCACGATGCTTAGCGCCATCACATTTATTTCCATTCCAGCTAAAACGTATGCTACGGATTGGCGTATGCTAATGTTCAATATGACCATTTTTTTAGCTGTTCCTATTATTATACGTTACTTTTTGCCTTTTTTCTTGCGTTTCAAGTTAGACACTGCTTACGAGTACTTGGAAATGCGTTTCAGTAGGTCAATCCGCTGGATAGCATCGGCATTATTTACCTTTTTTATGATAAGCCGAATTGCGATTGTGTTGTTTTTGCCTTCGTTGGCTTTAAACATCGTAACCGGATTTAATATTTATTACGCCATACTGATAATGAGCCTTGTAACCATAATTTATTCAACCAGCGGCGGAATGGAAGCCGTTGTTTGGGGCGATGTTATTCAAGGATTTATTTTAGTAGGCGGTGCTGTGGCGGCTTTCGTATTTATGATTGTAGGAATCAAAGGCGGGTTCAGTGAATTTTGGGATACGACCGTAACTTTCAACAAGTTGAACACGTTTGATTTCCGATTTGATTTTTCGCAACCTGTTTTTTGGGTGGTTATTTTTGGTGGACTTGCTAACACCTTGATTTCCTATACCAGCGACCAGTCCGTAGTGCAACGATATATGTCCACCGTAAATGAGAAAGCCACCGCAAAAAGTATTTGGCTCAACGGAATTTTGAGCGTTCCCGTCGGAATTTTATTCTTTTTGTTGGGAACAGGTTTGTTTGCTTTCTACAAATCGAACCCGGAACAGATGGCAATTACGGACAGTAACATCGACTCTATTTTTCCGCAATTTATTGTTTCTCAAATGCCCGCCGGATTTGCAGGATTGCTCATAGCGTCTATTTTTGCAGCTGCTATGAGTACGCTCTCGTCAAACATAAACTCTGTTGCTGCGGTGATTACGTCTGATTTTTACAAAACATTCTTTAAAAATTCATCATTTAAAGGTCAAATGAACGTAGCTCGCTGGTCGGGAGTCATTATCGGACTTTTAGGAACGGGAATGGCGATTGTTTTGGCTACTTGGAACATAGCTTCGCTTTGGGACCAATTCAATACTTTTTTAGGATTGCTTACCAGCGGATTGGGAGCGTTGTTTATCTTAGGAATCTTCTTTCCTCGCGTAAATTCTGTGTCGGCTTTCATCGGATTGATTTCAGGCGTTGTCATATTATATTGGGTCAAATCCGAAACCAATCTTTCATTCTTGCTCTACGGGCTCATCGGAATGGTGGCAAGCATTTTAGTAGCTGTGTTGTGTAGTATTTTTCTTCCTAATCAAAAAGAAACCAAAGGAGTTACTTGGAAAAAACGAAACGAACAGTAATTTTTTCAAAATAAAAAATAAAATGAAAATAGGCTATCTTTAATGAATAGCCTATTTTCATTTTACATAAAACACTTATTTACAACTATATAAACTTCAAAAAAACTTCAAAAAAAATCTTTCAAGTCATCACAAAAATAAAAAAAATAAAATTTTTCTTGTTTTGTATTCCATTTTTTTTATACCTTTATAGGGTATTTTTAACACAATTAAAATTTATTCATTATGGATTACAACACAAACAATATTCGGAATGCTGTGCTGTTAGGACACGCAAGCAGCGGAAAAACTTCTTTGGTGGAAACAATGTTATTTGAATCGGGCGCTACCACCCGCATCGGAAATGTTGAAGAAGGAAATACAATTTCTGACTTCCACGATATGGAAAAGGAAAAGAAATACAGTATTTTCAGTTCGTTAATGCACGTTTTTTGGGGAGATGTAAAAATCAATTTCATCGACACTCCTGGTTTTGATGATTTCATTGGAGAAGCCATTTCTGGGCTGAAAGTTGCCGATACTGCCGTGATGGTTATTAACGCCAAAGAAGGTATCGAAGTGGAAAATGAACTTCATAAAGATTACATTGAAGAATTCAAAACACCTACTTTATTTGTTATCAATCAGATGGATCACGAAAAAGCGGATTTTGAAAAATCTTTGCAAGAAATCAAAAACACTTTTGGAGACAAGGTTGTGGAGGTTCAGTTTCCGTATCGTTTAGAAAACGGATTTAATCACATTGTCGATGCCTTGCGTATGGTAATGTACACCTTTGATGCAAACGGCGGAAAACCTAAAAAAGAACCAATTCCTGCCGAAGTGCTTGAAAGAGCTAAAAAACTTCATAATCAGCTTGTTGAAATTGCAGCCGAAGAAGAAGAAGGACTTATGGAACGTTACTTTGAACAAGGTACACTCACCGAAGAAGAACTCACCAAAGGATTGCAATTGGCTATGGGAAAACAAAATTTCTTTCCCGTTTTTTGTGTTTCTGCCAAAGAAAACAAGGGAACAGGACGCGTGATGGGCTTCATTCGTGATATTTGCCCGTCGCCTTTGCAACGTCCTGCCAAAGAACTCCAAAATGGGGAAAAACTTGTTCCTGACGCTTCCTTGCCTACAAGTATTTTTATCTACAAAACGCTAAACGAATCACAAATTGGTGAATTGAGTTACTTTAAAGTGTATAGCGGCGTGCTGAAAAGTGGTGATACACTTAAAAATCAGATGAATGGTGAAGATGAGCGCATTAATAAAATTTTTATTGTAAACGGAAAAAATAGGGAAGCCGTTGAAACGCTCACCGCTGGTGATTTGGGAGTTACCATAAAACTAAAAAATGCACACACAAACAATACTTTAAACGGCGAAGGGCATCACGATGTACAAATCAAAAAAATAAAATTCCCTCAGATGAAAATCCGTATGGCTGTTACGCCTCCTTCAAAATCAGATTTTGAAAAATTAACAAATGCACTGCATATTATTCAAGAAGAAGACCCTACTTTCACTTTGGAATATTCTCCCGAGCTAAAACAAACCATCATTCACGGACAAGGGCAAATGCACTTTGATGTAGTCAAACAACGTATCAAATCGCTCTATGGTATTGATATGGAGTTGGTTCGTCCGAAAATTCCGTATCGAGAAACTATTTCAAAGGCAGCCGAAGCCCAATACCGACACAAAAAACAATCGGGAGGAGCTGGACAATTTGCCGAAGTGCATTTGCGCATTGAACCATACGACGAAAACGCACCTCTGCCTACCGATTTGAATATTCGTAAAGAAGAACTTATTGAATTGCCTTGGGGCGGACATTTGCATTTTTTGTGGTGCATTGTTGGAGGAAGCATCGATACGCGTTTCATCAGCGCCATCAAAAAAGGAATTATGACCAAAATGGAAGAAGGTCCGCTAACCAATTCGTATTGCCAAAACATACGAGTAAGTATCTTTGACGGGAAAATGCACCCCGTTGATTCTAACGATATTGCGTTTCAATTAGCAGCATCAGCAGGATTTGCAGAAGCGTTCAAAAATGCCGCTCCAAAAATTATGGAGCCTATTTATGAATTAGAAGTGCTTTGTGATGCAGCAGCAATGGGTGATGTGATGACCGATTTACAAAGTCGAAGAGCAGTCATCACGGGCATTGACAATATTCGTCAATATCAGCAAATCAAAGCACACGTTCCAATTGCTGAAATGTATGGTTATTCCACTTCACTACGTTCCATTACGCAAGGAAAATCAAAATTCAACCGACATTTGTGGGGCTATCAGGTGATGAGCCACGAAGTGCAGGAAAAGTTACTGAAAGGATAATCGTAATATGTTAATTTTCAAGGGACGGATAGTAAGTTCGTCCCTGTTTTTCTGTTATGAATTTAATAAAAATTAAACTCACCAGAAGAGAACTCAAAAAAAATCGGATTAAAGTCATAAAATTTTGAAAAAGCAAATCATAACAACAGCAGATGGTTCAACCACTTTTCAAATTCCTGAATGGGACGAATGTTTCCATTCCAAACACGGCGCTATTCAAGAAGCATTGCACGTTTTTATCAAAAACGGATTACAATTATTTAAAAATCAATCTGTTTCTATTCTTGAAATCGGATTTGGAACAGGACTAAATGCTTTGGTAACATTTGCTAATCATCTTGATTTGGGATTGCGAGTACATTATGAAACGGTAGAAGCCTATCCCCTTTCGTGGAACGAAGCCAAACAAATGAATTATTATGAGCAACTCAACCGAAACGACTTGGCTTCAATTTTTGAGAAATTTCATCAAGCTGATTGGAATAAAGAAGTTATCATTTCGGAATTTTTTACGTTAAAAAAAAGGCATCATTTTTTTGAAGAAATAGATGATATTGAGCGTTTTGACTTAATTTTTTTTGATGCTTTCGGAGCAAGAGTACAACCTGAACTTTGGGAAGAATCTATTTTTGAGAAAATGTACAGAGCTTTGAAAAATAACGGTTTTTTGGTTACTTACTCTGCCAAAGGAAGTGTGCAACGGGCAATGAAAAAATGTAATTTTCGAGTTGAAAAATTACAAGGTCCCCCAGGAAAACGCGAAATGCTTCGAGCCCAAAAATTGCAGTAAATGAATAAGAATTTATTCTCAAAAGGTCATTCTATACCTTATAATGTTAAATTATTCATAAAATCTTTTTCATTTCTGTTTTTATTACGCAAATAACCGTACTTTTATCGCTTAAATAATTAATTTTTTATATGAGAAGAATATTTATGATGTTCATCGCCTCTTTGCTATTGACACCCATAGCTCGGGCCGATGAAGGAATGTGGTTTTTAATGTTCATAGAGCGTTTGAATCAACGCGATATGCAAAAAATGGGCTTGCAACTTACTGCCCAAGAAATTTATAGCATCAACAATCATAGTTTGAAAGATGCTATTGTTCAATTCAATGGAGGATGCACAGCAAGCATCATCTCAAAGGACGGATTGGTTTTGACAAACCACCACTGCGGATACGAACAAATCGCAGGACTTTCTACTCCTGAAAACAACTACTTGCGCGATGGTTTTTGGGCAAAAAACAAACGTGAAGAATTAGCTCCAAAAAATTTGTATGTGCGTTTTTTTGTTCGTATGGATAACGTTACAGACAGAATTTTAGGAGTTGTTAAACCTGAAATGACTGAACCAGAGCGAATTAGAGCAATAAGTCAAGAAAGTGCAAAAATTCAAAAAGAAAATGACGGAGGCGGAAAGTATGTGGTTTCTGTGCGTCCTTTCTTTCAAGGAAATGAGTACTATTATTTTGTGTATCAAGATTTTGAAGATGTTCGTTTGGTAGGTACGCCTCCTGAAAGTGTTGGAAAATTTGGAGGAGATACCGATAACTGGGAATGGCCAAGACAAACAGGGGATTTTTCTCTCTTCCGTGTTTATACTGACAAAGACGGGAATGCAGCTAAATATTCAGCCGAAAACGTTCCGATGCAAGCAAAATCACACTTAAAGGTAAGTTTAAAAGGTGTTCAAGAGAATGATTTTGCTATGATTTTAGGATACCCAGGACGAACAAATCGTTGGGAATCATCATTTTGGGTTGACCAAAAAGTAAAATATGCCTATCCTGCTTGGGTTGAAGGTTCAAAAACAGCAATGGACGCAATGAAGTTTCATATGGACAAAGACGATGCCATTCGTTTGAAATATGCTTCTAAATATTCACAAATTGCCAATTATTGGAAAAATCGTCAAGGAATGATTGATGCTTTGACAGCTCACAAAACCGCTGATGTAAAGCGAAAAAGTGAGAAGAAATTCGCAAAATGGGCTAATAAAAAAGAAAACAAAGACGAGTATGGAAATGTTTTGAGTGTAATGGCAGATTATTTCAAAAAAACAGATGAAAGTTCTGTTGATGACAATATTTTGACAGCCTTACTCAGAGGAAGTTCTTTCGCTGTTTTTCCTTATAATGTGAGTGGAGAGTTGGAAAGACTCTCAAAAGCTTCTGGTTTTGAGCAGTATAATTTGGCAGCTCAAATTGAACAAGGGCTTGATTTGTATGACAATTTGGATATTCCGCTTGAAAAAGATGTCCTTGCAGCAATGCTTAAACTTTACGTTAACAAAGGAAAAAATATAGCAGATGAGGTGATTTTAATCAATAGAGAATACAATGGTGATTTCAAAAAGTTTGTTGATGATGCTTTCAAAGGAAGTGTTGTAGGTTCAAAAGAAAACATAAGTGCCTTTTTAGACAAACCTGACGCCGAAAAACTTGCTACCGACCCGTTGATTACCCTATCAAGGTCGTTAATGGCAAAATATCGAGAAAGCACAGATGAGCAAATTGCAGCTATGTATGCTTATGAAAAAGCGTATCGTACGTTTGTAAAAGGAATGCGTGAATCAAAAGCAAGTACGATTCTCTACCCTGATGCTAATTCAACCCTTCGCTTGACTTACGGAAAAGTTAAATCGTTGCCTGCTGATAAACGCAATTCAGACGTTTCTAAAAACTACTATACCACATTCAAAACTTTGGTAGATAAGTACAAACCTAATGACTCTGAGTTTGATATGCCTGAGCGTATGTTAAAGATGTTTGCTGACAATGATTTTGGAAGATATGCTGACAAAAAAGATGGAAACTTACATATTAACTTCTTGACAGACAACGATATAACCGGAGGAAATTCAGGCTCACCTGTAATGAACGGGAAAGGAGAACTCATCGGTCTTGCTTTTGATGGAAATATTGAAGCTATGGCAGGAGATGTGATTTTCGATAAGAAATTACAACGCACCATAAATGTTGATATTCGTTACGTACTTTGGATTATTGACAAGTTTTCAGATGCAAAGCACATCGTTGACGAAATGACGATTGCCGATTAAAAGATAAGGCAACTTTACCATAAAAAAACGAGTTTCAAATTTTGAAACTCGTTTTTTTATGGTAAATAAAATAAATTTTACTTTGATTTTCCTTGATTAGCAACACTATTGATTGCTGCCGCAATAGCCTCTTGATCACCTAAATAATAGCTTTTAATAGGCTTTAAGTTTGCATCTAATTCATATACCAAAGGCACTCCTGTCGGAATGTTCAATTTTAAAATTTCAGCCTCGCTGAGCCCGTCTAAATATTGAACCAATGACCGCAAACTATTACCGTGAGCAGCAATGATAACACTTTTTCCCTCTTTGATGGCTGGTGCTATGTCACTAAACCAAAAAGGCAACATACGGTCATACGTATCTTTTAAACTTTCTCCCCCTGTTTTTTCTTCGGGTGTCAATGCTGCATAACGGCGGTCGTGTGAAGGATGTCTTTTGTCCGTTTCTTCAATAAGCGGAGGTTTCACATCATAAGAACGTCGCCACAAAAGCACTTGATCTTCGCCGTATTTTTCTGCCGTTTCGGCTTTGTTTAATCCTTGTAGTGCTCCATAACTTTTTTCATTCAAACGCCAACTTTTGTTAGTAGGCACCCACAAATCTCCCATCTCATCTAATGCATAGTTCAACGTCTTGATGGCTCTTTTCAAAACTGATGTGAACGCTACATCAAACTTAAAACCTTCTTTTTTAAGGATTCTTCCTGCTTCACGAGCTTCCTCAATTCCTTGTTCTGTTAAATCAACATCTTCCCAACCTGTGAATAAATTCAGTTTATTCCACTCACTTAATCCGTGACGTAATAATACAATTTTGTACATATTCTACTTATGTTTTAAATTAATTAGTTTCTTAAAAGAACGACAAATGTACGACAATTATTTCATTTAAACGATAAGAATCATAATTAAATTTTGAAGATTATTTTATCAGCACACAAAATGTCTTTTTATTTTTGCTATATTTTATTATTTTCTTACTTTTGCGCTACTTTTAATTATTGTTTCAATTACATTTACCAACAAAAAGCAATATGAATTATAATTTTGACGAAATCAATAATCGCTGCAATAGCGATGCTCTTAAATTAGAAGCCCTTGAACCTCGCTGGGGAAGAACCGATTTGATGCCAATGTGGGTGGCTGATATGGATTTCAAAACACCAAACTTTGTTGTCAATGCCATTAAAAAGCGTATGGAGTGTGAAATTTTTGGTTACACAGCAAAACCAAAGGAATGGTATCAAGCGATTATCAATTGGCAAAAACGTCGTTTCAACTGGGAAATTTCTCCTGAAATGATTTCATTCACACCAGGAGTTGTTCCTGCTTTGGCAATGGCTGTGCAGGCTTTCACCGAAAAAGGAGACAAAGTGCTAATTCAACAACCTGTTTATTTTCCGTTTTCATTAGCCGTCAAAAATAACGAAAGAACATTGATAAACAGTCCATTAGAACTTATTAATGGACAGTATCAAATCAATTTTGAGAAACTTGAACAAGACATCAAAGGGTGCAAATTATTTTTATTTTGTCACCCTCATAATCCAGGCGGACGCGTTTGGACACGTGAAGAATTAGAAAAAGTAGCTCATATCTGTCATAAAAACAATGTAATTATTGTTTCTGACGAAATCCACGCCGACCTGACACTCGCCCCTCATAAACATATTCCGTTTGCGACCGTAAGTAATGAAGCTCGTGAGTGTTGTATCACATTCGCATCACCAAGCAAAGCCTTCAATTTGGCAGGATTTGCTACTTCTTATGCTGTTATTGAAAATCCTACACTACGCAAAAAATTTCAAAGTTATGTAGAAAACAATATGTTGCTTTATGACGGAAATGTATTTGCTTTTCAAACTGTTATAGCTGCTTATAATGAAGGAGAAGAATGGCTCAAACAGTTGCTCGCCTATATCCAAAAAAATATTGATTTCACAGTTGATTTTATAAAAACGAACATTCCAAAACTAAAAATCATCATACCACAAGCCTCTTATTTGGTGTTTATAGATTTTCGTTCGTTGAATCTATCACAAAAGGATATCGTAAATTTATGCGTAGATAAAGCTCACTTAGCTTTAAACGACGGAGCAATGTATGGCTCTGAGGGAGAGGGATTTATGCGTATAAATCTTGCTTGCCCAAAAGTTGTGGTTGAAAAAGCCTTGAATCAGCTAAAAGAAGCAGTGGACAATATGATGAATTGATTTTTCATCAAAAAGATAGAAAATATGATGAAGGCGAGTAACTAATAACTCGCCTTTTACTTATTTCAGTTGATTTCTCAATATTCACTTTGCCTAAAACAAACTTTTCTTGATATTTTTTGAGTCAAGTTAAAATATATAACCTATCTTTGCCTCAAAAAAATTAGAGGTGTTACTACAAAATTTTTCAAATTATACAAAAGAATTCAAACAGAATTTCAAAATTGCCTATCCCGTTATTTTTGGAATGTTAGGACACGCCTTGGTAGGGTTTGTTGATAACATTATGGTGGGAAAAGTAGGCGTTACAGAACTTGCCGCCGTTGCTTTGGGCAATAGTGCTGTATTCATAGCAATGTCCTTTGGTATTGGTTTTTCAACCGCCCTCACGCCATTGGTGGCAAAAGCTGACGGAGAAAAAAACAAAAACGAAGCTAAGTCCGTTTTAAAACACGGCTTTGTGTTGAATACTTTTCTTTCAATTATCCTATTCACACTAATGCTTTTTGCCGAACCCTTGATGTACTTGACCAAACAGCCCGAAAATGTAATAAAATTAGCTATCCCCTATACAAACTTGGTAGCTTTTTCTCTTATTCCATTAGGTTTTTATATGACTTTGAAACAGTTTGCTGATGGACTTTCTTTGACCAAACAACCAATGTATGTTACATTCATCGGAAATATTATCAACATCATTCTCAACTACTTGTTTATCTACGGAAGTTTTGGTTTTCCTAAATTAGGTGTCATTGGGGCTGGTATCGGAACGTTAGCTTCTCGCTTTGCAATGCCTTTTCTGCTTTGGTGGATGTTACGACGTTTGCAGCAAACTCACGATTTGGTGGCAAACTTCAATAAATGCGCTTTTGAAATGTCTAAATTTAAAAAAATCATCAATTTAGGTGTTCCGTCGGGGTTACAGATGATTTTTGAAGTCGGAATTTTCACCACTGCCGTTTGGATGAGTGGTATTTTAGGTGAAAATCACCTTTCTGCCAACCAAATCGCACTCAATTTAGCAAGTATTACCTTTATGGTTGCTAACGGATTGGGCGTAACAGCAATGATTCGCGTAGGAAACCAATTAGGAGCTCGTAACTATTTAAATTTAAGAAAAGTAGGAATTTCTGTATTTCTGTTAGTGCTTTTCACACAAACCTTTTTTGCTATTTTACTTGCAGTTCTCCGACATTGGTTACCTTCCTTGTACTTGGATATGAACGATGCGACTAAATTAGCAAGTAATACGTTAGTGATTGCAGAAGCAGCACAGTTGCTACTTATTGCTGCTATTTTCCAAATATCTGACGGAATGCAAGTTACAGCCTTAGGAGCTTTGCGAGGTGTTCAGGATGTAAAGTCTCCTATGTACATCACTTTTGTCGCTTATTGGGTTGTCTCTTTCCCTGTGTCATATTTTTTGGGACTCAAAACTAAGCTCGGCACAATGGGCATCTGGATAGGATTACTTTTCGGACTTACCGTTGCCGCTATATGGCTTTTGTGGCGCTTCAACACAATATCCAAAAGATTAATTGATAAGAATCATAAAAAGGATATGTCAATTGGTGTGATAAATTAAGGTAATGACAAACTTCCGAAAAAACATAATATCAACACACTACAAAAGATTTTTATAAATGAAAAAGGTTGAAATATGCTAAATTTCAACCTTTTTCTTATATGTGTATTACTCTTTAAAAAATCCAACGTTTAAAAGCCTCAATAGCAGCATAATCTGCCATACCTAATGCTCTGTAACGACGTGCTGTTTCGCTGTTGCGTGCTTCTGCTCGTTGCCAAAACTCTCGCAAATCTTCTCCTTGGAACATCGCTCCATCTTTTTGTGACTGATGGAAGAAAATTGCTTGACGTTTTTTAAGCACTTGGTCAGGACTCATCGGCACTGCCATTTCAATCTCGTGAATATCCCACTCGTGCCAAGCTCCTCTGTAAAGCCATAACCAGCAGTCTTTCATATAATCTTTGTGTTTCAAGTTTTTCAAAGCCGCAAAAATGGCATCTAAACAAACTTTATGAGTGCCGTGCGGATCTGCAAGGTCTCCCGCAGCATAAATTTGATGTGGTTTCACTTCTTCAATCAAGTCCATAATGATTTTAATATCAGCTTCTCCAATCGGATTTTTCTTAGCAGAACCTGTTTCATAGAAAGGCATATCTAAGAAATGTACTTGATTATCAGGCACTCCTTCGTAACGTGTGGCTGCCAATGACTCGTGGCGGCGGATATTTCCTTTCAAGTGTCGCACTGCAAGCGTATCAACCTCATTTGATTTTTTATTGTTGATGGCATCAATGATTTCATCTAAAACTTTCACTTCACCACCATTTTTTTTGATGAGATGTTTGAAAACTTCGGCAAACTTTAATGCTTCGTGATTTGAAACGGCAAAATTTCCTGATGTTTGGTAAGCGATGTGAACTTCGTGACCTTGTGAAACCAATCGGTCAAAAGTTCCTCCCATTGAAATAACATCATCATCAGGATGCGGACTGAAAATAATAACGCGTTTTTTATGAGGATATTCTCTTTCAGGACGGTTTGTGTCATCAGCATTTGGTTTTCCGCCTGGCCACCCCGTGATGGTATGTTGCAAACGGTTAAACATCGCAATATTCAAATCATACGCAGAACCTGATTCAGCTAACAATTTTGACATACCATTTTCATTGTAGTCCTTATCGGTGAGTTTCAAAATGGTTTTTCCTAAATGTTCACACAACCAGATGATAGCTTTTGCTTTCAAATCCTCATTCCATTGGCAGTCTGACACTAACCAAGGAGTTTTGATTCGGGTTAATTGTGCAGATGCTTCTTCATCTAAAATAAAAGTAGTGTTATCGTGTTCTTGCAAATAAGTGGCTGGTACTTCGGAAGTTACTTCGCCTTCAATGGCTTCTCTCACAATTTTAGCTTTGTTGTTCCCCCAAGCTAAAAGCACAATTCTGTCAGCTTTCATTACGGTTCTCACTCCCATTGTAATGGCTTGTTTCGGAACGTTTGCAATTCCGTGGAAAGCTCCTGCTGCATCGGCGCGTGTGATGTAATCAAGGGTGATTATCCGTGTTCCTGAATTTCGGTGTGAACCAGGCTCATTGAAACCTACATGACCTGTACGACCAATTCCAAGTAATTGAAAATCAATCCCTCCACATTCTTTTATTTTTTTGTCATAATTCAAGCAATATTCCACCAAATTTTCTCTTGAAACCATTCCATCAGGGATATTGATATTTTCTTTCGGAATATCAATATGGTTAAAAAGATGCTCGTGCATAAAATACCAGTAACTTTGCACATCATCTTTCTCCATTGGATAATATTCGTCCAAATTGAAAGTGATTACGTTTTTGAAGCTGAGCCCTTCTTCTTTGTGCAAACGAACCAATTCTTCATACACTTTAATAGGTGAAGACCCCGTAGCTAAGCCTAAAACGCAATTTTTGTCTTTGGCTTGCTTGCTTCTTATCAAATCGGCAATTTCGTGAGCCACAGCCACAGAAGCAGCTACTGAATCAGAGAAAATAACATTGTGAATTTTCTCAAAACGTGTTTCCTCAAACAATCCGGCTGGTTGGTGTTTAATGGATTGTACATTTTTTTTGATTGTTGTACTCATTTTTTATTTTTTTATTGATTGTTTATTTTTTCTCACTAAAACGAGGTCAAATGTACGAATAAAATATGAAATATCGATGTAAATTACCAATATTTTTTCTTTTTCGTCAAACGGTTTATATTGCTAAAATCTCTTTTTTAGACTTAAAAATATATCATCAAAACGGAACTAAAATCTAAAAATAATTACAAATAAGGTTTGTACAATAAAATATTGTATTTTATTTAACAAAATCATTGCTATTTTTTAAGATAAAAATCCTCTTAAAGTCTTTATTCCACTCATTTGTAAGATTAACAATATGAATAAGTTACAAATTTATTTGTTAAAAAAAGGGAGTTTTTTTACATTTTTTTCGGGTATAATTTATTTTTTTATATATTTGCCCCCGATTATTAACAATAACATTTTTTTTTATGAAAAAAATTATCTTATCGGCAATGATAGCAGGATTTGCTGTTACTGCCACAGCACAAGAACAAGGACTAAGTTACGGCAAATTTTTTGACAATTGGCAGGTTGGTGTAAATGTTGGTGGATACTTGCCAACCAAAGGGTATGACTTGATTGAGGACGTACGTTTGAATTTTGGAGCAGAGTTGAGCAAACAGATTTCACCTGTTTTTCGTTTGGGATTTGATGCAAATGCGTACTTGAACGGCAATTGGGAACAAAGAAACCCACTTGTTATTGAAAACACAAACGTGGCATTAATAGGAGCTTTCAATTTGAATAACCTTTTTGCAGGTTACAAAGGCGAACCTCGTAAATTTGAAGTAGAAGCCTTTGCTGGTCCAGGTTGGTTTCATTCTTTTGAACAAGGTGACAATAACAATCGCAACCTTATGACAGCCAAGTTTGGAGCTAATTTGTTGTTCAATTTTGGGCAAAATAAAGCGTGGGGAGTTAAGTTAACGCCTTCAATCCTTTATTTTCTTGACAATCCAAGCTCAGATGCAGCTAATAGCTTGAACATCAACAATTCTTGGTCACAAGTGAATGTTGGAATTATCTATCGTTTCAAAGGAAGTAACGGAGCGCATCACTTCACAACCATCGAAGGAAGAAACCAAGCTGAAATTGACCAATTGAACAGCAATATCAGCAACTTACGAAATGAAGTGAGTAGCAAAGACGGAGAGCTTAACAATGCACAACAACGCATCTCTCAACTTGAAAAAGATTTAGAAGCTGCTAAAAATCAAAAACCTGTGGTACAAACAGTTACTAAAACAAATAATACATTGGAATCTGTGGTTACTTTTGGTTTAGGAAAATCAACTATTGATGCTTCTCAATTGCCTAATGTTGAGCGTATTGCTTCTTACTTGAAAAAATATCCTAATAGCCGTGTGGTTGTTAAAGGATATGCTTCACCAGAAGGAAATGAAGAGAAAAACATTGCTTTGGCAAATGCACGTGCAGAAGCTGTTAAAAAAGTACTTATCGCACGTTACAAAATTGATGCTGACCGCATTTCTGCACAAGGAAATGGAATTGGAGATATGTTCTCTGAACCTGAGTGGAATCGCGTAAGTATCGCTACTATTGAAGAAAACAAATAATACAAATCGTATTTAACACTTAAACAAAAGGTTGTCTAAAAAATTGGACAACCTTTTGTCATTAAAAATCCTCCAAAAAGAAATATTTTTCATCAAAAATTTGCATTTGAATAAAAATTAAAATAGGTTTGTAAAAACAAAATTAATTAGAATATGAAAGCATATATTTTTCCGGGGCAAGGAGCACAGTTTGTAGGTATGGGGCTTGATTTATATGAAAAATCAAGTGAAGCTAAAATGTTGTTTGAACAAGCCAATGCTATTTTAGGCTTTTCAATCACAAATGTTATGTTTGGCGGAACAGAAGAGGATTTGAAACAAACCAAAGTTACACAACCTGCTATTTTCTTGCATTCGGTAATTTTAAGTAAGATATTAGGGAAATCATTTCAACCTCAAATGGTTGCAGGACATTCATTAGGAGAATTTTCGGCTTTGGTTGCTAATCAAACACTTTCATTTGAAGACGGATTGCAATTGGTTTACAAACGTGCTATGGCGATGCAAAAAGCCTGTGAATTGCAAGCGGGAACAATGGCAGCAGTTTTAGGTCTGGAAGATGCTGTGGTTGAGGAAGTTTGCCAGAAAATTGACGGAACGGTAACGCCAGCAAACTACAATTGTCCAGGACAATTGGTAATTTCGGGAGAGTTAAATGCTGTTGAAAAAGCCTGTGAGGCAATGAAAGAAGCAGGAGCTAAAAGAGCCTTAATTTTGCCTGTGGGCGGAGCTTTTCACTCTGTTTTGATGAAACCTGCCGAAGAAGAATTGGCAAAAGCTATTGAAAATACCACTTTTAATAAGCCTATATGTCCTGTATATCAAAATGTTACCACAACAGCAGTCTATAATCCTGATGAAATAAAGAAAAATTTGATAAATCAGCTGACTGCTCCTGTGAAATGGACACAAAGTGTACAACAAATGATAAAAGATGGTGCATCTGAATTTGTTGAGGTAGGTCCTGGCAAAGTCCTACAAGGTTTGGTTAAAAAAATCAATAAAGAAGCAATCGTAAGTTCTGCGGAGTAATTTTGTAAAAAAATATCCCTAAAAATATCCTATCATCAACTTTGTCAAAATTCTAAATTTTGACAAAGTTTTTCGGTATAATTAGGTTTCAATATATGTCATTTAGGGCAAGCGAAACCCAAATTCAACCAATCAAAGGTAACTTTTATGAAAATAATTTTAGAAACTCAGAATTTGACCAAAAATTTCGGTGGATTTAATGCCGTAAACAATGTTTCTTTCAAGATAGAAAAAGGAAATGTTTACGGATTGCTCGGACCTAATGGAAGCGGAAAATCAACTACATTGGGAATGATTTTGGGTGTAGTTAACAGAACATCAGGGTCTTACCAATGGTTTGGGGGAAATGTTTCCAATCACCAAGCTCTCAAACGAATTGGTGCTATCATTGAGCGTCCGAATTTCTATCCGTATATGTCGGCTTACGAAAATTTGAATTTGGTTTGTAAAATCAAAGAAATTTCTTCTGACAAAATTGAAGAAAAACTCAAATTGGTTGGTTTGTGGGAATTTAAAGACCGTAAGTTTAAGGCTTTTTCCTTAGGAATGAAACAACGTTTGGCAATAGCTTCGGCATTGCTTAATAATCCTGAGATTCTGATTTTGGACGAACCCACGAACGGACTTGACCCGCAAGGCATTCACAAAATTCGTGAACTCATACAATATATTGCTTCACAAGGAGTTACCGTTCTTTTGGCTTCTCATTTATTAGATGAAGTTGAGAAAGTATGCTCGCACGTAATCGTCCTACAACAAGGAAAAATGCTTTATAATGGGCGGGTTGACCAAATGATTAACAACAACGGATTTTTTGAATTGGCAGCTAAAAATAATACGATTTTGATAGATTTTCTAAAAAATATGTCTGAATTTTCAAAAGTTAGTCTTGATAACAATCTTGTTAAAGCTTTTCCGAATGTTGATATGAAAGCCGAAACGCTCAATCGCCTGCTTTTTGAAAAAGGATTTGTACTTTCGCATTTGGTTAAAAGAAAAGAAAGTCTTGAAAATCAATTCCTTCAATTAACAAACCAACAAAATTAATACTTATGTTACGATTATTACAGATAGAACTCATCAAAATTTGGAATAGCAGAAGCAGTCGGATTTTAATCATTTCCTATTTCGGATTGCTTACTTTTCTTTCATTATTTTCGATGATAAAAATCGATTTTGGCGACTTTGAATTTCATTTGGCAAAACAAGGAATTTTTGATTTTCCGTTCATTTGGCATTTTAACACCTATTTTGCTGATTATTTTAAGTTATTTCTCGCAGTGGTTATCGTATCGATGATTGCTAATGAATATAGTAATAAAACACTGAAACAGAATCTGATAGATGGATTAAGTAAAAAGGAATTTATCCTTTCTAAATTCATTACTGTAGTTTTGTTTGCATTGATTTCGACTGTAATGGTTTTTGTAATTTCAATGATTTTGGGACTGATGTACTCCACATTTAACGAAATTGGAATTATTTTTTCCCAAATGGAATTTTTGTTTGCTTACTTTCTGAAATTGGTTGGATTTTTCAGTATTTGCTTATTTTTTGCTGTTCTGACGCGAAAATCGGCTTTTTCTTTGGGATTTTTGATACTTTGGGCAATTATTGAAAGTATTATTACAGGAATTTTGCGTTACAAATTACCTGATATACATTTTTTATCTCGTTTTCTCCCATTAGAAGCGATGAGTAATTTGATAAAACAACCTTTTACACGAATGTCAGGTGTAAAATCGGCAGCCAATCAAATAGGAATCGACACCAATTATGATTACGCCGTACAATGGACTGACATTCTCATAACATCAGTTTGGATTTTTTTGTTCGTTTACTTCTCATACTGTTTGATTAAACGAAGGGATTTGTAAGAAATTCAAAAGCCTACCATAATGACATATTTGGCAGTTTGTTTATTTTTTAGATTTGCTTTAAAATCTGTGCTAAAAAACGGCTTTTTTTGAACCTTTCTTAAAGAAATTTCCATACAATGTCAAAGTATAAAAAAATACTGTGTTTGACTCAATCAAAACGCCGTAATCACATTCAAAAAGATATATTTTTTACAGAAATATCTGTATATTTGCCTCTTGAAAATTATAAAATAATGGAAACAAATCCTTTAAAAGCAGCTGTTCATTCGGTGGAATCTTTCGGAAATATTGACGGTCCTGGCATACGCTACATCGTTTTTTTTCAAGGATGTATGCTTCGTTGCAAGTATTGCCATAATCCCGATACGTGGGAATTGCATAATGATGATGCTAAAATGATGACCACTGATGAGTTGGTGAAGGAAATTGTAAAGTATAAGCCTTATTTTCAAGCCAGTGGAGGAGGCGTTACCGTAAGTGGAGGCGAGCCTCTTTTGCAACTTGATTTTGTCTTGGAACTGTTTTTCAAGTTAAAAACATTAGGCATCAATACGTGTGTGGATACTTGTGGCGGATTTTATGCTAACACACTTATTATCAATGAGAAAATAAAAAAACTCATTACGCTTACTGACTTATTCTTAGTGGACTTAAAACATATTGACAATGAGCAACACCAACGACTTACCAAGCGAACCAACAAAAACATTATTGCTTTCACTAATTTTTTGAGTGAAAATGGTGCAAAAATGTGGATTCGGCACGTGTTAGTTCCACAATGGACAGATGACGATTTTTACTTGCAGAAGTTAAGGGAATACATTGACACTTTGCAGGGAGTGGAACGTGTGGAAGTGTTGCCCTACCACGATATGGCAAAGTTCAAATATGAAGAATTAGGCATTGAATATCCGTTAGAGGGCATTGAACGACCAAGTCGTGAACGCCTTGAAAACGCCATAAAAATATTAGGCGCACGTTATGATTTGTGAGTTAAAAAACGCCTAATTCATTGAAAGTGTACGTAAAACATTGAACGATTGCAAGGCTTTACCTGAAAATAGGCTTTCTTTTGCCTTTTCAAACCCTTGCATATGCGTCATTTTTTGAGCCGTAGCAATTGCCATTCCTGCATTGACGCAAACAACATTGTTTTGAGCCTCTGTTCCCTTTCCTTTTAAAATATCTAAAAATATTTTTGCTGCGCTTTCTATGGTATTTCCGCCAGCAATTTCACGCTCGTTCAATCGTCTTATGCCCCAATCGGACGGAAAAAGAATTTGTTCACCTTCATTTTGAATTACTTTTGTTCCGCCTGTAAGCGAAATTTCATCGTAACCGTCCAAAGCGTGTAAAATCATATAATTTTTATCTGATTTTTGGTACAAATAACCATAAATACGAGCTATTTCAAGGTTATAAACCCCTACCATTTGATTTTTTGGAAACGCTGGGTTTACCATTGGACCAAGCATATTGAAAAATGTTTTTACCGCTAATTCTTTACGAATTGGAGCCACTTGCTTCATTGCTGGATGAAAAAGTTGTGCGTGCAGAAAACAAATCCCAGCCTTGTCAACACATCGTTTTAAAAAATTGACGTCATTTGTGAAACGAATGCCCAAAAATTCCATCACATTACTCGAACCACACACTGATGAAACGCCATAATTTCCGTGTTTGCTCACTAGAACGCCTGCTCCTGCTGCAACAAATGAAGCCAAAGTGGAAATATTGAATGTATCTTTCCCATCACCGCCTGTTCCACAGAGGTCAATAGTTTCACAATCCAACGACACGGGAATACAAAGTTCTAACAGCGCATTACGAAATCCTTGTAGCTCTTCAACCGTAATGCCTCGCATCATATAAATAGTCAAAAAAGAAGCCACTTGCGAAGGATTGTAAGCGCCATTAGAAATAGAAATAAGTGTTTGACGGGCTTCTTCTTGGCTAATGGTTTCGTGATTAATCAATCGAGAAAGAATGTTTTTCATCTGTATTTTTTTGTACGTATTAAGTTCTAAATCAATTTTCTATCCAATTTTTTAAAATAGTTTTCCCCAATGGAGTCAAAACCGATTCTGGGTGATACTGAACGCCTCGAACGTCGTATTTTTTATGCCGAAGAGACATTACTTGTCCGTTTTCGTCAACCGATGTTATCACTAAATCCTCAGGAAGCGGGCTCTGCACCACCCACGAGTGGTAGCGCCCTACATCAAAAATTTCAGGCATATTTTTGAACAAAATATCATCAGCAACCACTTTCACGGGTGTTGCCACTCCGTGAAAAACTGTATCTAAATTGATTAGTTTACCGCCAAAAACCTCCCCTATGGCTTGTTGTCCCAAACATACGCCAAAGATGCTTTTGGTAGGTGCATATTTTTCAATAATTTGCTTCAACAATCCTGCCTCATCAGGAATTCCCGGACCGGGCGAAAGTAGAATTTTAGTATAGGCATCTACCTCTTCCAAAGTGAGTTTATCGTTACGTTTGACAATCACCTCACAACCCAACTCTTCTAAATAGTGAACTAAATTAAATACAAAACTATCATAGTTATCAATTACTAATACTTTCATTTTTCTCTTAAATTTTAGCAAAAATAACGATTTAAAACAGAACTTCAAATGTTTAATAAAAAACTCTTTGAAAAATCATAAACAACAAAAAAGCTGCCCATTTTCATCTGAACAGCCTTTTCCTCTATTATGATAAAATTTAGTTTTAAGCCTTTGAAGTCAATGATTTAAAGAATACGAACCCAAAGCCCAAAGTAAGCATACAATGGAACGGGAACATTCCGAAATCATTGAGCCTTATAGCACTATACAATCCGAAAATAAAATACACCATCAACATAAATTCAAATATCATATTCGGAGAAAGTTTGGTGTTGATGTATTTATTGTTTTTCCAACTGTCGGATAAAGCGCTAATGTTGAATTTAGGTGTTCTGACAAATTCACTTTTTTTACCCGTATGCCCTTCCAAAACAGCGATGGTGTTGTGGAATGAAAAACCTAATGCCACCGAAAAGAAAGTAAAAAACAACTTTATGTAACTCAAAAAATCATCGAACGTTTTTCCCTGCAAATTCTTATAAGTTACCCAATAACAGATAAATAAAATTATCGTACTGAGGATAAAGAAACTCGTTATTTGAAAAATCCAACCTAAATGCCCATACGTATTTTTGATGTAAAGCATCGGAACACTCAAAATTGAAACAACAAAAACCCACAAGAACATCGAACTATTCAAAAGGTGCATCACCCCGTGGAATTTCGTTTTTAAACTGATATTTTTGGCAGAAAGCACACGTGAAACAGATTTTCTGAAATTCTCGGCACCCCCTTTATTCCAACGAAACTGTTGAGAGCGTGCTGCTGAAATCACCACTGGCAACTCAGCCGGAGTTTCAACATCTTCTAAATACTTAAACTTCCAATTTTTAAGTTGTGCACGATAGCTCAAATCCAAATCTTCTGTGAGGGTATCTCCTTCCCAATTTCCTGCATCGTAAATGCACTCTTTGCGCCAAATGCCCGCTGTTCCGTTGAAATTGATGAAATGTCCTTTTGAATTGCGTCCCACTTGCTCCAATGTAAAATGAACATCCAAAGCAAGAGCTTGTATTTTTGTTAAAATTGAATAGTCTCTGTTTATGTGTCCCCAACGAGTTTGCACCACTCCAATTTCAGGGTCTTTGAAATAAATCACAGTTTTTTTCAACCAATCAGGCTGAGGCATAAAATCTGCATCGAAAATAGCTATAAAATCCCCTTTTGCAATGGCTGTTCCTTCCTTTAAAGCTCCTGCCTTGAATCCTTTTCGGTCAGTGCGACGAATGTGTTGAATGTCTAAACCTGTTTTTTGTAAATTTTCAATAATTTCAGCTGTTTCTTGCACAGATTCATCTGTGGAATCGTCCAAAACTTGAATTTCCAACTTGTTTTTCGGATATTCCAAACGTGCTATATTCTCCAACAAACGTTTCACAACATACTTTTCATTGTAAAGCGGAAGTTGAATAGTTACATACGGAATTTCCTTTGGGTCAAGCAAATTGAAACGAGGTGCTTCATCATTTTGTTTTCTGTGTTTCAAGTAATTAACCAAAAGATTCAACATTGAAAGACTATACAAAAAGATAAGAAGCAATGCCAAACAATAAATAATGATAATGGCATAATTAACTATTATTCCCATAGTTATAGATTTTGTTATAAATATTGGGCAAAGATAGAGTATTTTTTTTTCTATCAATTAAATTTAACATCTATTTTTATCAACAACTCTACAAAAACAACATTAAAAATTTAATTATCAATGTGTTACATAAAAACATTTTGTCTTTAAAACTTCAACAGATGTTATAATTCTGCTCTCCAAACCACATTTTACGTATAACCCATATTTGTACAATCCGTAGAAATCATTACTTTTGCACCCCGCAAAATGGTTCATTAAGTGAATAAATCTTACTTCGTACAAACATTTCTCATCCTTCTTTTTGCAGCTCTATTTTTTATAGGGTTGAAAAATGTTTTGCCAAAACGCATCTTTCCCGAAGTTTCTCTTCCGACAGCTAATGTGGTGGTTGACAGCCTAATGCTTGAAGCAATTTCAAATGCAGAAAGCTCTGACAAAGAAAACGATTCCCTCTCTCAAAATGCTTCGTTAGATACGCTCACAACAACTCAAACTCATAAAAATCTGACTTTCTTTTTTGAAAAACTTGAAAAACTTGAAAATTCAGGCGAAGGAAGCGTACGCATCGGTTATTTTGGTGATTCAATGACTGATGGAGATTTTATTGTTCAAGATTTGCGTTCCCTTTTTCAAGATGTTTTTAGCGGATTAGGCATTGGTTTTGTGTCAATTACGTCAGAATCGGCAGCTACAAGAGTGAGTATGAAACATTCTTATTCTCAAAATTGGAAAACACAATCTTTTGTAAACGTAAAAAAACCAAAACGCCCGTTTGGAGTCAGCGGAAAGGTTTCTTTCGTGAGAGATTCGAGCGGTGTGGCTTGGGTGGAATACAAACCATATCCTCAAAAACATATTTCTGAAATTTATTCTCCTACATTGTTTTACGGAGCATCTGGCAATAAACAGGCTTCGGTTGAAATTTTCTATAATGGAGATACTGCCAAAGTGGTTAAGCCTCTCACTCCCAATAAGATGCTAAATGCACTTAAATTATCTGACAACAATCTGAAAAGCATAAAATTACGATTTGTAGGAGCAGATTCAATTCCTTTTTATGGTATCAATTCAGGCAACCAAAAAGGAATTCATATCGATAATTTTTCAAGTAGAGGAAATTCGGGATTGCCGTTGTCATTATTGAATGCTCCTCTTATGCAGCATTTTGACAGAGAATTAGGAAGTTATGACCTAATTGTTCTGCACTTTGGAGCTAACGTATTGAATTACGGAAGTTTAGACTATTCTTGGTATGTCAAAGGAATGACGAAAGTAATTCAACAAATTCGCCATTGCTTTCCGAAGGCTTCCATATTGATTGTATCAACTGCCGATAAATCAACCAAATATGAAATGGAAATGAAAACCGATTTGGCTGTAATTCCACTGGCAAATGCTCAGAAAAAATACGCCGAAGAAAATCAAGCAGGTTTCATAAATCTTTTCCAGCTGATGGGAGGCGAGGGTTCTATGGTAAAATGGGTAGAAAGTGAACCTTCATTGGCAACAAAAGATTACACACACTTCAACGCACGAGGGTCTAAAAAAGTGGCACAACTCATTTATGAAGAATTGATAAGAGAATATGACCTTTTCAAAAAATTGGGCAAGAAACAAATGTCTATTTCCCCAACCCAATCCAAACAAAATGAAGAGGTTAAAGACAATAACACAGATGATGCGCTTATCCAAAAAGATACGGCAGACATCAAAATATTGAAAGATTCTATTCGGACAAAAAAAGATTCTGTTCCGTTAGAATAAAAAACGGAATGAAAATTGCCGCTTAATCGATTTTGGAGTGAAAAACCACAGAATCTTTCAATTTTAAAGACAAAAAAAATGAAAAATAAGATAAAAAGCACTAAAATAATAGGACTAATCACCTTGTTTTCAGCCATTCTCTCGCTTTATTTCGGGATACTCTCGGTTGAAGCAAACGTTTTGCCAGAAATGACTTTTTCAGCAAATGCAGAAAATTTTCCAACAGATATGGCACATCACAGAATTGCCTCTTCCAATGAAGAAATCAATGAAGCTGACCCACTACGACCTCCATCAGAATATCAATTTTTATATAATTATGAAATTCTGAAACCTTTTTTTGAAAAGTTAACCGCGTTAGAAACGTTCAATGACCGAAAAATCAATATTGTTCACATTGGCGATTCACACATTCAAGCCGATGCAATGACTCATTTGGTGCGTCAACAACTTCAAAATCGGTTTGGGAACGCAGGATTGGGCTTTGTTTTTCCATATTCACTTATCCGAACCAACGGCGGACGCAATGTGCGTTTCTCTTCAAACATCACTTGGGACAGCCAAAAAATAACTGAAACCAAAGATTTTAGCAATATTGGGCTTTCAGGATATTCATTGACAACTAAAAAGAAAAATTTTTTGATTGAAGTTGAAGTAAAAAATCAAGAATATGGTTTCAACACTTTGAAAATCATCACACCTAACAATCAACAAATGTTTGATTTGGCAACCAACAACGGAACTGTTGCCCTAAAACCAAGCCAACCAAAAACCATTTCTCACAAAATCAAAAAGGGCGAAACTCTTTACGCCATTGCTAAAAAATACAAAACAACAGTTCCCAAAATACAAAAAGCTAACAACTTGAAAAATACAAACATACGAGTTGGTGCGACCTTAAAAATTCCAACAACAGAGATGGAAGCTAAACCTGTGGATTTATCAAATTTCGATGTAATTAGCTCTCCAAATGCGTTGTTTAGTTACTATATGTATGAAAACTTGAACGTTTCGGATAAGATTTATCTCACTCCTAATCCGAAAAGTGATGATTTTTCATTAAACGGAATTGTACTTGAAAACAATCAAAGCGGCGTGATTTACCACAACATCGGAATAAATGGAGTACGCCTTTCTGACTACAACAAATCACAATTATTTTTTCAACAATTGAAGGCTCTTGAACCTGATTTAATTATCATTTCATTAGGCACAAATGAAAGTTTCGGAAAATGGTCAGCACAAGAGTTTTACACGCAAATGAAACATTTTATGGACTCTATCCGAGTTAATTACGGACAATCGCCCGTAATTTTAACCTCTCCGCCTCCATCACTCTTTAAAAAACAAAACCCTAATCCATTTCCAGCGGAGTATGCCAGCACTCTTATAAACAATTCTGTTCCAGAAGGTTATGCAGTATTTGACCTTTATCAAGCTATGGGCGGAAGCAGTGCAATGCAGCGCTTGACAGGATTAAACCTTATAGCCAAAGACAGAATTCATTACACCGCCAGCGGATATGAAGAACAAGGCATTTTGTTTTTTGAATCCTTGATAAATAATTACGAAAAATCAAAAATGATACATTAGGAAATCTGTAAAATCATACCTAAAAGTCTAAATCTCAAAAAAAAAATAACAGTAAAAACATTGAATACAAATACTTTACAGAATTGGTTTTCTGAAAATTTTAATTTTACTTCTGAGCAAATAAAAAGTTGGTTTACGTATGACCCAAACCATCCACTGCTTTTCAATAGTGGTTTGTTCTTGGGTATGTTTTTGATTTTTTATCTGGTATACATCATAACCAAAAAACACGCTCATTTCCGTACGGTCTATGTAACCTTATTTTCACTGTTTTTCTATTACAAAGCGGGCGGTAACTACTTTATTTTACTGGTAATTTCATCAATGATGGATTATTATTTTGCGGGAGAAATACATAAAAGCAATAATCCTAAAACACGGAAATTCTTTTTGGTTGTGAGTATGGTTACAAACTTGGGAATTTTAGGATATTTCAAGTATACAAACTTTCTAATTGATAGTTTTAACAACCTATTTCAAGGAAGTTTGGCTTTGCAAGACATTATTTTGCCCATCGGAATTTCGTTCTATACATTTCAAACGATGAGCTACACCATTGATGTTTACCGTCGGGAAATTGAACCTGCTAAATCATTTTTAGATTTTACGTTTTTCGTGTGCTTTTTTCCCCAACTTGTTGCGGGTCCTATTGTGCGCGCAAAAGAGTTTATTCCGCAGATTTACAAAAAGATAGAACTCACAAAACACGAAACTTCGCTTGCTTTGTTTCTCATCATTGGTGGGTTACTCAAAAAAGCGGTAATTTCAGATTATATTTCATTGAATTTTGTTGACAGAGTTTTTGATGCCCCAAACAGCTACACGGCTTTTGAAAATCTGATAGCAGTTTACGGCTATTCTTTGCAAATTTATTGTGATTTTTCGGGTTATTCCGATATGGCAATCGGTTTGGCTTTGCTGATGGGCTTCACCTTGCCTACCAACTTCCGAACGCCTTACCAATCACAAAACATTACTGAATTTTGGCGTAGATGGCACATTTCGCTTTCAACTTGGCTAAAAGATTATCTTTACATTTCAGTGGGCGGAAACCGAAAAGGCACATTTTGGGGCTATTTCTTTCCAATCGTGTTTTTTATTTCAATTTTGGCGTGGGGATTTTCTCATTCAGAAAATACAAAAATCCCATTAATCATTGCTTGCTCAGCGGTTTTTGTGTTTACTCTTACCTTATTATTCGCTAAAAATAAAAAGAAAACCGTTTATTCTAACTTCAACCAAATGACTACAATGTTGCTTGGCGGATTGTGGCACGGAGCGAACTTACGCTTTATCGTTTGGGGAGCTTTACACGGAATGGCTTTGGCTATCCATAAAACATTTGTTGAACTTTTTCCTGATAAAAATCCCGAAAAAAAATCCTTTTCAAAATGGATTTTAAAGGTACTTTTTGTTATAATAACTTTCCATTTTGTAGCTTTTTGTTGGATTTTTTTCCGAGCAAAAGATTTTGGAATTGCAATGGATATGATTCACAACATTCAAAATCTTAATTTTGACTGGCATCAATGGACAATCATCGCTCAAGGCTATAAAAATGTGTTTGTGCTGTTACTCATTGGTTTTGTATGGCATTTTTTTCCTGCAAGGCTAAACAATCAAATGCAAATTTTCTTTGAAAAAATGCCTCTTTTGCTAAAAGCGCTCATCGTTGCATTCGTGTTTTGGATTGTTTTTGCCACAGCTTCCAGCGGAGCGCAACCATTTATTTATTTCCAATTTTAAAAATTGTTAAACATTTATTAATAGTAACAAACCTTTTAAAAGTATATCGTAAATTGCGTCTGTTTAAATATTGTATGCTAAAATGAAAAAACTTTTATTTTTGACTTTCATAATGTTGTTAGTAGCTTGCGGAAGCCTCCCAACAACCTCACGAACCATTGAACCCAAAATTACAGACCGCACCATTGATGGTGAATGGACATTAGAGTCTGTTACACACAACCCAAGAGGCGGATTTGACATTATCTTATTGAACGATACTGCAAAGGAATGTTTCGAGGGCAGCACGTGGCATTTTGTTCCAACAAACAATCGTGGAACGTACCGCATCAACCATCAAGATTGTGCCACCGGTGAACGGAATTTCGTTTTTGTTATCCAACAAAAAGAAAAATCCACTGGCTATTATGATTTTCTGTTGAAACCTACAAACGAGAAATACCAAACTGAAACCAATCAGGGCATTCTCTTGCGTTTGTCCCACCTTTCAACAAGAACAATGATTTGGGAGCAAACCGTGCAAGTGGACGGGAAACCATTCATTATTACGATGAATTTCGTAAAATAACAGCCAATAAAAACTTAAATATCAACTACATACAAAATAAACTATATTTTAAGCACTAAATATTAATTTTTCAAAAATAAAATTTATATATTTGCCGCTCAATATAATATTTTGAAATTATGATTGCTTCAAACATATTTTTAGGAATGATTGGACCTTGGCAAGTTGTCGTTATAGTTGTTTTAATTCTTTTGCTTTTTGGTGGAAAAAAAATTCCAGAGTTAATGCGTGGATTGGGTAGTGGCATTAAGGAATTTAAAGATGCTACTAAAAATGACGAATCTGACGAGAAAGGTTCATCAGTAGAGAAAAAAAATTAACTTAATAAACGTCAAAAAGTTAAGTTGAAACTTGACAAGATTTGCTTTAATTTATTTAAAGAAAAGTTTGTCATTACTTTTGATTTTTTGGCGTTTTGTTTTTAATTGACATTTTTTTGGACTTTCATCGTTTCGCTTTCCTACTTCTAAAATGGTATGAACTTCAACAACGAGATTTGCCTTGGCGGAAAACCAAAGAACCTTACAAAATTTGGCTTTCTGAAATCATTTTGCAACAAACTCGTGTAGTTCAAGGACTTCCTTATTACCAGCGTTTTACGGAAACCTTTCCAACAATTTTCGATTTGGCAAAAGCCCAAGAAGAACAAGTTTTGAAATTATGGCAAGGTTTAGGCTACTATTCCCGAGCAAAAAACTTACATCATACGGCTAAAAAAATTGCTTTCGAGATGAACGGTATTTTCCCCCAATCATACCAAGAACTCATCAAACTCAAAGGTGTTGGTGACTACACGGCAAGCGCCATTGCTTCTATCTGTTACTCAGAACCTTGTGCTGTTGTTGACGGAAATGTTTACCGTGTTTTGGCACGTGTGTTTGGCATCGAAACTCCAATCAACACTTCCGAAGGAGTTTTATTTTTTAAAGAATTGGCTTCCAACTTATTATACAAACAAAACGCTGGAACATACAATCAAGCCCTGATGGATTTCGGAGCAACACAATGCAAACCACAATCACCTGATTGTCAATATTGTATATTCGTTGAAAACTGCTTGGCGTATACACTCAAAAAAGTAAACGAACTACCCAAAAAACTTGGAAAAATCAAAGTGAAGCAACGTTTTTTTAACTATTTAGTTTTTATTGATAATCAAAACTTTACATCATTAAATAAACGTACAGAAAAAGATATTTGGCAAGGATTGTATGAATTTCCGCTTATTGAAACGAACAGTGATTTTTCAACAGCAGAAATTACCAATGAAATTAAAAATCAAGGATTTTCGTTTTCGGAAGTATGCCTGTCAAATGAAAAACCCATAATTCACAAACTTTCACACCAACACATTCACACCCGATTTTGGATAATTAAAACAGAGAAAATTTCAAAAAACAGAGTTGATATTAAAGAAGTTACGCATTATCCCGTTTCTGCCTTAACAGCAAATTTTATCAAAGAATTTTGGTTTTTTAAAAATTAGTCTTACTTTTGGGGAAAATTAAATTCTAATAATGCTATGAACGGAACGCTAAACAAAGTAATGCTTATCGGGCGTCTGGGCGATAACATCAAACTGACTTATTTTGAAGGAGGTAACTGCATTGGTCGTTTTTCATTGGCTACCAATGAAGAATACACAAATCGAGCTACCAATGAAAAAGTTACTGAAACAGATTGGCACACTGTGGTGGTACGCAACAAATTAGCTGAAATTGTTGAAAAATACACCACCAAAGGAGACTTGATTTATGTGGAAGGCAGATTGAAAAATCGCCAATGGCAAGCTGAGGACGGCACAACACGTTATGCCATTGAGGTTTACGCAACAGACATAAATCTTCTGCCTAATCGAAGAGAAGGACAAAATATGCAAACTCCTCCTACGATTGGAAACGATGATAAAGAAGATAATGGAATGCCATTTTAAGGTTTTCCGACAAAATATAAAAAAGTTTGAAAGGTTATTGTAAATTATAATATACTGGAAATGAATTATTTTTTATTTTTTCGGATTTCCACATTCTTATTGTTTAACTAATTTATAGAAATTTGGACACAGAGCCCCCTCTTACCCTATTTTTGACACCTTTGGCAAACTTGAATTGGTTTGCCTTACAATTTGATATGCCCAGTGCTTCAATTGTTGTACAGTTTGCTATTTTTTTTATTCTTTTGTGCTGTTCTGCCTTGATTTCGGGTTCGGAAGTAGCGCTTTTCTCGCTCTCTCCCACCGAAGTTAACGCCGCAAAGGAAGGAAAATCTCCCGTAGGGAACATCATCGCTAAATTGTTAGCTAATCCTAAAAAATTATTAGCTACTATTTTGATTGCCAACAATTTAGTAAATATTTCAATTGTCTTACTTTTTGTTGATTTGGGTGATTTCATTTTCAGAAATATTGAAAATGAACTTATTAGAGCTATTTTAGACATCGGTGTAGTTACATTTACAATTTTGTTATGTGGAGAAATCCTTCCAAAAATATATGCCAATCGCAATAATGTTTCTTTCGCCAATAAAATTGCTTATCCAATTTATATTCTGGATATACTTTTTTCGCCATTAAGTATTCCGATGAAGGCTTTTACAGTATGGATTCAAAAACGCCTAAGAAAAAAGTCAAGCAATATTTCCGTTGGTCAACTATCACAGGCTCTGGAACTTGCCTCATCAGAGGACACAACAAATGAAGAAAAGAAAATCTTGGAAAGCATTGTTTCTTTTGGAAATACTGAAACAAGGGAAGTTATGATTCCTCGCATTGACATTTTCGCTTTGAATGAAGAACTTTCATTTCAAGAAGCACTCACTGAAATTGTGAAAAATGGATATTCACGCATTCCTGTGTATAGGGAAAGTCTTGACAACATCACAGGAGTTATTTACACGAAAGACTTACTTCCTTACATTGAAAAAATTGATTTTGAATGGATTAGCGTAAAGCGAAAAGCTTTTTTTGTTCCTGAAAATAAAAAATTAGACGATTTGCTCAGTGAATTTCAAGAAAAGAAAATACATTTAGCGGTTGTGGTTGACGAATACGGAGGCACTTGTGGTATCGTTACATTGGAAGATATTATTGAAGAGATTGTGGGGAATATCAACGATGAATTTGATGATGAAGATGTTACCTATTCAAAAATTGACAATAACACATTTGTTTTTGAAGGGAAAACAGCTTTGAAAGATGTTTACAGAATATTGCAACTTTCTGACGATGAAGAGCTTATACTTGAAGAAAAACGCGGAGAAGCCGAAACATTAGCCGGACTTTTATTAGAAATTGCTGGAAATTTTCCGCAGAAAAGTATTCCAATTCAATTTGAAAATTATACATTTACGGTAGAAGCCTTTGACAAAAAACGAATTAAACAAATCAAAGTCCGAAGAACCGAAAAATTAACTTAATTACAAATGGAAAAAATATCATATATTTTTTTAATAATCAACTGTTTATTCATTTTTTCGTGTGGAACGGACACTCTTCCTAAACCCAAAGCAGGGCTTCGATTAGAATATCCACAGGCTCAGTACGAGAAATATGTTGACAACAAACATTGTCCGTTTTCTTTTGATATTAACACGATTTCTAACATTAAATTCAAAGAAAATTCGTGCGATTTAAACATCGAATACCCTGAAATGAAGGCCACTATCTATCTATCTTACAAGAAAGTAGAAAATAATATCCGCAATCTGTTGCGTGATGCTCAGAAATTCACTTATGACCATACTATCAAAGCTGATAATATCGCTTCTACTTTGTTTGTTAATGACACTACGCGCGTGTACGGAATGTTTTATCAAGTGTATGGAAATGCCGCTTCACAAGCTCAGTTTTATGCGACCGATAGTGTTTCAAATTTCATTACAGGTTCTGTATATTTTAAGGTTACGCCCAATTATGATTCCATTCAACCTGCGAGTAGCTATTTGGAAAAAGATGTGCGGAAAATTATGGAAAGTTTACGATGGAAATAACTTACTCTATTGAAATTCAGTTACAATCACGCACCAATTTTTGGCAAAAAAATATATCATAAACAACTCGTCAATTGTTTGAAAACAAGATAATGGGTTGACTTTTGGAAGTTTCAAACTATCCTATTTTCTTGTTTTTTTTTTCAGAAACATTTTTTTTGTTATTTTTTTTAGTAAATTGCCGTCCGTTTAATAAAATACCAACCAATTTATGAAATGTTTCGCCCTATTTTTATTGTACTTATTTTTTACTTTTGGAATAAATGCACAAAACGTTTCTGTTGTGCCTGAACCCAATCGGATTTCTTTTGAAACAGGAAAATGTTTGATTTACAAAAACTTACAATTTGAAATTGATAATTCCTTTGCCTCCATTCAAAAAGAAATTGAAAATTTTTGGATTTCTGACCAAAAACCGACTTCAAAAATGGTCGTTTCTATCCAAAAAGACGAAAAAATATCGCATAGAGAAGGTTATACACTTCATATTCAGCCAAATAAAATTCTCATAAAAGCAAGTAACAAAGCTGGCGCTTTTTACGCCGCCCAAACACTAAAACAACTCTTTTTCTCGGCTAAGAACCTACAACAAAATTTTATCAGGTGTATGAAAATTGAAGATGCTCCCCGTTTCGCTTACCGAGCTCTGATGATTGACCCTGCTCGACATTATTGGAAAACAGAGGATTTAAAAAAATATATTGATGCAATGGCGCAATACAAATTCAATTACTTGCATCTACATCTGACCGATGACCAAGGCTGGCGCATCGAAATCAAAAAATATCCTAAACTAACTGAAATAGGCTCAAAACGCACTGACTTTGAAGGAAATAAGCGTAATAACGAAGGCTTTTACACCCAAAATGAAATGAAAGAACTCGTTGCTTACGCTTCGGAACGAAATGTTGAAATCGTTCCTGAGTTTGATGTTCCAGGACACAGCGATGCTGCCATTGCTGCTTATCCCGAATTGAGTTGCAATGATACCATCATTAACGTACGTACCACAGCAGGAGTTTCTAACAACTTACTTTGCGTTTCCAAAGAAAACGTTTTTGAATTTATTGATGATGTCATCACCGAACTTTCAGAAGTTTTTCCGTGTCGCTATTTCCATATCGGAGGTGATGAAGCTCCGCTTGACAAATGGCTTGAAACACCTTCCGTGAAAGATTTAAAACAAAAATTACACATAACAGAAAACCATCAATTGATGAGTTACTTCTTTTCACGTGTCAATCAATCTTTGGTAAAAAACAACAAACAACCTTTGATTTGGTTTGAGTTGGACGTGCCTGAATATCCACAAAATAGCATAATGTACTTATGGCGATATAACACCACGCCTCAAGTTTTAGAACGTGCTAAAAAGGATAATTTTCAGGTGATTTGCTCACCAGGTGAATACGCCTATTTTGACTATCCACAGTGGAAAGATGACTTGCCTAACGTCGGTTGGATGCCTACACTCACGTTGGAACGTGTTTATGAGTTTAATCCTGCTTTTTTACTTAATAAGGAAGAAGAAAAAAAGCATATTTTGGGCGTTGAAGCCACCATTTGGGGCGAAAGCGTAAAAGATCTTTTCCGAGCTTTCTATATGACCTATCCGCGAGCTTTGGCCTTATCAGAAGTTGGGTGGGCACAAATGCCTCGTCGGAATTGGAAAAATTTTACACAGAAATTAGACTTCCAACTAAAATATTTACTGCATCAAGGAGTGAATTACCGCCCACCTGTGGAATTGCATTCCGCTGAAAGAAATTAATTTTAACTTTTTTGATAAATAAATCGTTTATTATAAATAATTCATTACATTTGCCGATAAGCATTTCAACATTCTGAAACCTAAAAAATGAAAAAACAAGGAAGAAAATCATCGCGCAGACACTCAAAAAAATCTTTCGGAAGGAATTTATTTTTGATTTTGTTTTTTCTTTTGATAGGTGGAGGTCTCGGAAGTATTTTATATGTTCGACATTACTATCCGGCTTATTATCAAAGACTTATAAACAAAATTTCTTCTAAAAAAGTAAATACTGTCTATGAAGAACAACGTATCGCTCAAATAATTGATTTACACAAGGATAAAGTTTTTGGCATTGATTTATCACATTATCAAGAAAAAGATGACATCATTTGGGATAGTTTGTACTTAAAACAGAATAATATTCGGTTTGAGTTTGCTATATTTCGGGCTACAATGGGGAATGACACCACTGACAAAAATTTTCCTTTTTTTTGGAAAAAAGCTAAAAAACATAAACTCATTCGAGGAGCTTATCATTACTATCGCCCTGATGAAGACCCCGTTTTACAAGCTAATTCCTACCTAAAAACCGTAAAACTTGAAAAAGGTGACTTTTTGCCTGTTTTAGACATTGAAAAACTTCCAAAAAAGAAGGAAATAGAACATTTTTTAAACGATATTCAGATTTGGTTAGACATTGTGGAGAAAAAATATGGCAAAAAACCCATTATTTACACCTATATTAGCTTTTATGATGATTATTTACATCTAAAATTCAAAAAATATCCGCTTTGGATAGCCAATTATAACAATGTTCCCTCCCCCACTCCTCTCCATACTTGGAAAATGTGGCAGTTCACTGAAAATGGCATTACGCCAGGCTCAAAAGTGAAAATTGACCTAAACATTTACAACGGAAAAAGAGAAAATATAAAAGAAATTTTAATTCCTTAACTCAAAATGGAAAAGAAAGTAATTAGAGCTAAATATAAAAAACTGCGCTTTGAACTTTCTGAAAAAGAGCGTGATACAAAAAGTATTGAGATAGCAAACCAATTACTTAAATTACCCATTTGGAACTTGAAAACCTACCATATTTTTCTTCCAATAGAAAAATTAGGAGAAATCAACACAGAATACATTTTAAATATCCTTTATGGAAAGGACAAAGACATCGTTCTGTCAAAAATGGACATCAACTCGAAATCATTACGTCATTTTTTGCTAACAGAACAAACCATTTTGAAAGAAAATTCTTGGGGAGTTGTTGAGCCAACAAACGGACAGGAAGTATCCCCTCTGAAAATTGATGCTGTTTTTGTTCCTTTGTTAGGATATGACCAAAAGGGCAACCGAGTGGGTTATGGTGGCGGATATTACGACCGTTTCTTGCAGGAATGCCCGCCTAAAACTCTGAAAATCGGGCTTTCTTTCTTTCCGCCAGAAACAGAAACAATTTTGACTGAAAGCACTGATATTCCCTTAGATTATGGGGTCTCCCCTACCCGTATTTTCGATTTCAGAAAATAAGCCGCATTAAAAATTACTTCTTCGGAAATGCTTTCTTATTAAAAACAAGCAACAATCCTACGGCTACACTAATTGCTGTATCTGCAACATTAAACACAGGTTCAAAAAAACGAAATCTTTCGCCTCCCCAAACGGGCAACCAAGTTGGTAACTTTGTGTCAATCAACGGAAAATAAAACATATCCACTACTTTTCCGTGAAAAAGCGTTCCATAAGGTTGTTCAGAAAACAAAGTGGCAATGTTTCCGTAACTATGATCGAAAATCACTCCATAGAAAACCGAATCGATGATGTTTCCCAAAGCTCCTGCCAAAATTAGTGCTATGGACACAATCAAAACAGAAGGTTGTTTCTTTTTAATAGCGCTCACCAGCCAGTATCCAAAACCACATACCGCTACAATGCGGAACAAGGTCAGTGCAAGTTTTCCATATTGTCCAGGAATTTTTGTTCCCCACGCAGCTCCCTCATTTTCAATAAAAAGTATCTTAAACCAACTGAAAACATCAACACTTTCATTCAAAATAAAATGTGTTTTTACATAAATTTTACTCCATTGGTCAATAACCAAAATTATCAAAATAATGAGAAATGCGTGTTTTAATTTCATAGCAATTATTTATAAAAATAGGTTGCAAAAGTACGTTTTTTTATTAGAAATACAAGAAAAGTTTTGAAGAAGCAACAAAAACGTTTTAAACCAACAAACTCAAAAGACTAAATAACTTCAAAGATTTGTCATTTTTCAAAACAAAAATCCCTCAACAATCAGTGATTATTAAGGGATTAACCGTACCTGAGGAGGGAATCGAACCCTCACTCCGAAGAACACGAGTTTGAGTCGTGCGCGTCTACCAATTCCGCCACTCAGGCTTGCTTCATCATTTCGGGTGCAAAGATACATAAGTTTTTTTTATATGCAAAAAAAAGTGGAAAAAAATTTAAAAAATTATTTTTTAATTCATAACTTTGCACCCGCAAAACAGAAAGTTGTTCAACCACACCATTATTTATAGTATTATGGCTTATATAGTACCCGAGTCAAAAATCTTTGCTTGTTCCCAAAGCACTGAATTAGCAAAAAAAATTGCTGAAAAATAC
>JBGYFE010000012.1:0-50546 GCA_041819925.1 Capnocytophaga sp.
AACTCGCACAACAACTGAATCAATTGAAACGGATGCTCTGCATAGCCATAAAGCTCAGTGCGATTACAAGTTGAAATAACCAACAATTCATCTATATTTTCAAGTTCCGGCAAACTTGGTGGTTCAGCCATTCTATCGATGATGATTTCTTTGGCGCGATGAATTTTTGAAATACTTTCTTGGTCGGCCAAAAAAGGACATTGTTCAACGTTAGCTTCATTTGAGCGATTGAAATAAAGTGTAAGTAATTCATATACTTTACCTTTCAGATAAAGAGGTTGTAGATTTTTTTGAAAATTAGCGTTTAAAATTTGATGTAAAACTACCATAATAGCAGGCGAAATAGCGTCTTCATTGTAGTATTTTTTATCTTTATTTTCAAGACTCAAAAAGTCAATATGTCCGGCTTCGGTGGAAAATAACGAATGGAATTTTTGTATGGAAATCAAAAGTGAAATTACCACTGATTTTGGCTCGGCAATTTGATGTAAAGGTAAGGTTTTTTGCGGATTATAAAGCAGTAACATTCTTTCATTTTGCAAAGGCATTTTGTAATTTCCGTTATTAAACATAAAAACACATAACCCTCTCATATTGAAGTGAAATTGAATGAAATGTTGATGTATTTCTTTCTGAAACTCAGTTGAGATGTTACTGTCATTTTGATTTTTTATAAGAATGATGTCATCATCAATCACAATGACTTTGTCAGTACTTTCTGCGATATTTTTTGCAGAAGGAAAGTTTATTTTTCCCATATAAATTTATTTAGATTTGTTCTATATTTCATTGAGGTTGTAAATGTTATCTATCTAATAATCCGTTAGATAGATGCAAAAATAAAACTTTTTTTTGAATTGAAGCCACAAGACGACAAAAAAAGTTCTTTGAGCGTTATTTTTTATTTTCCGAACTACTTACTTTTGCGTTGAGTTTATTACTTGCAGACTGTGTTATGAAACGGAAAATGTTCTGAAAAAGAGCATAGTGTGCAAAAATTTTCAACAAAACGTATGAATCACTATCATTTATCGAAAAACAGAAGTTTTTACTGCATCGGTTTAAGTTATAAGAAAGCAGACGCTACAATGCGAGGGCTTTTCAGTTTGTCAGCCGAGAATAAAGGGCTTTTGTTAGATAGGGCAAGACTTGAAAATATAGATGAATTGTTGGTTATTTCAACTTGTAATCGCACTGAGCTTTATGGCTATGCAGAGCATCCGTTTCAATTGATTCAGTTGTTGTGCGAGTTTTCTAACGGTTCGATTGATGATTTTCAACGCGTTGGCTATGTTTCTAAAAATCGAGAAGCTGTAAATCATCTATTTCAGGTGGGGACGGGGCTTGATAGCCAAATTTTAGGTGATTTTGAAATCATTGGGCAATTGAAGCAAAGTTTTGCGCTTTCTCGTGAAAAGGGTGTGGCAAACGCTTTTTTGGAACGTTTAATGAATAGTGTGGTTAACGCAAGCAAGCGTATTAAAAATGAGACTTCCCTTTCGGCAGGCGCTGCGTCTGTTTCGTTTGCCGCCGTACAATATATTTTACAAAATGTGCCTGATATTTCTTCTAAAAATATCGTATTGTTCGGATTGGGCAAAATTGGTCGGAACACCTGTGAAAACTTAATAAAACACACTCGAAATGAACATATTGTACTGATAAACAGAACCAAAGAAAAAGCCGAAAAAGTTGCTGGAAAGTTCAATTTGTTAGTGAAAGATTATCAGGATTTAGAAACAGAAATTGCTCGTGCTGACGTGTTGGTTGTGGCAACAGGTGCTTTGCAACCTACTGTGAATAAACAACTTATTCCTGAAAATAAAAAAATTCTTATTTTGGATTTGTCAGTTCCTAAGAACGTAGACGAGAATGTAAAAGACCGTTTGGGGGTAGATTTAATCCATATGGATGTGCTTTCAAAATTAACTGATGAGACGTTGGAACGTCGAAAAGAAGCTGTTCCCCAAGCATTGCAAATCATTGAAGAAGTGAAAAATGAATTTTTTGAATGGCTTGATAATCGTAAGTTCGCACCAACCATTAAAGCTCTAAAAAATAAATTGGAAAATTTAAAACTTGCCGAATTGGATTTTCAGCGTAAAAAAATTGAAAATTTCAATGAGCAACAAGCTGAAATCATCAGCAATCGAATTATTCAAAAGATAACTACCCAGTTTGTGAATCATTTGAAGGAAACGCAGTCGTCGGAAGAAAGTATCAATTGGATGCAACAAGTTTTTCAGTTGGAGGTTGTTGAGTAGGAAAATACGTTTTTTCCCCTTTTTCTGGAAAATATAGAAACTTATTTTCGCTTAAACGCAATTTTAGTGTAAAAAATATGAACAAAATTATCCGTATAGGAACCAGAGATAGTGAGCTTGCCCTATGGCAGGCTCATACTGTTAAAAATGAATTAGATGTATTGGGCTATCAAACTGAAATTGTGCCCGTAAAATCCGAAGGTGATTTGGTGTTAGATAAGCCGCTCTACGAAATGGGTATTACAGGAATTTTCACCAAAACGCTTGATGTGGCGATGCTCAAAGGAATGATTGATGTAGCGGTTCACAGTATGAAAGATGTTCCTACGGCTCTTCCAAAAGGAATTGTGCAAAAAGCTGTTTTGCAGCGTGCTGCTGTGCACGACATTTTGGTGTATAAAAACAATTTAGATTTTCTCAATTCTTCGGCAACAATTGCTACGGGGAGCTTACGACGTAAAGCACAATGGTTGCATAAATATCCTTCCCATACAGTGGAAAACTTACGCGGAAACGTCAATTCACGCTTACAAAAGTTGCAAACTAACGACTGGAATGGAGCAATTTTCGCTGCCGCAGGATTGGAACGTATTGATAAAAAACCTGAAAATCACATCGTTTTGGATTGGATGATTCCTGCACCAGCACAAGGAGCAGTAGTGGTGGTGGTCAATGAGGCTGATGCGTTTTCGTGCGAGGCTGTGGAAAAAATAAATCATTCAGAAACAGATATTTGCACGCATATTGAACGGCAATTTTTAAAAGTTTTGGAAGGAGGATGCACCGCGCCTATCGGGGCATTCGCCCATTTTCAAAATGACGAAATTCACTTCAATGGAGCATTATTTTCCCTTGACGGAAAACAAAAAGTTACTATTTCTGAAAAAACAAAAAAAACTGATTTTCAGTATTTTGGAAAGCAGTGTGGTGAAAAAGTATTGAATAATGGCGGAAAAAAAATAATGAAATTATTGATTGAGAAAAAATGATAATTACATATCCGTTAGAATATTGATTTGAAATGGAAAATGTAAAAAAGTGTAATTTTCCTTTTGTTTAGGAAAAAATTTTTTTATCTTCGCCCAAAGAAAGAATAACACAATTATCCATTTTTGGAACATAATCCGTAAAATGCAATATAAATTTTGAAAGTATTGATTTTAAACAATGTAGGGGCATATTGCAATTCCTTTTTCAAGTCGCCCTTACAAGAAAATCAAATAATTATCACATAAAAACGGATAATTATAAAAGGTAATTATGGAGAAGAATGTTTATGTAAATAAGATTATGGTGTGTTACGTGCGCTACTCAAAGGTGGTGTTCGCGTAGTTTTTATTTGCACAAATTAAAAAATATACAAAACCCACTGCCTCAATAACAGTGGGTTTTGTTCTTCATATATTTAATTCTGAAAAAATTGATTGTTATGCAAAAAGTAAGTAATGCAGAAAAATTTATTTCTTCATTGTATGAGCAAAGTCAGGAGATAAGTTATCATACGGACAAACAGAAGGTAGAGAAATTTACAGATGATTTATTTCGTTTTTTGTTTCTGGTTGATGAAAGAGCGTGTGTTTCAAAGTTGAATTTAGAAATTCGCTATCAATCTTTGCGATTGGAATTTATCAATATTGTGAGTGATTTTTCGGGTAATGATGCAGAAATAGCTTCAATAGGAGAAATTTATGATGTTATTCTGCCTGAAATTCACGAAAAATTAGGGCAAGATGCTCAATATTTTATAGAGAGCGACCCTGCGGCAACGTCTTTGCGAGAAGTGCAAGTTACCTATCCAGGGTTTTACGCCATTATGGTTTATCGCTTGGCGCACGAACTTTGGATACGAAAAGTACCGCTTTTGCCCCGTTTACTAACCGAATATGCTCACAGCAAAACAGGAATTGACATTCACCCAGGGGCAATCATTGGAGTGCCTTTTATGATTGACCACGGCACAGGAACAGTCATTGGAGAGACAACCATTATTGGAAATTATGTAAAAGTATATCAAGGAGTTACGTTAGGAGCTTTATCTGTTTCAGTTGATAAAGCAAAAACCAAACGACATCCAACCATAGGAGATAATGTGGTCATTTATTCAGGAGCGACCATACTTGGTGGCGATACCAATATTGGAAAAGGGAGCGTCATTGGAGGAAATGTATGGCTTACACAAAGTGTTGAACCTGACACGAAAGTATTCCATAAAAGTCAAATCATTGTCAAAGATTCAGAAATAAAGGTTGAACCTATAAATTTTGTGATATAGTAAAGACCAGAAAATTGAAAATAATAGTAACAAAAACAAATTAATTATGTCTTACGGAAACATTTTAGAAGTAGTAGGGAATACTCCCGAAGTGAAAATCAATCGTTTGTTTGGCGACAAAGCCAATGTATACATCAAATTGGAGCGTTTCAATCCTGGCGGAAGCATTAAAGACCGCATTGCTTTGGCAATGATTGAAGATGCTGAGGCAAAAGGAATTATCAACAAAAATACGGTTATCATTGAGCCAACATCGGGCAATACAGGGGTGGGGTTGGCGTTGGTAGCTGCGGTTAAAGACTATAAATTGATTGTAGTAATGCCTGAATCGATGAGTGTTGAACGTCGCAAATTAGTAACGGCTTATGGAGCGGAATTGGTGCTTACTCCTCGCGAAAAAGGAATGGGAGGCGCTATTGCCAAAGCCCAAGAACTTGCGGAGGGTAACCCAAATTATTGGATTCCGCAACAGTTTCAAAATCCGTCAAATCCCGCTATTCACGAAAAAACAACTGCACAAGAAATTTTGCGTTCTTTCCCTGATGGAATCGATTATTTGGTAACAGGCGTAGGTACAGGCGGACACATTTCAGGAATAGCCAAAGTGTTAAAGCAACATTTCCCGAAATTGAAAGTATTTGCTGTTGAACCAGAACTCTCTCCCGTACTCAGTGGTGGGCAACCTGGTTCTCATTCCATTCAAGGTATTGGAGCTGGTTTTATTCCCGATACATATAATAAGGAAGTTGTAGACGGAATTATCAAGGTTAGCAAAGAAGAAGCATTTAGTTATACACGCGAATTACCAAGAAAAGAAGGAATTTTAGCAGGAATTTCCACAGGAGCGTCTCTGGCTGCCGTAGCTCAACTTCTGAAAGAAGTTCCCGAAGGAGCGAAGATTTTAACCATAAACTACGACACAGGAGAGCGTTATTGGTCAGTAGAAGGGCTTTTTGAATAATTTTTCGGCTGACTGAGCACAACAATAAAGTGATGGAGAAAATTACCATTGTGCTTGGTCAGCCGAAATTTTGAATAGCTTTTGTTGTTTGATTTTATTTTTTCCAGTTTTTCAAGATGTCAGCGGGAACACCGTCTTTATGCAACATTATGGCTGTGGTTTTGTAAGTTACGAATGCTTTTGTAACGTATAAATAACCTTGGTGGTCGTTATTTACGCCCCACGAGTTCTTCACGATATAGTATTCTCTACCGTTTTGGTCTTTGGCAAGCCCAACGATGTGCATTGCGTGGTCATCTGTGGTTTCGTAATTTTCAAATGCTTTTTGGCGCATTTCAGGCGTAATGCTTCTCTCTGTGGTTGGAGGTGTGTTGAAGAGGTTTTTTTGCTCTTCGGGAGTCATTTCAGTCCATTCTTTTTCAGGGACAAAAGCTACACCATTTTTCCAACTGAAATAACGTTCGCTAACATCTGATGCCCAAGCTACGGTAAATCCTTTTTTCAAAGCATTGTCAATAACTTTTACAAAATCAGTCATTTGAATGTTATATGCTTGGTCAAAGCTCCAATTATCGGGCACAGTCATCAATACATTTTCATATTTGGGCTGGTTTTCGTATGAAAGCATTTCAATGTAGTGGTCGGGGTTAATTCCTACTACTTCTTTGGCAAAAGTTTGTGGTGTGTATTTTTTATTTCCGAAAAGGAATGTTTCAGGAACTTCTCCTAAATAAGCATCGATAGCGGCTGTAAAGGCTTTTTCCCAATTTGGAGTTAATTTTTTTATTTTAGGACGCTTAACCAATCCTTCTAAAAAACCTTTTAAAACGGCTTGCATTTCTGAAAAGTCATTGCGTGAAGTTCCGTAGTTCAATCCGGTGTAAACATATTGAGGTACAGCACCATACTTAGCGTAAATATTGATAATATCGTGCAATTCACCACCATCGCCATAGTCAAGATTTCCGTGAAAACGCACATATTGTTTTGCTTTTTCGATATATGTGTTTCGTGCAGTATAAATCTCAGCTAAATCAACCGGTTTTTTGCCCATTCGCACCATTTCACTTTCTAAAAATGAAGCTCCGGCGTAACTCCAACACGTGCCACTACTGCCTTGGTCTTTGACTTCCATTCGTTCTAAATTAATCACGGGTGTAAACTTAAATCCCGCATTTTCACTTTGATTTCCTTCTACTGCTTTTATCAGATTGTCTTGTGCCGAAGCACCTAAAAACGTTCCGAAAGCAATCATTAATGCTATTTTTTTCATTTGAAACAATTTTATGTTAACAATTATTTTAATAAACTTCACAAAGGTAGTAGATTCCGATGGAATTTCAAAAAAGGGGAGTTAAAAATATCCAGAATAAAAGAATTTCTTTTCTTTTGGAGTAATAATGAAGAACTATCAAATGTTAAAATTAATCTCAAATAGTTATTTTTAAGAAAAAATTAATATGTTTGCAGAAATCTTTTGAAAAGAAGATAAAATTACCCAACTCAATACATATAAATACTATGAAAAACTTGTGTAATTCACATAAAATCAGTGTATTTGTACGTGCCTTAGCACAGCACAGTACGCTTAAACAGCCGATATTAAGGGTATAAATCCGTTTGGTCGGGAATGTTTGCATTCTCTGCCAAACGGATTTTTTGTTTCGGGAAATGAGGAGAATAGGAGTTAAGGAGAATAGAAGTTGAAGAAAAATAGAAAAAACGAATTCTCCTAATCATTCTAAATTCCTAACAATTCTGTAATCAAAAAAATATAAAAATATGAGTATTTCAAACTTAAACAATCAGCATTTGACCGATGAGCAAGTCAAAAAAATTAACGACCTTTTAGACGAATTGCAAAGAGCCTTAGAGCCTCTGCAAGTGAACCTTAGTGCCGACGAACGCAAGAAGTACGGTAGCATTAATGAGCAAAACAAACTTTTTGTTAATAAAATAGAAGAATACGCGAAGATACAGCCAACACTGCGTTCGCCCGAAGTAGATTGGGAGGAGTTCGCTCGCGATTTTAAAAGTCGTGCCTTTTTGGAAACGCTCATTCTTCGTCTGGAAGGATTTAGTTATCAAGCCTTTAATGCCAAAATCTTACACGATTTTGACAACTATCAAGATGCGTTGGAAGACTATGCTTATACCAATTTCCAGGCGCGTAACAAAAGTGGCGCTTATGAAACCAAAGCACGGGAGTTAAAACAATTTTTTAGCAAAACCAGAAAGCAAAAAACAACCTCCAACCCATAATATTTTGTAAAACAAGACATTTTTAATCCCATCGGATAGGTTATTTTGAGGTTCGTTGGCGTTGCCGACCTATCCGATGGGGTTTGTTTGAGGTTCGTTGGCGTTGCCGACCTATCCGATGGGGTTTGTTTGAGGTTCGTTGGCGTTCCAGATCTATCCGTTGGCGTTCCCGACCTATCCGATGGGGTTTGTTTGAGGTATTTTGGGGTTGCCGACCTATCCGATGGGGTTTGTTTGAGGTATTTTGGGGTTGCTGACCTATCCGTTGGCGTTCCTGACCTATCCGATGGGGTTTGTTTGAGATATTTTTATCAAAAGAACCCCAACGAAGCGTTAAACAACCTATACGAATAGGTGAAATAGTGAAAATAAAGGGTGTATGACAGTATATCCTTTATATAAAAGGTGAAAACCGAAAAGCCTGAAATAGGGTAGGTAAGGAAATAAGAAGAAATTATTGGGGTGGATATATATCCAAATGAGAAAAAATAATAGAGATTTTGAATGAATTTGGATATTCACACAGTGGTGTTTGGTTAGGCACAAAAAATTTTAATGCGTATGGATTTTCTGATGAAGAAATTGTCAAAGGCATCATTGAAGATATTAAAGAGCTACAAGCCAAATTATCATCAATAAAATAATCACAATTTCAAAGCTAAATGGCATTCCACACCTTTCAAGTGGAATTAATAATGATGATTTGGGTGCAATAGCGTTGTATTTGAAAGAAGTGTTGTAATACATTGAAAATAAAAAAAAGAGGCTGTTTCATAATACGGGAACAGCCTCTTTTCATCTGATTTTTTTTTTAAACGGCTTTCTTTCCTTATCTCAGAAAAATTATTCTTTAAATATTTTTAATTTTTGGATAAGTTTCGGAACAATTTCAAAGGCATCACCTACTATGCCATAATCAGCAGCTTTAAAAAAAGGCGCATTTTCATCAGTATTGATAACTACTTTTACTTTTGAGGCATTTACACCTGCCAAATGCTGTATTGCTCCTGAAATACCAATAGCGATGTATAGGTTTGCGCTTATGGGTTTTCCTGTTTGTCCCACGTGTTCTTCGTGAGGTCGCCAATCCATATCAGCAACAGGTTTTGAGCAAGCAGTTGCCGCACCTAACACTTCGGCGAGTTCTTCAATCATTCCCCAATTTTCGGGACTTTTGAGTCCACGTCCCCCAGAAACCACAATGGCAGCATCATCAAGCAAAATTTTTCCGCTGTTTTTTTCTACACTATCCACCGTAATATCAAAATCTGTATTGGCAAGTGAAGGACTAAAATCTTCTATCGTAATGTCGGTTGGGTTTTCTTTCAATCCGTAAGCATTTCCAGCAAGCCCAATTACTTTTCTTGCAGTCGTAATTCGGGTTGCACCAATGGCTTTATTTGAAAAAACATTGCTTTTTACCACAAAATTTTCTGCACTTTCAGGCAATGAAATCACATTGGCTACGTATCCGGCTTGCAGTGCCACCGCCAGAAGAGGGGCAAGGCTTTTTGCATTTGATGAAGAACTCAAAACAACCACATCACTCTCTTCTTTTTCAGCAATTTGTTTCAAAATCTGGGTGTAAGCCTTCGCTGAAAAAGAAATAAGTTTCTCATTTTTGATATTTATTACTTTACTAACGCCATAAATTCCCAAAGGTTTGGTATCGTCAGCATTTACGGCGACAGCCACTACTGACGTACTTTTCTGTTGAGCAATAGCTCGTGCATACGAAGCTACTTCAAAAGCTGATTTTTTTAGTTTTCCGTTTTCAGAATCAATGTATATTAGAACAGACATATTTTTTCGTTTTTTATGTTAAAAGATTTGAAACTTTGGTTTGAATTTACGATTAAATTACTTTTGCCTCGTTGTGTAGTAGGTCGATGAGTTCATCTAAATTATCAGGTGAAATCATTTTTACGGGTTTTTTGGCAGGCAGTTTTTCAAAACCAATAGTTTCTGTGTTTTTTGTTGTGGTTTCAGCCTCAATCACGGTGATTGCTTTGGTTCGAGCAGCCATTAAGTTTCGCATATTCGGAATGCGTAAATCCTTTTCTTCAACCAATCCTTTTTGTCCGGCAATTACCAACGGGAGTTGTGTTGAAAGTTTTTCTTTTCCGCCTTCAATTTCACGAGTGGCTGTAACTGTTTTTTCATTGATTTCAAGGGAGATACATTTATTTATAAAAGGGAAATCTAACAAAGCAGCGAGCATTCCACCAACCATTCCTCCGTTATAGTCAATTGATTCTTTTCCCGTGATAATCAAATCATAATTACCCTCTTGTGCAACTTTGGCAATTTGAGAGGCAACGAAATATCCGTCGGTTGCAACGGCATTTATGCGGATAATCTCATCAGCGCCCAAAGCGAATGCTTTTCGTAATGTGGGTTCAGTTTCAGCAGTTCCCACATTGATTAGGGTGATGGAAGCCCCCAATTTTTCTTTTAGCATAACGGCTTTGGTCAGCCCAAATTCATCACTCGGATTGATGATAAACTGAACACCATTGGGGTCAAATTTTCGATTTTCATCAGTAAAATTTATTTTTGACGTAGTGTCGGGAACACTACTGATACATACTAATATCTTCATAATGTTTAATGAATTTTAAATGAAATTGGACAAAGGTCAAAAAAAAATAGTTATCGTGCAAATGTTTTTGGGAAAGAAATTTGTTAAAACGATGTTTATTAACGAATTAAATTTAAACAAACTTGCATATTTCTTTCTTTTTTTCTTTCTTTGTAAAACTAATAATTAAAATAAGTAAATTGTGAACACAACAACCGTAAAAATTAAAACGCTTTTAAAGGGATTTTTCTTTCTATTTTTTGTCGGGACAGCTATGGTCGGAGCGCAAACTTCAACTAACGGAAAGATAGCTTTCAGCATCAAAAAAGGACTTTCAACCGTAAAAGGTGAATTTCAGAAGTTTAACTATAATATTGATCTAAATGGGCAAGTAGGCGGAACTGCCGAAGTGGTAAGTATAAAAACCAAAAGTGCCAATCGTGACAAACATTTGCAAAGTGAATCGTGGTTTAATGCTGAAAAATATCCGCAAATAGAGGTAAAATCACAGAAAATCACCAAAAAAAGTAATGAAGAATACGTTGGAATTTTCGATATTAAAATCAAAGGAAAAACTGAAACCAAAGAAATTCCGTTCCAAATAATTAACGAAAACGGAAGTAAAACGCTAAAAATGAGTTTCAAACTTTCATTAGATACATTTGACATTGGTAGTGGTTTTCTCGGATTTATTGTGAGTGATAAAGTTACGGTTGATTTGAGCCTTCCGTTCTAAAAAATAAGTTATGGCAACCAACAAAAATGCTCTTATTCGGTATAAAACCATTGATGAATGCCTGCGAAACACGGGACGACGCTGGACGTTAGATGACCTGATTGACGCTTGCTCTGACGCTCTTTATGAATATGAAGGCAAAGACGATATGGTCAGCAAACGCACCGTTCAGCTGGATATTCAAAATATGCGAAGTGACAAAATGGGTTACAATGCACCGATTGAGGTTTTTGAGGGAAAATTCTATCGGTATGCTGACCCTGAGTACAGCATCAAAAACACACCAATGTCACAAAATGACATCAAACTGATGGGAGAAGCCATACAACTTTTAAAAGAATTTAAAGATTTTTCGTTTTTTAAAGATATGAATGGAATTATCCATCGTTTGGAAGATTCTGTTTTTCAAAAAGATAACACAAACCCAACCATTCATTTAGATAAAAATGAATCCTTACGAGGATTGGAATATATCGACCCTATTTACAAAGCTATTCAACAGAAAAAGGCATTGCAAGTGCATTATAAATCTTTTAAAGCACGAGAAATTAGTATTTTAGACCTACATCCGCAGTTTTTAAAAGAGTTTAATAATCGTTGGTTTGTGGTTTGTTTTTACAAAACCAGTTTACTTACTTTGGCATTAGACCGAATTGAGGGTGTGAAAGTGATTGATATTCCGTATATTGACAAAAACATCAATGCCGATGAATATTTTAAAGATGTGATTGGGGTAACAGTTTCAGAAGGCAATCCGATTGAGGAAATTGTATTTTTTGTTGATAGACATAATGCTAACTACGTAAAAACCAAACCATTTCATCATTCACAAACCATTGAGGAAGAACGCCCTAACGGAACTGTTTTCAAAATTAAAGTACGTCATAATTTTGAATTGGAACGTCTTTTTTTGGGCTTTGGAAATTCAATAGAAGTTATCAGTCCTCGCCGCTTTCGCAGAAAAATAATTTCTATTTTGAAGAAAGCTATTGAAAATTATGACACTTCGGAATGATTGTCGAAAAGTATGAAAAAGATAATATCGGTTTGTCAAACAGGAACAGCTCTATTTGACAAACCTTTTCTTTTTAAATCAACCCTTCCTGAACCAAATTATGCAAATGCACTACACCTATATATATATTGTTTTCGGTAACTAACAATTGGGTAATTTTATTATTTTCCATAACATCGAGAGCATCAACAGCAAGTGTGTCAGCGTCAATGGTTTTGGGATTGGCGGTCATCACGTCTTTTGCTGTAAGACCTGTGATGGAATCTGTTTTGCTGAGCATTCGCCGTATGTCGCCATCAGTTACAACGCCCACTATTTTGCTTCCGTCAATGACCGCTGTTGCGCCAAGCATCTTTTCAGATATTTCAACAATGACTTTTTTGATGTCGGTATCGGGGGCAACTTGTGGTTTTTGGTTGTTAGCCACAATGTCCGAAACTTTGAGATAGAGTCGCTTGCCCAAAGCTCCACCAGGGTGATATTTTGCAAAATCGCTACTTCCAAACTGTTTCATTTCAAGCAAACAAACCGCCAAAGCATCGCCTAAAACCAATTGAGCTGTGGTGCTGGTGGTTGGTGCTAAATTATTCGGACAGGCTTCTTTCTCAACGTGTGCATACAAAACACAATCGGCTTGTTGCCCTAAAACCGAATTTCTGTTCGATGTGATGGCGATAAGTTTATTGTTTCCACGTTTGAGTAACGGAACAAGTACTTTAATTTCAGGAGTGTTGCCACTTTTTGAAATACAGATAACCACATCGTCTTTTTGAATGATGCCCAAATCACCGTGAATAGCGTCGGCAGCGTGCATAAAAATTGCTGGTGTGCCCGTTGAGTTCATTGTAGCAACAATTTTATTGGCGATGATGGCACTTTTTCCAATTCCTGTAATAACAACTCTTCCCTTTGATTTTAATATGTAATTAGTAGTTTTTATAAAATCTTCATCTATAAAATCTGCTAATTTTAGAATAGCTTTCGATTCTTCAATAATTGTTTTTTGAGCGATTTCGATAATTTTTTTCGTTTCCATTAAAAATTTTTATTTTTTCTTTTGTCAATTAAAAAAATAGTATTACTTTTATGTTTGCAAAGTTAGATAAAATATAGATATAATTTAGATGGAAACGGCTAAAAATGATTTACAAAGTGCCTTGAAGCATTATTTCGGTTTTGATAGTTTTAAAGGACATCAAGAAGAAATCGTGCAAAGCGTTATCAATAAGAAAGATACGTTTGTGATTATGCCAACAGGAGGAGGAAAATCGTTATGTTATCAACTTCCAGCTTTGGTTTTGGAGGGAACGGCTATCGTAATTTCTCCGTTGATTGCTTTGATGAAAAACCAAGTAGATGCAATGCGAGGTATTTCATCAACGGATAGTGTTGCACACGTTTTAAACTCATCACTAACAAAGAGTGAAATTCGTGAGGTGATGGATGATATTAGCAACAAGAAAACCAAATTATTGTATGTAGCTCCTGAATCGTTAATCAAAGATGAATATGCTAACTTCTTGAAAACCATTCCGATTTCATTCGTAGCGGTGGACGAAGCGCATTGTATTTCAGAATGGGGACACGATTTCAGACCTGAATATCGAAATATAAAAACGATTATTGACCGATTAGGTAAAGGCATTCCGATGGTGGCTTTGACTGCTACGGCTACGCCCAAAGTACAGGAAGATATTCTCAAAAATTTGGGAATGCCAGAAGCCAACGTGTTTAAATCGTCATTCAACCGACCTAATCTCTACTATGAAGTACGTCCGAAAACAAAAAACGTGGACGCTGACATCATTCGTTTTGTAAAACAAAACAGTAAAAAATCAGGAATTATCTACTGTTTAAGCCGAAAAAAAGTAGAGGAATTAGCTCAAACACTGCAAGTTAACGGAATTACTGCCGTGCCTTACCACGCAGGATTAGACGCTAAAACCCGCGCCAAGCATCAAGATATGTTTTTGATGGAAGAGGTTGATGTGGTGGTGGCAACTATCGCTTTTGGAATGGGAATTGACAAACCCGATGTACGTTTTGTGATTCATCACGACATTCCAAAAAGTATTGAGAGCTACTATCAAGAAACAGGACGCGCAGGACGTGACGGTGGCGAAGGACATTGTTTGGCGTTCTATTCCTATAAAGATGTAGAAAAATTAGAAAAGTTTATGGTAGGAAAGCCCATCGCCGAACAAGAAATCGGACAGGCTTTGTTGCAAGATATTGTGGCTTATGCCGAAACTTCAAGTTCACGCCGTAAGTTTATTTTGCATTATTTCGGAGAAGAATTTGACGAAGTGAATGGCGAAGGAGCAGATATGGACGACAATGTGCGCTACCCGAAAGTGAAAGTCGAAGCCAAAGACGATGTTGTCAAATTATTGAACGTAATTATTTCGACCAAACAGAAATTCAAAGCCAAAGAAATTGTAAATACACTTATCGGAAAAGTGACGGCTCTCATTAAATCGCATAAAATTGATGAACAACCCTTCTTTGGAATTGGAAAAGAGAAAGATGACCTCTATTGGATGGCTTTGCTGCGTCAAGTAATGGTTAATGGGTTGATTTATAAAGATATAGAAACCTATGGTGTGATGTTCATCACCGATAAAGGAAAAGAATATCTGAAAAACGTTACTTCTTTTATGATGACCGAAGACCACATTTATGAAGAAGAACCCGAAGATGTCGGAGCTTCTGGTGGAGGCGTTGCTGATGAAGTGCTTTTAGGAATGCTGAAAGATTTACGCAAAAAAGTTGCCAAGAAAAAAGGTGTGCCTCCGTTTGTGGTGTTCCAAGACCCATCACTTGAAGATATGGCTCTCAAATATCCGATAACCATTTCTGAACTGACCAACGTTCACGGTGTGGGTGAAGGAAAAGCTAAAAAATACGGAAGTGAATTTGTGGAACTTATCGGAAGGTATGTGGAAGAAAACGACATTCTCAGAGCCGAAGATTTAATCGTAAAGACCACAGGTTCAAACTCTTCCTTAAAATTGTACATCATTCAGAATATTGACAGAAAGTTGCCTCTGCCTGACATCGCCAAAGCCAAAGGTTTGGAAATGGATGAATTTTTGAAAGAAGTGGAACAAATCGTTTACAGCGGAACGAAATTAGACATTAACTACTGGATTGATGAAATTTTTGACGAAGAGCAACAAGAAGAACTTCACGACTACTTTATGGAAGCCGAGTCAGATAAAATTTCGATTGCTTCAAAAGAATTCGATGGTGATTATGAAGACGATGAACTTCGTATGTACCGAATTAAATTTATCAGCGAAGTAGCGAATTAACAACTAAAAATGAGAAATATTTAAGATTTTTTCTAAAACTTAAATGTTTCTCATTTTTTTTGTTTGTAATTAATTGATAGTCAAACAGAAGTTTTTTTTTCAAATATTAAATTTTTTAACAGAAACGATTTAGAATTGTTTCCAATATTAGAAAAAATCGGGTTGTTGAAGATTGTCTGCTCAAATTTTAAATTATAAAACATTGCCAACTTCAAAAATGATTAAGTAAATATATTAAATAAAAAGCTAATTTTTAGAGAAGATTCTTAATATTTTGATAAAAGAAACATTATTGGAAGAAAAAAAGTTTTTTAGACTTGTATAATAAATATTTTTTATTGACTTTTGTCCCCCTAACAATGTTTACTTTGAAGACTAAATATTTATGGAAGAAAAGGAATTTTTGGACAATGAAGAAATTTTCTCAAAGGTTTTGAGAGCAGGTAGAAGAACTTATTTTTTTGATGTGAGAGCTACACGTGCTAAGGATTATTATTTGACAATCACTGAAAGTAAGAAATTTACGCACGAAGATGGTTCTTTTCATTACAAAAAACATAAAATTTACTTGTATAAGGAAGATTTTGAGTTGTTTAAAGAAATCTTAGATGAGATGACAAACTATGTTTTTGAAGAAAAAGGAGAAGAAGTCATTTCTGAACGCCACCAAAGGGATTTTAAAAAGGCATTTTCACAAGAACATCAAGTTGTGAATAGTTCTTCTTTTACAAATATTAACTTTGAGGATATTTAATCAATTCAAAGTCTAATAACTTCTTTTTTAGAATATTATAAGCCATCAGAAACGCCTAATCAGAACAGTTGCATTTTCTGACGAGGGTGAAATTTCACTAACATTTCACGCAAATAGGACTTTTCTACGTGTACGTAAATTTCTGTGGTCGTGATGTTTTCGTGTCCTAACATCGTTTGTATGGCACGTAAGTTTGCTCCGTTTTCAAGCAAATGTGTGGCAAATGAATGCCGAAATGTGTGCGGGCTTATTTTCTTTTCCAAACCTATATTTTCAGCAACTTGACGAACAATGGTGAAAATCATTGCTCTTGTGAGTTGTTTTCCTCTTCGATTTAAGAAAACAAAATCCTCGTGTCCTTTGGCTATTTTTAATTTTTTTCGCTGATTTTCAACATAATGACTTATTTGTTTTTGTGTAAATTTTCCTATCGGAATAAGTCGTTGTTTGCTGCCTTTTCCTTGCACTCGAATGAAATCTTCTGCAAAAAACAAATCTGACAAACGCAACGAAATCAGTTCAGAAACCCGTAAACCACAACCGTAAAGCGTTTCAATAATGGCTTTATTCCTATGACCTTCATCAGTACTTAAATCAATGGAATTTAGCAAGTTATCAATTTCTTCAAGAGCAAGCGTATCGGGCAATTTCAATCCAATTTTAGGAGTTTCAATAAGGTTCATCGGATAATCTTCCCGATTTTTTTCGTTGGTCATAAACTTAAAAAAGCTCTTTAAAGCTGAAATCAATCGCGCTTGTGAACGAGCATTCAAATCTTTGGAAACATCGTACACAAACTGGCGCAAAGTATCGACCGAAATTGTGTCAGGAGTTTCTTCAATTTTATACTTTTCAAGGTATAAAATCAATTTTTCAATGTCTAATCCGTAAGAAACAACTGAATTTTTAGACATTCCTCGTTGAAAAAGCAAATAATTTTGATATTCTTCCTTTATTTGATGCCACATTTTACTTTACTTTGATGGTTTCTTTCATTTTTTCAACTACTTTAAAGGCAATCGGACAAATTTCAGTGTTTTTTATCGTCAAATCACCAATTTGATACAGTTTTTTTCGGTCAGTATGCGGATATTCTCGGCAGGCTTTGGGTCGGACATCATAAATCAAACAATAATTATCCAAATCTAAAAACGGGCAAGGCATCGACTGAAAAACGTAATCTTTATCTTCATCAATACGCAAATAACGAGCTATAAAATCGGAAGGCTTCAAACGTAAATGTTTGGAAATCCGTTCGATATCTATATTTGTTAAAAGAGGACCTGTGGTTTTGCAACAATTAGCACATTGCAAACAATCCGTTTCTGCTGAAATATCATCGTGAATTTCTTGAACCACATAATCCAAATCTTTTGGTGCTTTTTTTCTCAATTGCGCAAAAAAACGTTTATTCTCGTCTTTTTTCTCCTTAGCAAGTTTTGGTAATTCCGATAAGTTAATTCCCATTTTCTTCCATTTTCATTGACAATTCAAACCACCGTTCCGTTTTTTGGTCTAATTCCGTGATAATCTGCTGTAATTCTTCCGATTTTTGATGAATTTCGTCTGAATTTAAGTTCCCTTCGGAAAATAAAGACTCAATTTCCGTCTTTTTTTCTTCTAAAAAAGGAATTTCTTTCTCTAATCGATTGAATTCTTTCTGTTCGTTAAACGAAAGTCCCTTTAATCCGTCTTTTCGCCATACATTTTTGGTGTTTTCTTTCTTTTCATAAGTTTCTTCTGACGGAGGTGTGCTTTCTTCATAGACTCTAAAATCGGTGTAGTTGCCTGGAAAATCTTCAATTACGCCATTTCCTCTGAAAACAAATAAATGGTCAACAATTTTATCCATAAAATAACGGTCGTGCGACACTACGAGCAAACAACCAGGATAATCCAACAGAAAATTCTCCAAAACGTTCAATGTAACGATGTCTAAATCGTTCGTGGGTTCATCTAAAATCAGAAAATTAGGATTTTGAATCAAAACCGTACACAAATAGAGCCTTTTTAGTTCTCCTCCACTTAATTTTTCAACATAATCGTATTGTTTTTTGCGGTCAAACAGAAATCTTTCCAATAATTGCGCCGCTGAAAGCGTTTTTCCTTTCAAAAGTGGAATGTATTCGCCATATTTTTGGATAACTTCAATCACTTTTTGTCCTTCTTTGACCTGAATTCCGTCTTGGGTGTAGTATCCAAACTTAATTGTGTCGCCAATAACGATTTTTCCGCTATCGGGTTCTATTTTTTGAGTGAGTAAATTCAAAAAAGTTGATTTTCCCGTGCCGTTTTTGCCAATAATTCCGATGCGTTCGCCTCTGATGAAGTTATAATCAAATTTGTTAAGAATCGGAAGCGCTCCGAATGATTTACTAACATTGTGAAATTCAACCGTTTTACTTCCTAAACGTTCCATATTGATTTCAAGTTGCACCACGTGTTCTTTACGACGTTTGTGGGCTTGCTCTTTGATAAGATAAAAATCATCAATACGCGATTTTGATTTGGTTGTTCGGGCTTTGGGTTGGCGACGCATCCAATCTAATTCTTTGACATACAAATTTTTAGCTTTTTCAACGCTCGCCTGTTCCTGCGCCAAACGCAGTTCTTTCTTTTCAAGAAAATACGAATAATTACCTTTGTAAGTAAAAAGTTCGCCATTATCTAACTCCACAATTTCATTACAAACACGTTCCAAAAAATAACGGTCGTGCGTAACCAAAAATAAGGTAATATTTTCTTTGGCAAAAAACTGTTCAAGCCACTCAATCATCTCTAAATCAAGATGGTTCGTTGGCTCATCAAGAATGAGCAAATCGGGTTTACTGATAAGAACATTTGCCAAAGCCAATCGCTTTTTTTGTCCGCCCGAAAGATTTTTGACTTTCAATTGCAGATTATCGAGTTTGAGTCGTGAAAGAATTTGCTTGTATTGCGTTTCAAAATCCCACGCGTTGTGCAAATCCATTTTTTCAAAGGCTTTTTGATAATTTTTTTCATCATCAGGATTTTCTAAAGCCTTTTCGTATTCTTGAATCACTTTCAAAATCGGATTTTCGACAGCAAAAATAGTTTCCTCAATGGTCAATTCATCGTTAAAATCGGGATTTTGCGACAAAAAAGCAATATGAATACCATTTCTTGATACCACTTGCCCACTATCAGGCTGGTCTTTTCCTGAAATAATATTCAAAAGTGTGGTTTTTCCTGTTCCATTTTTGGCTACAAATGCAATTTTTTGGTCTTTATTGATTCCAAAAGAGATATTTTCAAATAAAACACGCTCTCCAAAAGCCTTGGATATGTTTTCAACGGATAGTAAATTCATTGACAAATGATTAGAATGCGGGCAAAGATAAGTAATTAATTGAATTGAATCAAAGATTCTTTTAAAGGTTCAATGTTAGAAATGAGATGTTCCTTTATGTATATTTTTTTAAATTTTAAAAAAATCCTTTGACAAAGGTTTGAAAACTTTATCAAAGGACGATAAGTCGGAAAATAGTTATGCCTTTATTAATCGTTTATTAATATCTTTAATCAATTTTGGACCTTCGTAAATAAAACCTGTATATAGTTGAATTAGTGAAGCTCCTGCCTCCAATTTTTCCAACGCATCTTCTACGGAATGAATGCCTCCAACTCCAATAATTGGAAAGGCTTTACCGCTTTTCTCACTTAAAAAACGAATTACCTCCGTAGAACGTTTGGTGAGCGGTTTGCCACTGAGCCCTCCCGTTTCATTTTTAGCCGCAGAAGTGAGTCCTTCACGTGAAATAGTTGTGTTTGTGGCAATTACGCCTGCAATTTTGGTTTCTTTCACAATATCAATGATGTCCAAGAGTTGCTCATCAGTCAAATCGGGAGCGATTTTCAGTAAAATCGGTTTTTGTTTTTCTTTCTGTAAGTTCAACTTTTGCAACGTATTGAGCAGAAGCGTGAGCGGCTCTTTTTCTTGCAACGTGCGCAAATTGGGAGTGTTCGGCGAACTTACGTTTACCACAAAATAGTCCACATACGGAAATAATTTCTCAAAACAGATACTATAATCATTCACGGCTTCCTCATTCGGTGTTATTTTATTTTTACCGATATTTCCGCCAATGAGCACGTTTTTATTGTTTTTCAATCGCTTGATAGCTTCTTCAACCCCTTGATTATTAAACCCCATACGATTAATGATAGCTTTATCAGCCTTCAATCGGAAAAGACGTTTTTTAGGATTTCCGGGTTGCCCTTTCGGGGTAATCGTGCCGATTTCAATAAATCCGAAACCTAAATTTGAAAGTTCTTTGTAGAGTTTTGCTTCTTTGTCCAATCCTGCGGCAAGCCCTACCGGATTTTTGAATTTTATACCAAAAACTTCTCGTTCTAATGAAGGGTGCTCCACTCGATAAAGTGAACGCAACAAAGCAGGAACGCCCGGAATTTTATTCAAAAATTTCAATGCAGAGAATGTCAAATGATGTGCCTTTTCAGGGTCTAATGAAAAAAGAATCGGTTGGATAAATTGTTTGTACATAATTATTTAGGTTTAGAAGAATGTGTTATAAGGTATAAAAAAAGAGATTTCCATTGGTTGAAAATCTCTTTTTTGTGGGAAGAGCAGGATTCGAACCTGCGAAGACATAGTCAGCAGATTTACAGTCTGCCCTCGTTGGCCGCTTGAGTATCTTCCCAATTGCGGGTGCAAATATACGCATTATTTTTTTATATCAAAGTTTTTCTTGAAAAAAATAGTTAACAATTGATAGTGAATGGATTAATGATTGATAAATCAGCAAAATTAAAAACATAAGATTGTGAAATTAATAAATTATTGATTTTATTTTTACGTTTCAGATAAAAAATGGTATCTTTGCGGGCGCAAAAAAAAAAATAAGATATAATAAATATTTACAGTTATGGATTGGATAATAAACCTATTCTCGAACCACGAAAGCGTGGCTTACACCGTGATTATTTACAGTATTGTGATTGCTTTGGGCGTTGCCTTAGGAAAAATTCGGATTTGGGGAATTTCTTTTGGGATTGCTTGCGTACTTTTTGCAGGAATTGCCGTTGCTCACTTCGGATTTACTGTTGACCATCACATTCAACATTTCGTAAAAGAATTCGGGCTTATTCTGTTTGTTTACACCATCGGATTGCAAGTAGGTCCTGGTTTCTTTGCTTCATTTCAGCAAGGAGGACTAAAACTCAACAGTTTGGCAATTCTTTCGGCAGTAACTTGTGTGCTTACGGTTATTGCTCTTCATTTTTCAACAGGAACAGGAATTGCAGAACTCGTTGGCATTATGTCGGGAGCAGTTACCAACACGCCCGGATTGGGGGCTGCACAACAAGCAATTGTTGACATTTCCGTAGAAAGAGGAGTTTCACAAGAAGCTATCAATCAAACCCTTTCAAATGTTTCAAACGGATATGCGGTTGCTTACCCGTTCGGTGTTTTGGGAATTATTTTAGTGATGATGATTTTAAAATCGGCATTAAAAGTGAATCTGGATGCTGAAAAACGTTTGAACCAATGGAAAGTTAATAAAAATAATTCAAGTGTGGACAAAATAGCGGTGTATGTTGAAAATCCGATTTTGTTCGATAAACACATCGCTATCATCAAACAAACATTGGGAATGGATTTTGTTATTTCCCGACTTTATCGAGAAGGAAGTGTGCTTTTGGTGGATAAAGACACGCTTCTTAAAGAAAAAGATATTTTACTTTTGGTGGCTAATCCGAGAGATTTTGAACGTCTTTGTACTTTGGTTGGAAAAAAAGCCAATTTGTCATTGTTCGATGAAGAAGCTGCTAACATCGTTTCACGTCGAATGAACGTTACCAACAAGCAGGCTTACACCAAAAAATTGGGAGATATTAATGTTCGTGAAAAATATGGCGTTACTATCAGTCGTGTATATCGTGCGGGCATTGAGTTCGTTCCGACGAAAGACACTAAACTTCAATTCGGAGATACTATTACAGTTGTTGGCGAAGAAGAACGCATTAAATTGATAGAAAAAGTGTTCGGAAACTCTAAAAAACGCTTGCAACACCCACATATTGCTGAACTTTTCTTCGGAATTGTGCTTGGGGTAATTTTAGGTTCTATTCCGTTGTATATTCCGGGAATGTCATCACCGGTGAAGCTCGGTTTGGCGGGAGGTCCGCTTATTGTTGCGATTTTAATTAGCCGTTACGGAGGTCGTTTTTCAGTAACGCACTATGTGTCGCACAGCGCCAACTTGATGGTTCGTGAAATAGGAATTGTACTTTTCTTAGCGAGCGTTGGATTGGGAGCAGGACAAGGATTCATCAAAACCTTATCAGAAGGCGACGGATTATTTTGGATGTTGATGGGAGTAGCCATAACGCTTGTTCCACTGATTGTGGTGGCTTTGACGGCTCGTTTCTATTTCAAACTAAACTTCCTCGAAATTTGCGGATTGCTTTCAGGTTCACAAACTGACCCTCCTGCATTGGCGTTTGCTCACGATGTTACGGGCTCTGACGCTCCGGCAGTAACGTACGCCGCTGTTTACCCGCTAACAACCTTTATGCGGATTATGATTGCGCAATTACTCATTGTGCTGTTTTTATAACATAGTAAATCGCTTTCTTTGAAAGGATAAAAATTGGGTAATAATGCAAAAAATGGCGCTTTTTCTTTATTAAAAAGCGCCATTTTTTGCATCATTGCTTTATATTTAGTTCTTAGAAATAGTTTTTATTTCAATTTCTTCGACATCGTATGAAGCAAGCAGAATTTCTGCTTCTTTGATGACGGAAGTTTTAGCAGGAATACTTCCGTACATATCTTCTGTATGAGCTATTTGCGTTCCTTGTTTGGTTTGAATTAGAAACAAAATTTTGCAGTGATGATACAATTTGCTGAGTTCTGTGTGAGTTGTGTTTTTAATTTCATAGGAAACCGTTACTTTTGAATCTTTCTTTTCTGAAATTTCCAAAACTTTTAATTCCAAAAATATACATATAGGAGGAGGTGGTGGAGGCTGAGGTAGCGCATCATCAGTCGGGTAAGGAGCTTGATGAAGCGTTCCGCAGTGTGTGAAAAGCAAGCAAAGAAGGCTATTCAACCAAAAGTAACAGGATTTTTTTAATACTATTTTCATCGTATGTAAAATTAGGTATATTTTCTTTATTGGGTTTGTGCATCGCTAACTTGTAATAAGGGCTTACAGCAGGGTGTAACAAAATATCAATATCTTTATGATGAATTTGATTGAAATCTGTACTATAAAACAAGTCAAAATAGATTTTATTGTATTCTTTATGGTATTTTTCGTACAACTCAAAGTTATTTTTCGGATTGAGAATTTGCGAATGAGTTAGCGTATATGCCAAATAATTTAAATACGGTATTTTTTTGATGTCTTTTCCCTTATATTTAAAGAATTTATCGTACAGAAGGCTGATTTTGTCATTTTTTTGTTGATTTATTTCTTCATAATAAGTAACTAATTTCTGGTCGATAAGAATAATTAGTTCACTAAGGTATTTTACATATTCATCGATGAGATTAGTAGGGTCTACCGTTTTGTTGTAGGAATCTTCTGCTAATTTTGTCCCTTCCAAACCAGAGTAGGTACTGTTTATAGCTTTGGCAATATCGGCAATCAATAATTTTTCTTCTTCTGAAAAAACGGAAACATCAAAAGTTTTTAACTCTTCTGATTTTGCAAGATTCTCATTGATTAAATTCTGATAGGTTTCGTCAATACTCAAATAATAACTCCTTAAACGTTTCTCTTCCCCTCTTTTTTTATCATCTTCATAACGCTCTTTATTGAAGGTTTCGGCATATTTTGAAATTCTTTTCAGAAACTCAAACGACGAATCCAAATACAAAATTTTAGAAATAACCTCTACTTTTTTGTTTTTTATTTCAAAATCTTCCCTTTCTTCTTGTGCGAAATCTTCTGTCAGTACGTTAGAATTGATGATTTCAATATTTGAGAAGTTTTGAGTTTGACTGAAATCCATATTTTCAAAATCCTTAATCGGAGCAATATACTGATAGGAAGAACGATTTTCTAAAATTTTTTGAATGTTATGAGCAGGGTAGTGGTAATTGTTTTTATACGCTGTCAAACGAGCTTTTTCTTTGTATTCCAGCGCTTTTGGATAATCGCCTAAGAAAAAATAACTTGCTGAGATGTTCTGCATCAATGCCCAGTAAATTCTTTTTTGTTTTTTGTCAGAATGGCTGTATTGAGTTGCTAAATCTTCCCAAAAAAGTATTTTTTGTAATAGATTTTCACGATGCAATTGTCCGCTTTCAAATAGTGAAATAGTCTCTATTACCGAATGGGTGATGTTTTCAAGTTCTTTATCTTCAAAGGAATATAAAACATACGGAAGCTCTTTCGGAACAAAATCCAAATCATTTTTAAGGAAATAAATAAAATTATCGACACTCTTCAAGTAAAGATCGTCATAGTGCTTTGGGAAGTTTTTTTCGTGGGTTATTACTTCTTCCATTATGGCTTTTTCAAATTCGTTTTGTTGTAGGGGCAACTTTCTCTCTAAAACGGTTCTTTTTTCGTTAGAAATAAAATCAAAAACGACTTCGTCATTTTTCTTTATAACACAATGGAAATCAGCATTCATTACGACCTTTCCAGAAGTTTCATTCGGAAGAAGGGTTTTATTTATTTCGGGTTCGTACACACATCGCAACGGTTTTATGTAGAGCACATAGGTAGCTTCTTGGGGTCTTACGATTTGCAACGACCTAAAATTCAGATTTTTTAGCGTGAAGAAATTAATTTTATATCTATCAGGCACTGACTCATCGCTGACAATGCCTATTTTCGTATCAGGGATGTAGTATTTGGGATATTCCCAGCTTTTAAATTTCAGGATATGCTCTTTGGGACGTTGCGAAAACCCAATTACGGAAAAAATAGTCGCCAAAAATAAAACGCAATGTTTCATCATTACTTCTAAATTAGGTGTCAAAGATATGAATAAGTTTTTACAACGAAAAAGACGAATGAAACAAAGTGGGAAGAAGTGCGCATTTTTATGATTTTTTTGCAAGGAAGAAAAGCAAGGGCAGAATCGTTTTTGTTTTTATAATGAGCAGAATTACTTCTATTGTATGGTTAAAATTTTTCCAAAAATCGAAACGTAGGCAAAGTTTGTTGCATAAAAAAAGGACGTATCAGTGTACGTCCTTATTGAGGTGTATTTTTACTTTTTGTAACCGCCAGCGCATTTTTCACTTCTTCGTTGATGGCACCGGCAAGAGCTTTATAATTTTCTTCGCCTTTTACGAATGCCATTGCGGTGATAGCCTTGCAGAGACGGTCAAATTTTTCTTGCATAGCCGTGCGCGCTTCTTTGGTTTGTCCTACTTCTTTTTCGGATTGCTCCATTGTGCGATTGCTGTGAAGTTCGTCAAATTTCTGATTGGCAGGCGCTAAAAAGTCCAGCCATTCTTTGGCTCCGATAAGGACGATGTCAGTAGCGAGGGGCTCTTTTTGGAAGTCCGCAACCAAGTTTCTGATGATGGTTGTTTCGTCACGATAGGCTCTTTTAGCAATATTTTTGCCATACGCCTCAATTCTGATAATGGCACGTTTGGCGGCTTCTGCTTTGGTTTTTTCGGGGTGTGTTTGGTAGATTTTGCAATGAGCGATAAAATTATTCAGAAAATTATCACGTTGAGCGTCCAACTCCAAGATGCTTTGTGTTTGCTCGCTTTTTTTGGAAATATTAAGCGTACTTTCAAGGACAGAAAAAGCCATATCGAACTCTTTTTTGACTTCTTCCAAGCCTTTTTCTTGCAAATTTTCCTCCTTCGCTAAAAAAGATTGCACATTTTTCATCACCTGTGCAAATGCCATAAGGCGGAGCCTTTCTAAGCTGATTTTTTTAATCATATTAATATTTTTTTAGTGAATTATTTGCTGTTTTTTTTGTTTGAGGCTATCGTATTGTGCGAAAGTCTGTTGCCAATCTGCGGGAAAGTTTCGTATAGTGCGAAAGTTTCAAACATTTTTGCAGGGCGTTTTCGCACAATGCGAAAATGCTTTTCAAACTTGCGGGAAGGTTTCGTATAGTGCGAAAGTTTCTCGCAAATTTGCGTGGGGTAAAGGTAAGAAAATTTTTATTTTAATTTATCTTTTACAAAAGAAAATACTATTCCTCCTAATCTAAAAACTTGTGTACAATATAAATCTGGTTGTGGTGGATTGCCATTTTCAGAATAATTCTTTTCTGCGTTTTGAATAGCTCGTTCCAAAAATGAAGGGTGTTTCCTGTTATCAAAACCTCCTCTCACATTGTCGTTAACGAAAGCTTTAAATGTAGGGAACTTATCCACTTCTTCTTCTTGTGGTTTATTTGGCTGAAAGTGGTAATATAACCACATTTCAAAAGAAGGGTTGCTTTGTGCCACTTTCAAAAACTTCTTACTATTTGTAAAATTTCTTAAAATATCTATTTTTCCTCCTTCATTCCACCTATCCGTGTCTATTACAAACCAAATTTCATCTTCGTATTCTTCTATTAATTTGTATTTAGGTTCTTCTTTTTCACCCTCTGGAAAAAACAATTTTATAGCGTTTTCTTTAAGTTTGGTTGGGTCTGATTTTCCGTTTTCACAAGGAATAGGAATAATGTTTATACGACTATCTAATCCTTGAAAATATTTAAAATATTCTACCTCATTTCTCTGTCCTTCACAGAAAATATAAACCTTTTTAGCATCTTTTGAAGGCGCTTCTTTCTCATATTTTTTAGAACGAGTAATAAATTGTTGTTTCATAACCTACCATTTTAATTCTTTAAGGTTTGATAAAATAGGTATTCCACCATATCTACCACTTAAATAACCGTTTTCTATGTTGATGGTATTATGAATTTTGAAATCACTTAAAGGATATATTTCCGTAGCTCCTTCGTTGTTTTTCTCCGTAAGCCAAATTTCATCTGGTCGTAGAATAGATTGGCTAAGAAGATTGGTCTCGTGAGTCGTAAAGATTAATTGCCCTTTTACTTTTTCGTCCAATGCTAATTTGGTAATAATTTCTTTGATTAACAATGGGTGAATGCTTCGCTCTATCTCATCAATGATATAAACTTTTTCATCCGTAATAATATCCTGAATAGCTGGAATATAATCAAAAAGCCTACGCGTTCCATCTGACTCTTCTCCAAGACGAAATTCCGAGCCATTATGGGAAGTAATTACTCTTTTGGAATAAATATTTCCCTCTTCATTAACTAAAGAAATTTGCTCACCTGCTCCTTCGGCGATAGTATAATCTCCATCATTACTTAAAATCTCTTGTATTTCTTCAGAAAGATTATCTTTATTCACTTTTTGCTTATGAACTTTAATATCTGAAATTCCTATATTTAAATTAAATATAAATTTTTTGGCGAAAGAAAGTATGTCTTTTTCTAAATCAAAAAAATGAGCCAATCCTCTCACTTGAGTGTATGGATACGGTCTTATAATTATCAATTTTTTACTAAACCAATCATAAACTAATTTTACATCCTTGAAATCAGAGGGATAAATTTTTGCCCAAAAGTGGATTGCTAACTTGTCTCTTGGTATTAATTTAGAAAAAGCATTCAAAAATGCTTTATGTTCTAAATTATTATCATCATTGAAATCTTCTCCAAAGTCTATTTTCTGAGTTTCTCCTTCTACATATCTCTCAAAAATTAATTTATCTTCTTTATTCTTAAATGTTTCTGCTAAATATTCATACAAAACTTGGCCATTATCAAAAGTTATAGTATAAAAGAAGATTTTTTGTTGAATCGTAAACTCAATCCCTAATGCTGTAGGTAGCTTTATATTATCTTCCCCTATTCTAAATTTCATATTAGTATTGGAAATTTCCTCTTTTTCCATTACCATATATTTCAACAATGATATTGCTTTCACGAGGTTGGTTTTTCCTACGCCATTCCCTCCGTAAATAGCACCATATCTCAAAAACTCTATTTCTCCTCGTTTTATTTTGTGGTGAGGTAGGTTTTCTGTCTTACTACTTGGAAGTAAATTAAATTCTGTTTGTTCTTTAAAAGAATAAATATTCTTTGCTAAAAATCGAATAATCATTGTCGATGTATTTTACCGTGAAAAATTCACGGCAAAGTTATATGTTTTTTTGCTAAGAAAAAAGTTTTACGTAAAAATAAAGCCGAAGTTTACATAATTTCGGCTTTATACTGCTACTTAGAAGATGATTTAGAAGGTTTCAAATCAGGATTGTTTTTGGGAGTACTTTTATTATCCCTTCTTCTTTTATCAACTTCTCCTGTTGATTTTGCGATTGGTTTTGGACCAGGTTTAAGATTTCTCATAACAAATTAATTATTATATTACTATCACTCTGATTGTAGGAGTTCTCATTAGCTTTTATACTTGAAACTTGTTTATTTACCACATTAGTATTGAAACGAGGTTCATTCAGAGCCTTATTAGCTCGTACCTTTGGATTATTAGTACTTATTGCACAAACTAATATGTCGCACTTTTGTTTCTCATAACAATATATTGCTTCTTTTAAATAAGTTGAATAGTCTCCCATTGTATAAAAAGCTATTTTCTTATTTTTCCAATCTACAATGTCTGAAAAATCATTCTGATTAGGATTTCCTATTGTTTGTCGATTGGTTGAAAGCCCCCCTTGGTTTATAAGGTTGTCATATACAATATTTAGAGTCGTTGTTTTTCCTATATTGGAATTTCCTTTTAAAACTATGATTTTCATTTTTTAAATTGAATTTAAGATTTATTTAAAACCCCACCCAATATATTAATCAAGTGGGGAGTTATTATTTGTCGGCGGTAACTTACCGCACTTCTTCAAAAGTAAATACTGTTGGTTGTTAGGTAGTTATGTTATTTGTGGTACAAATAAGTGTGAAAAATTATATAATATCTAAGCCTAATTTTTTCAAAAAGGCATTATGTTTTTCGGTTTTTTCGGTAATACGTTTGTTTATTTCAGTGAGTTTTTGTTGAATATCTTGTAAATCTACTGGCTTTTCTTCTTGTGAAGTGCTTATATACCGCGAAATATTAAGATTGTAGCCATTGCTTTCTATTTCGCTCATTGAAACCTTGCGAGAATAAAGTGGAATTTCGGTACGATTTTTATAAGTTTCCACAATTTTTTCTACATCTTCTGGGCGTAGTTCGTTCTGGCGTTTGGCTTTTTCAAAATGCTGTGACGCATTGATAAACAGTACATCATCTTGTTTTTTACATTTTTTAAGTACTAAAATACAAACAGGAATTCCTGTGGAATAAAATAAATTAGAAGGTAAACCAATTATAGTGTCTATATGGTTATCTTTCAGTAATTTGGTGCGAATCCTTTCCTCTACACCTCCTCTGAAAAGTACGCCGTGAGGCAAAATAATTGCCATAGTTCCTTCTTTGGATAAAAAATGAAATCCGTGAAGCAAAAATGCAAAATCCGCTGCTGACTTCGGTGCTAAACCATAACTTTTATAACGAAAATCTTCACTCATTGCCTCCGATGGCTCCCAACGCAAGCTAAACGGAGGATTGGCTACCACAGCGTCAAACTCTATTTTTTTAGCAGGATTCATTTCTCCCAGAATTTGCCATTCATTTAGTAATGTATCGCCGTGAAATATCTCAAATTCATTATCTTTCACTCCGTGCAAAAGCATATTCATACGGGCAAGGTTGTAAGTAGTGATATTCTTTTCTTGTCCGAAAATTTTCCCGATAGTTCCTCCGTTTTTTTTCAGTTGATTACTTACATTCAGTAATAAAGAACCCGAACCACAGGCAAAGTCAAGAACATTTTCTAAACGATTTTTTACACCCAGTTGCGGATTTTGAGAATCTAATACTACAATCCGAGACAATATCGTGGAAATACTCTGTGGCGTATAAAATTCCCCTGCTTTTTTTCCAGAACCTGCGGCAAATTGTCCTATCAAATATTCATAAGCATCGCCCAATGTATCGGCATCGGTAGAGAAATCGGATATACCTTCCGCTATTTTAGTAATGATTTTACAGAGTTTATCGTTACGGTCGGTAGTATTTTTTCCGAGTTTTTCCGAATTCAAATTCACTTCGGAAAATAGTCCCTTAAAAGTACTTTCAAATGATTCGTTTTCAATGTGTTGAAAACCTTTTTGTAGCGTTTCTAATAGTTCATTACTTTGTGTACGAGCCAATTCGGTAATGTTACTCCATAAAAAATCGGGCTTTATAATGTAATGTACCTTGCGACGGAGTTGTTTTTCAAATTCAGCTATATCGTTGGGGTTATTTTCATACCAAGTTTTGAGTGGCTGTGAGGTTTCAGAAGGATAATCTCTCCCCAATTCTTTCTTTGCAGCCTCTTCATAATTATTTGATAGATAGCGAAGAAAGAGAAACGAAAGCATATAATCACGGAAATCATCGGCATTCATTGCTCCACGAAGTTCGTTGGCAATACCCCAAAGGGTTTTTCCTAAATTATGTTGTTCTATTTTTGTCATTATTTTTATATTTTAGGTAATTGAAACTCGTATTTTTGTAAAAAAGCAGTCAAAATTTTTTCAAATAAATTTTTATTATCTTCATTCATCTTAATTGGTTGATAAACTGAATATTTTCCGTGACTTAACAAATTCAAAGCACGAGAAAAAAGTACTTCATCTTCTACTCCTGTTATACAATCAGAAAAATCATTATGTCCAAAAAAAGTTGCTGTTTTTTCTAAAAGACTTCTCAAAATATTAAAATGATATGTATTTACTTTACCACTTTTTACCGCTTTTTGTAATTCAACCAACATTGCAATATGATGAAAAAAAGGTGTGTCATCTGTGGATTGTAACATATAACCTCTTTCACTATCTTTATGGAGAAAATGACTTTTGTGTCCTATTTTCTTCAATTCATTATACATTATATTGAAAAATAATGAATGATGCGAAGATATAACAACCTTCATTTTGTCTTTTCCTTTTCTTAAAAGTTTAGCCAAATCATTCGCTATACCAATGGTATTATTATCATCTAAGGAAGAAACGGGGTCATCTATATAAATATATTTTACCCAATTGTAAGCCCCCTCTCCTTGATCGTCTATAGCAAGTTCTGTTATGGCTAAAAAAATGCACCAAATAAAAATATTTTCCTCTCCTCTGGATATTTTTATATTCCTCTCCTCTTCTTTATTAAATGATATAGTCCAATTATCATAATCTATTCTAAAATCAAATTCGGCATATCTCTCTAAAAAATTAAAAATCTTTTCTTCAAGAGCAAGTTCTTTAAAGCCATTAAAAAACTGTGAATCCTTATTGATTATCAAATGTCTTTCAATATCATTTTCAAGATCATTATTCCAATGGAAAAGGTCTTCTGTAAAAGCATTGTAATAAAGTGTATCAGTTTTAGGGTTCCTTTTATGCTTTTTACTTATATCCTTAAATTCCATTGATAGACGCGTTTTACCAGTTCCATTATAGGCATATAACAAGACAAAAGGAGTATTATTCAAATCATCTCGTAACCTTACAGCCACTTTTTTCAATGTTTTATAAGTATTATTTGCCATTTTTTATATTTTTTTACGCCACATTTGGGAAAAGCTGTTGCAATAAACCTTTTTTATGCGTTTTTAAGTTTTCTATGTTTTGGTTTTGTGCCTCTATAATTTCATCTAAACTGCTAAGGCAGTTGGCTATTTTTTGTTGTTCTTCTGGGGTTGGAGGAAGAAGAATTTTTATATTTTGATATTCCGAAATATAATATCTTTTATGCTCTTTGGCTTCAAATTCAATTTGTGAAATTAATTCATATACAAATTTCAAATTGTTTTCATCTTTTGCTGACAATATTTTAATAGCAGATGATTTGACCTTAAACGGAAAATTCACATATTTATTATCTGTTGTAAAATCATCAAAAATTATTATAGGATTTTCTTCATTTGCTTCAAAAATTCCAGTTTTTTCATCTGTATATCCTAAAATAAAACTTTTATTTGCTGTTAAAACAGGTGTCCCAGATGTTTTATAATTTGTATTATTCACAATATATTTATCTGGTCTTTCATAGTTTAAAACCTCTCCCAACGGTTTCTCCTGCCATTCTCCTGAAAACTCTGGGAAGCGAAGTTTTGGTAATCTACTGATTGTCAGTATTTTACCCCCCCCACAATGTTTTCATTGTCAGCCACTTGTGGGAAAAGCTGTTGCAACAAGCCTTTTTTGTGTTCTTTTAAAAGGCGTAGTTTTTCCTCTTGGGCTTCTATCAATTCATCTAAACTGGTAAGGCAGTCAGCTATTTTTTGTTGTTCTTCAGTAGTAGGCGGAAGGAGGATTGGGAGTGATAGAACATCTTCTTTTCTCAAATTAGTTTGCTTTACACCATCATCAAAATTCAAAAAATATGAATTTCTATTTATCTGATAAAATAAGAAATCACTATTTATATGTGTTGATATTTTACAAATTCTTTGATTTACTGTATACTTATTTTCTTTATCTACAATAAAACATTTTGCAAAGGCTTTTCCGTTTGGAACATCACTTAAAACCATTAAAATATCTCCTTTTTCTGCCAAACAATATGCTTTGTCTGTATATTTAGCGACTACTCCGTCAGAAGAGATATATTTAGAATTTACAACTACATATTGTCCGTTTTCAATAATATTATTTTCGTGGGGTTTCCCATTTTCATAATCTACTACCTCTCCCAAAGTTTTCTCTTGCCATTCGCCTGAAAATTCAGGGAAGCGAAGTTTTGGTTTTTTATTTTTGTTCATTTTTGTGGTTTTTTAGTGGTTTTCAATGCTTTCTTTTCTTCATTATTAAGTTTTCGTTGTAGTTTTTTAATATCTTCGGCAGGAGGTAATTTTTCAGGTGTTATACCTCTATTGGTAAGCATTTCTCTTACAGCTGTGTTGTTTTCAATATGTTCTTTTTCTATGCTGTTTTGTCCTTTTAAATCTTTACTTTGAACATTAAGCCCCGTCATTTCGGCGGCTAAGTCTTTGGCTTTTATGCTTATAGTAGGTAGAAAATCAGCTAAGGGGCGGTTTTCAGGTATGCCCATTTTCTTTTTAAGTGCTTGGGTAGTCATTTTAAAGAGTGCTTGGTCTCCCTTACTGCGTATAATACCAAAGCCTTTGCTGTCTACACCTCTTTCGTAAAGTATGCCAGAGAGTTGGCTTTCGGTTTGGCTTAATTTTTCTCGTGCTTTTAGTCGCTCGTATTCTAAAAGGCGTTGCTCAACTATTTCGGCACGGCGTGTTTGTATAGCAAAGTAATTTTGGGCAAATGCTATTTGTTCTTTTTTACTATCGCCATTTTGTGCTATTAAATAGCAAGCGTAACGCGTTAAAAGTATGTCATCTATCTGTTTTTCAGCATTTTTAGGCATTACTATCGTTTTGCTGATGTCAGCAAAATGATTGGCTGTATTTTCGCCTGCATTATCACACGCTGCTTTGGCTTTTTCTATTACAAGTTCAAAATTTCGCCATTGGGCATATCCTAATAATTTTTGTAAATCTCTGGCACTCCAACATTCAATATTTTCAGTTGTTACCATAGCACTTTCAAATTGTTCAAATAATTTTTTTATTTCTTCTGACTTCATAAATTTATAGTTTTTAAAAATAAACTTATAACCTATTCGAAAATTCCGAACTGGTTGCTTTTAATTTATAAAATTTACTCCTCCCAAGCGTTTAGTCCCGAAATGGTGCGCCCTCCTGCTACTTTTTTCAAGTGTGGCACAAGCTCGTCCATTAGGGCAAGTTCTCTTATTCGGCGTTCTTTCCAGTTTAAGTCTAACGGTTCAAAAAGGTCGGTAAGGAGTTCGCCATCAAAAATCATTCGCAAAAGAATATTTTCAACAAAAGCTTTTAAACTTTGTTTTTCCAAGCCGTGTTTTTCGGCTATCAAAATGAGTTCTTTGTCGTATTTTTCATTTTTAAACACCTCGTAACTTTCTTTTAAATACGCTGTGGAGTAGCCCTTGCTCCAATCCAGCGAATCAATAAATGCACTTAAATCTTTTTCATCTTCCATTAAATTAGAATTAGATTTGAGCAGTTTTTTAATATCTTCTTTGGTTAAACCTTTTTTGTCAATTTTTCCTGAACTTTCTGCCACGAGTTGCATAATGTAGTCATAATCGATAATCGCTGAGGCGAAAAGCACAAATTCAAAATCAAGTTGCTGCAGTTCCACAGAGGCTTTTTCTCCTTCTTTTTGTTGTTTGGTTCGGAGTTGTTTTGCGGTTTCCAAATACGAACTTCTGAAACTTTGGAAAGCTTCTTTTGGCAAAATGGCTTCTATTTCGGTTTTTTGCTCCTCGGTGAGGTCGGTGTATTGGTCAAGTTCGGTGCGAAGGCGTTGCACTTCTTTAAAATTATTAATAAAATCAATACGAGCCGTATCGCCTTTTAGGTTGAAAACATCTTCGGGCTTGGTTTCCAAATGATGACTTTTCATAAATGATTCCAACCCAGCAAAAGCATTTTTGTACTTTCCCAATACCTCATCAGCCGAAGGCACAAGCCAAACTTCTTGCACTCGCTCTTTATCTTTACCAGAAAAAAGCATAATGGCTTCATTTACTTTTTGTTGTTGTGAGCGAAAATCCAGAATATTACCATAAGGTTTAGAGTCGTTCAACACTCTATTGGTACGCGAAAAAGCCTGAATCAGTCCGTGATATTTCAAATTTTTATCCACATACAGCGTATTGAGGTATTTGCTATCAAATCCTGTAAGAAGCATATCTACAACGATTGTTATATCTATTTTGTTATGTTGCGGATAGTCTTTATTACTGTATTTTTGGTCTTTGATGCGTTTTTGTACATCTTGATAATAAACATCAAACTCGCTTACCGAATGATTTGTTCCGTATTGAGTATTATAATCGGAAATAATCTCTGTAAGGGCTTGTTTTTTCTCTGTTGGATTTTGGGTATTGTCTTCTTTTTCTTGTGGTAAATCTTCTTGTATCTGCAAAACATCTTTATTTCCTTCGGCTGGTGGCGAAAATACACAAGCAATATTCAACGGCTGAAATTCAAGACATTCCGTTTGCTTTTTTGCTTGTAATTCTTTGAATAACCAATAATATTCTATCGCATTATTGATAGATGCCGTAGCAAAAAGGGCATTGAATTTTCGGTTATTGGTAGCAGCATTGTGTTTTTCTAAAATAGATTCTGCTACTGCTTGTTGAACAATATTTCCGTCAGGGTTTATGTTTTTTTTATTATTACTCTTGTAGTAATCTATATGGAATTTCAATACATTGCGGTCGTCAATAGCCTCTGTAATGGTATAAGCGTGTAATTCTTTCTCAAAAATAGATTCTGTTGTTTTGTACTTTGCTTCTTTGCCTTCACGCGTGTTGTAGGTTGCGTTATCCTCAAAAATAGGCGTACCTGTAAAGCCAAAAAGCTGAGCTTTTGGGAAAAAATCTTTAATCGCCTTGTGATTTTCGCCAAACTGTGAACGGTGGCATTCATCAAAAATAAAAACAAAACGCTTATTTCTCAATGTTTTCAATCGCTCACTATATGATTGCGTACCAAGAGCCAAGCCGAGTTTTTGTATGGTAGTAACAATTACTTTGTCAGCATAATCGGTTGAAAGCAAACGGCCAACGAGAGTAGTGGTATTGGTATTTTCCTCTACGCTACCTTCTTGAAAGCGGTTAAATTCTTCGCGTGTTTGTCGGTCAAGGTCTTTTCTATCTACCACAAAAAGGCATTTGTCTATATCTGAATTTTCTTTCAGCAAAGTAGAAGCCTTAAAGGAAGTGAGCGTTTTTCCACTTCCTGTGGTATGCCAAATGTAGCCGTTGCCTCGATTTTGCTCAATACAATCAACAATGGCTTTTACAGCGTAAATTTGATACGGACGCATAATGAGTATTTTCTGCTCACTTTCTACCAAAACCATATATTTACTAATGAGTTCGCCAAGGGTACATTTCGCTAAAAATTTGTTAGAAAAATCTGTTAAATGTACTATTTTCTTATTTTCATCATCTGCTAATTGATAAATAGGTAAGAATTGTTCTTCTGCATTAAACTTAAAATGTTGGTTTTGATTATTGGCAAAATAGTAAGTGTTGGTAAAGTTACTCACTATGAAAAGTTGCATAAAGCACAAAAGCGAATTCCCATAGCCGTTGCCTGGTTCGTTTTTGTAATTTACAATTTGTTGCATTGCTTTACGAGGCGAAATTTCTATGTTTTTCAGTTCTATCTGAACCAAAGGAAGTCCGTTGATAAGCAAAATAACATCGTATCTTTGGTGGCTATTTTCGGTATTGATACGCAGCTGGTGAATAACTTCATAATCGTTCTTGCACCAGTCTTTTATGTTCAGAAGTGTGTAAATCAAAGGCGTGCCGTCTTCACGCTGAAAATATTGTTTTTCGCGTAATTTTTTAGAGGCTATAAATACATCGGAAGAAATAATATCCATTTTGAGTTGTTCAAACTCCTTGTCCGACAAATTCACTTTGTTCAGTGTATTGAATTTTTCTCTGAAATTTTTTTCAAGCGTTTTTCTATCGGTAATATCAGGACGGAAAGTGTATTTGAGTCTATTGGTAAGTATATTTATGAACTCTTTTTCTATGGTTATTTCTTTCATTTTTACAGTTTCTTATTTCTGTGCAAAATTAATATCTTTTTATTGATTTTCATATTTTTTTTTTGAGCTAAAAAAGAACCCCATTCTAAGTTATTAGAACAGGGTAATGAATGTTTTTTGAAATTTGAAAATTTGTCCAGCAATTCCTTTATTGCTTATTTTTTATCGTTTCTAATGCTTCTTTTCCTTTTTCGGTTAGATAATATTTTTGTTTGGGGCTGGTAGGTTTGTCAGGAATTGTTAGAGCTACCCAACCTTGTTCAATAGCGGGTTGGAGATACATTTTCCTGAAATTTTCTCTATCTGACAAACCTAACTTTTCCTGTAATTCTTCTCTAAAATGACTTCCTTCAAAAACCTGCAATAGCTTTTCAACCTGCGGGGTAACTTGCTGGATAACTTGCTGGATAACTTGCTGGGCGACTTGCTCGGTAACTTGCTCGGTAACTTGGTCGGTAACTTGGTCGGTATATATAATCTCTTCCTCCGCTGGTAAAATAATCTGCAAGAAATTTTCTGAAAACTTAAAATACTCTCTTGAATAATTTTGCAAAATTCTCGGCACGCCAGAGCCTAATTGTTCCACCAACTCCAAATCTTTGTAAATCCGCATCAATTCCTTATTTCTTGGTACAGAAAAACCTTCAAAAAACTCGTCTTGCGAAAGTCCTTCGGGAAGTCCGCCATAGGATGTAATGACCAATCTATTCTTGAAAATTTCAAATTTTGGAGCAATTTCTTTGGTGTAATCATTATGCACAAAAGCATTGATAACTGCCTCTCGTAAGGCAATCGAGTTCCAAAGTCTTTTTTCTTGCCTTTCTTTGGCTGTTATTTTTGTAATCGTCTTATTTTCAAGGTTTAATTTATCCAAAACTTGCTTGGTGGCTTTTATCAAAGATTCGTAACCATATTCTTCGTTTTCAATTAAATCTACTTGATTTACTCCCGAATATTTTGCCACTTTTACTGAAATATTATTGATGTCATTCAACAAATAAGCCGCATAATTGTACTCATTTTCTTCGGTAAGAAGTTCCAAGTTTTTGGCAAATTGCTCGTTGAGGAGTTTGTCTGTGGATTGGTAATAAATCTGTAACTGCTGAAATCGTAAATCCTGTTTTGGAGATTTTATTTTTCCGATAGAATTTCGGGTTCGCTTGCTGAAAAGTTGCTCAATCTGGCGAGTAGGCATCGGCTCGGCGGAACTCCCAACACGAATGAAAACGCCTTTCTCCGAGAGTCCATATTTCTTTACATAATAAGGTTTTTCATAGCCTCCTGCCACTATGATTTTCAAGATGTTTTTGCCTTCTTTCTTTTCCAAAACAATATCAAAAAGCCCCATACAAGAGGGCAAAATATTATGTTTGAATCGGTCTTTGAGTAGGAGTTGTTCCTCATCAGGCTTTTCTACACCGACGATTTTTCCCGTTTTATCAATCCCAATATAGATAACACCACCCTCGTTAGAATTAAGAAATGCCACGACTTCTTTTTCTAATTCAGGGGTTATTTTCTGCTTATACTCAATGTGTTTGCTCTCAAACATAGGGAAATTGGTTTTAAAGAAAAACAAGGCAAAGGTAGTGAATTTTCATTTCGTTTCATAACCTTCCTTAAATTGCAAAAAACGGCTTCCTTCTTTTGGATTTTTCTCAATCCATTTATTGATTATTTCTGTATTGATTTTCAAGTGATTGACTTGCTCTACATCATAAAAATTTTTGCCTTGATTTCGCATTTCTTCAAAAATTAGGCTTCTAATTTCTTCTTTGGTTTTGATGCTTTCGGCATACCATTTTTTGGAAAAATAAAATGACAAAATCATTACCAAAATCGCCATTGCTAACGAGCCTAAATTTCCCCAAAGCAAATATTTCAATGATTTGGATTTCTTTTCAAAATTTTCCAATTTCAAAAGAGCATTTTCTGATAAATTTGCTTGAATAGTTTTAGGAATTTTATGGGTATTTTCTTCAATAGATTGATTTATTTTGATAAATAAATCTCCAAAATTTTCAATTTGATAATTTAGTGTTTTTGCAGAATTTTCAAATTTTCCCACCAAATTCTGTATATCTTCGTAAGCAAAAGTAACATCAATCAATTTATTTATATTATCTTCATTACTTTTAATGACTTTCTGCAATAGTTTCAAGCCATTGTCCATTTCTTTATTTTCCATTTTTTCTTAAATTTTTCTTCTGTAAGAGTTGTTCAATTCTTCTTTTTTACTTTCAGAAAAAGAAAATTCTGTTTGATTTTTCTCTATTTTTTCAGTTTTATTTTGTTCCAAAATTTCTTTTATATTTTTGATTTTCAATTTATTTGTAATTTCCGAAAGTTTATATCCAGCCAAATATTCTCGTTTGGTTTCAGTATTGATGTCCGATTTTTTCACAATTCGCATTCCCGAAACCCCTACTTTTACATTTTCTGACAGCGTAATTTTATAGCCTTTTTTGTCCATTTCTTCAATCAATTCTTCAAAATTTGTGGCTATTTTTAGCGAATTTTGTAAATTATCAAGCATTTTCTCTTTTTTTTCTTGGCTAATTTCTATATCGGTTTTCAAATTCATTTCTTTACAAACTTCTCTGACCGCTTTGCCAAAATTCTCTCCAATATTATGGGCTTTTATCGTATTGATTCCGTGCGTATTGACTCTATTGACCACAAAATGAATATGTTTGTGTTTAGTAGAATTATGAATGTCTAACCGAATTTGATTATCCTTTGTAACGCCCACTTTTTGCAAGGCTTTTAAGGTTAATTTTACCAAAATTTCATCAGAAATTTCATTTTCTCCGCTTCGTTCAGGGGAAATATAACCTGTTAAAGCCCAATTCTTTACATTTTTGTTTCGGTTCGCAATGGCTTTCATTTCTTTATATTGCATTATTGGATTATCTGACAATAAGTTGTTGGAATACACCATTTTAGCCGTTCCTTTATCATTGGCATTATATTCCAAAGCAATTTTGGAAATTCTTCTTGTAGTGGCAGAATTATTCATCTCTGATTTTATTTTGATATAAGTAATTGTAAATCAAATTGGTAGTGTTTCTGATTTCCAGTAAAATCTCATTCTTATTTTCCAAAGTTGAAAATTCACGATTTCGCAATAAATTGCTTATTCTATTGAAATGTGTTCCGTAAGACAAAAGCACTTCATCAGTCTTATACTCATTGATTTTCAGTTCTTTTTCCGTTAAAATCAATCGCACATATTTAGAAATTTTAAGGTTTAGTTTTTCGGCTTTTTCTTTGATAGCTTCAAATTCTTTTTCGGTCAATTTTGCCGAGATGGTTTTAGAAAAAACCGCCGTTTTTTTCTTGGCTAAACCTCCTTTTCTTCCAATGGTTCTAAAATGATTTTTTCTTTTTTCTTCTGCATTTTTTTGTTCTTGTTCTTCTTGAATTTTCGTGATAAATTGGGTTAAAAAATCTTGTTGCATTTTTTGTTTTTTAGCGGTTCGCAAATGTTTTTGACGATAGGAAAAAACCAAAAAGTCCCATTGTTACCATTAAGCCCCACGCTTTTTGTAAACAATGGGTACTTTTTGCACTATCCGTATGGCAAAAGCAGTCATACCATTTAATTTTTTTCAGTTTTTTCCTAATCATTTTTAAAAATCTTAAAAAAATAAATCAAAGATTAGAATGTTTTATTGTTAAATTTTTCTTAAAAACTTTCAAAAGAGAAAGGATTTTTTCCCTTTTTCTGACAGAAAGCACAGACGAATTAAAAATCGTTTGTTTTTTGTTGAATTGTTGAGAAATCTGTATAAATAACTGATTTTAACAAACTTATATACTCAACAAATGCTCAACAATTCAACAAACTTAATTTTTTTATCTCAACAAACGCTCAACAAATTTATAGGTTTTAAAGTTTGTTGAGACTTTTGTTGAGAAGTATTTCATTGGTTTTCAATACAATAACAATCAATTCAACAAATCAACAAATTTTTCAAGAATAAATTTCTCGGAAATGTTAAAATATCTTCCTACCGCATTGTTTTCGTAGAAATTTCCAGCGTAGTCAATATCATAACGAATGTAAGTCAGTCCGTTTTTCTGCGGTTCTAACTTCCATTTATCTTTCAAAATCATTCGTACATCATTACGAGAAAAATTCAGTTGCCGAAACATTTTGGTAAGCATATTCAAAATATCTTGTGGGACAACCCTAATTTCTTGAACTTCATTACTCTCAAAAAATTCATAAAGCAGTTCCACCATCTTGGCTTCCAATTTATTTCCATTTTTGAACACTAATTTTTGTAGGGCTTTGGTTTTAATTTCATCAGGAGCAAACCACATTCTGCTTTTCTTTTCAGAATAGAATTTCCGATGAATTAAAAAACTCAAAAACAATGGAATTTCTGCAATGAGATTTTGTAAAAACTCGGTGTTTTCAGATTTTATTGGATTGATTTTTAAAACCCAAAATCGGATTTCATTTTCATCAATTTGAATAAAATTATCTTCATTATTGGAGCAAAGAATAAATTTTCCGAAAAAATCAATTTCTTCTCGGTCTTTTCCTTTATTTTCTAATTTATCTTTATTTGTTGTGGAGAGATATTTAAGGCGTTCGGTAATTTCTTTTCGGTCAAAAAAGACTTCATCAATGGCAATCAAAAGCATTGAAGCCCAATCGGAATTAAACTGACTACTAAAAGCATCGCCCTTGATGTAAGTCATATTCAATCCAAACATTTCTTTGAGCCATTTAAGAAAAGTGGTTTTTCCTGTGGCTCTTTCTTTACTCACCAAACATAAAATAGGCAAAATTTGAGTGGGGTATTCCAATAGAATTTTCAGATAATCAAGCCCTAAATCCACTTGATTACCGAAAATATGTTGCAGAAAAGAAATAGAAAACGGGATTTCATCAACTGAAACTTTGGAAACGCTCGGCTGATGCGGAATTTCATTGTAAATATTGTAGAAATTTTCAATCGTTTTTTGATATTTCAAATGATTGGGAATACAGCAAAAACCATCATATTTTGGAACATCATAAATGAATTTCTTGCTGTGGTCTTGGATAATGGTTTCTCTTGACCATTTCACAAGCGAAGTGATTTTGTCGCCAGAAATTTGTGGGCGTTCTATAATTTTGTAGTAAGTAGTACCCACACGAATGTAAGGTATAAGTAATTTTTCCATTTTGATATATTTTTAGGTTAAAATTACTTTACCCTTTTTCGGTTTTGAAATACTATTTCATCTATTTCTTGAATAGTTTTTCTTTTGCCTTTTTCAATCCATTCAAGCAATTCTTCTTCGTAGAAATAGAGTTTTTTCCCATTTTTATAATGCGGAATTTGGCGTTTTCGTACTAATGTGTAAAGCGTAGGTTTCGCCTTTTTGATAATCTCACAGGCTTCATCTATACTTATGGGATTTCTTTGAGTGGGGGTATTCTCTATCCTTTGTGATTCTACTATTGTTTTGAGTTCATCAATTTTATTAGAAAGAACCACCACCATTTTTGGTAAATCGTTGAAAGTGATTTCTATTTCAGACATTATTTTTAAATTTTAAATTATGTCCGCAAAAGTATGGTGTATTTTAATTGTGATTAAAAAAACACATCATCACACCCAATAAACACTTCATTTATTGTCATCAATAGTATTCAATGCTGTACGAAAACCTTACTAACAAAGATTTATTTGATTTTTAGTAATTTTTATTATGATATTACAATCACATCTTATCACACCAAAAATCACATTAGTTTTTGTTTATAAGTATTGTAATATCTTTTTGAATAATTATTTTCCCTTTTTTTTCATCATCTCGTAAATGGCTTATTATAGTGCTTTGAGATTGATTTCCTAATTTTTCAGCAAAAATCTTCTGCAAGAAATCGGCAATAATTTCTTGTTTTCCAATTTTGAAATGATTCCAAATATTCCAACCAAAATGGTACAAATCATTGTTAGTTAAATCTTTTACTTTTACAGACTTTGAATTTAAAAAATCTGTTTTTCCATTAGAATACGCAATAATTTCTTGACAAATATTTTCTAAATCTTCTTCTTTTTCTACGAATTTTTCAAATGATTTTTTGGTGTATTCTATGGCTTGTTTTTCTTTTTCTGTCAGAGTAGTAGTGTTTATCGCTACTTGATTATTAGTAATTTCTTTTAGTTCTATATTTTCTGCTTTGATTACATCTATGTTGTTAAAAAATTGATTTACAATAGTTTTAGACTGTTTGGATTTATGCTTTGCAAGTCTATAAATAGTCAAAATCAATAATTGAAAATTACAATACAAATAAAACATTAGTAATCCAAATGTAATGATACAAATAGTAAAAATCGTTTTTGCTTCATAAAATCCTGATGCTAACATTAAATCTACAATTCCTACTAATATCGCTATAAAAATTCCCAATTTTTGTGAACTAAGAACCAAATATTTCTCTTCAATCATCTTCTGTATTTTAAAAATTTAACTTAATAGCTTCCGCTGCTTTTATTTTCTTTATATCCATTACTTTTGCATAGACTTGTGTTGTATTTACATTGGTATGTCCCAGCATTTTACTCACGGTATAAATGTCCGTTCCGTTGGCTAATTGCAAGGTTGCAAAAGTGTGTCTAAAACAATGAAATGTGATATTTCTATGAATACCAGCCTTTTCAATCCATTTTTTCAAAGGGCGAGAAATCCACGAAGGATTAGGAAGATTTTCAAAGACCAAATCATCTAAATTTCTTCTTTCACCACATAAATCCAATGCCTGTTTAGATATAGGTTTGTACTCTACACCTTTGGTTTTCTTTTGGGTAAAATGAAGTTCTATTTTTTCTCCATCAATCACAATTTCTTTCCATTTTAATTTTTGAATATCCGAATGCCTTAATCCAGTAAGAGCAGAAAAAAGAGAAGCCCTTTTTAAGACATCATTATCACAAGGGGTCTGGACTAAAATGTTCAATTCTTCCTGTGAAAGATACTCTCTTCTTGATTCTCTATTGGCGATACTTTTTATTTTTCCTGATAAATCCGAAGAAAAATAACCATCAATAAAAGCCTGTTTTAGAATTGCTTTGAAAATAGAAAAATAAGTTGCCGAAGTATTTACTGAAATGGTTCCTTTTTTATTTCCTGTATAAGGAGCAGAAAGTAGAAACAACTTAAAATCTTCCGAAAACTTTAAATCTATTTGGTTAAATTTTACACTTTCTCCTGCAAATAGTTTCAAAAGTTCTATGGTTCTTTTCCAAGTGATACGAATGGAATCAGAATTATTTTTGTGGCGTTTCTTCAGTAATTTTTCACTATACGATACAAAACTTTCTTCCAATAATTCCCTTTGTTTCAACTCTTGATTATTTCCAAACAACATTATATCATCATATTGTTTTTGTAATTTTCTACGCAAAGCATCTGCAAACAACATTGTTTCTTTGTCTAAATCACTTTTACAAATGATAATTCCGTTTTCATCTCGCTTGGGTTTGTATGAAATTTCTCCGTTTTCACCAGTTCGCAATGGGCGATTTTTATCAAAAACCACCGAACTTACGCTTCGGTTTAAATATTCTCTTACCCGTTTTGGGTTTTCTTCATTTACCTGATACACAGGATAACTTTCAATATACACATACCATTCTTTTTTGAACTCTGCTTTGCGAAGTCTCACGGTACTTTTTGTGGGTTTTCTATTCATTGCCTTACAAATATTTTATCAATTTCAACCTTTGGTACATATACGAAATTTCCTATTTTCTCCTTTGGTATTTTAAATCGTTCAATAATACTACTTACCGTGGAAGGGTTTGCTCCAAATTTTTCACTTATTTGTGAAAGTGTATAACAATCTTCTTTTCTATATTTTGGAGATAATTGCTCTTCTTGATTCTCTTTTTCATCAATGATAATTGGCGAAAAAAGTTTTTCCAATTCCGATTTATTCATTCGTGTAAGTCGCTCCCCTAAATTCACGCTACGAATTACTTTCCGCTTAATCAATCTATGAATAGTACTTTTTGAAATACCGAATAAAACAACGGCTTCATTTACCGAAATAAATTCTCTGAGTTGAAGAACTGCAATTTTATCAGTGTATTTTTCTAAAACTTTTTTTCTTTTCTGCAATTCTTTCTCTTGCTTTTTTCTGTTTTTACCATTTTTATCTGCACACAAATGCGAGCAAAAACGAGTTGTGATAGTTTTTGCTTCAAATGGTTTTTGACATTGCTCACAAATTTTTGGTATTTTCAAATTACTAAATCCCATTTTTATTGAGTTTTAAATACAATATAGTCTCAATAAGTATTTTTAAGACTTTTAAGACCCACATTATAGAAAATTAAGACCTGCTACAAATGTGGTACAAATTTATAATTTAAAAATGAGAAAAACAATTATTTTCAATAAATATATAAAATAAAAAAACTACTATAAATATTTGATTTATAGTAGTTTTTAATATTTACTAATTGTTGTTAATCAATCCCTATTTCACTTCTTCAAAATCTACATCTTGCACATTGTCGCCGTTTTGTTGTTGTTGCGAACCTGCGTTGGGTTGTGGTTCGCCTTGTGCTTGCTGTGCTTTGTAAATATCTTCGGAGGCTTGTCTCCACGCCTCGTTAATTCTGTCCAAAGCGGGTTGAATTTGAGCTACATCTTGCGACTGATGCGCTTTTTTAAGCTCGTCGAGGGCACTTTCAATGCTTGCCTTTTTGTCAGCCGGAAGTTTATCGCCAAACTCCTTGATTTGTTTTTCGGTTTGGAAAATCATACTGTCCGCCTCATTGATTTTGTCGGCTTTTTCTTTGGCTTTTTTGTCGGCTTCGGCATTGGCTTCGGCTTCGCGTTTCATTTTTTCGATTTCTTCTTGCGAAAGTCCTGACGATGCCTCAATGCGGATATTTTGCTCTTTGTTTGTACCTTTATCTTTGGCGGTAACGTTGATAATTCCGTTGGCGTCAATGTCAAAAGTTACTTCAATTTGCGGTACGCCACGAGGTGCAGGCGGAATGCCGTCCAAGTGGAAACGTCCGATAGTTTTGTTGTCGTTTGCCATTGGTCTTTCACCTTGCAAAACGTGAATTTCCACACTCGGCTGATTGTCGGCAGCGGTTGAAAACACCTGCGATTTTTTCGTTGGAATGGTTGTGTTAGCATCAATAAGTTTGGTCATCACACCACCCATTGTTTCAATTCCGAGCGAAAGCGGCGTTACGTCCAAAAGGAGAACGTCTTTCACATCGCCGGTTAAAACACCTCCTTGAATGGCAGCTCCGATAGCCACAACTTCATCGGGATTTACGCTCTTGTTAGGTTTCTTTCCGAAGAATTTCTCAACGGCTTCTTGCACCGCAGGAATACGTGTTGAACCTCCCACCAAAATAATTTCGTCAATGTCGCTTGCTGAAAGTCCGGCATTTTTAAGGGCTGTACGGCAAGGTTCTATCGTTCTTTTTACCAAATCATCGATGAGTTGCTCGAATTTAGCACGTGTTAGTGTACGCACCAAGTGTTTCGGACCGGTAGCTGTTGCCGTAATGTAAGGCAAGTTGATTTCAGTTTGTGTTGAAGACGAAAGCTCAATTTTTGCTTTTTCGGCAGCTTCTTTAAGTCGTTGCAAAGCCATCGGGTCTTTTCTCAGGTCAAGTCCTTCTTCTTTTTCAAATTCTTCTGCCAACCAATTGATGATTTTTTCGTCAACGTCGTCTCCTCCAAGATGCGTATCTCCATCGGTTGAAAGCACTTCAAACACGCCATCGCCGAGTTCCAAAATCGATACGTCGTGCGTACCTCCCCCGAAGTCAAACACTACGATTTTGTGGTCGCTGTGTTTTTTGTCCAATCCGTAAGCCAATGCAGCAGCAGTAGGCTCGTTGATGATACGACGCACTTTAAGTCCCGCAATTTCGCCGGCCTCTTTGGTAGCCTGACGTTGTGCATCGTTAAAGTAAGCAGGCACGGTGATAACGGCTTCGGTTACGGTTTGCCCTAAAAAGTCTTCGGCGGTTTTTTTCATTTTTTGAAGAATCATAGCCGAAATTTCTTGCGGGGTGTACAATCTTCCGTCGATATCCACACGAGGCGTATCGTTGTCGCCTTTCACTACTTTATAAGGTACGCGCGCGATTTCTTTGTCCGATTCTGAAAATTTGTTCCCCATAAAACGTTTGATGGAGTACACCGTTTTTTTCGGGTTGGTAACCGCCTGGCGTTTTGCAGCGTCACCTACTTTAATCTCTCCGCCGTCCACAAAAGCCACCACAGAAGGAGTTGTTCTTTTGCCTTCGGCATTGGTAATTACCACAGGGTCATTACCTTCCATAACAGAAACACACGAGTTGGTTGTTCCTAAATCTATTCCAATAATTTTGCTCATACTATTTTTTTATCTTTTTTAATTCAACATTTATTTATTTTTCGGGTGTAAGTCTTCTGTTGGTTTCACCATCATTTGGGTAACTTACGCCCTCTATCAATCAATGACTGTGCCAAAGGAAGAAATGTGACAAAATGACAGATTTTCTTTTTGAAATCAATGACGAACTGATGTTTTTTTAGGTTTTGGCAAAACTTTCGACTTTGAAATCCGTAATAAATTCCTATTTTTGTACGGTAAATCTATTTGAAATTTGCGCTCTATGAATCCTCTTAATTTTGACAATTTGCATATTGAAAACCAAGAAGTAAATATTTCTTTGCCCAACGGAGTACGGTTGTATATCAAACGAGAAGATAAAAATCATCATTTTGTTTCGGGAAATAAGCTCAGAAAATTGAAATACAATATTTTAAAAGCCAAAGAAGAAGGGAAAACTACCTTGCTAACCTTTGGAGGAGCATATTCCAATCACATTGCCGCCACCGCTGCCGCAGGGCAACTCAGCGGACTGAAAACCATCGGAGTCATTCGAGGAGAGGAACTTTTTGCAAAAATAGATGAAAATCCTACACTCAGTTTTGCCAAAAAATGTGGAATGGATTTCTTGTTCGTAACCCGTGAGGCGTATCGTTACAAGCATACAGACGAATTTCTGTCGGAATTGAAAAAAAAGTATGGTTCAAATATTTACATTGCACCCGAAGGCGGAACAAATGCGTTGGCGGTCAAGGGCTGTGAAGAAATTTTGACCGCAGAAGACGCAGCTTTTGACATTATCTGCTCGGCGGTGGGCACAGGTGGAACAATTTCAGGATTAATAAATGCGAGTTTTCCACATCAAACCGTACTCGGATTTCCTGCATTGAAGGGCGAATTTCTGTCAGATGTGATAAAAAGTTACACTCAAAAAACAAATTGGCAACTCATTCACGATTACAATTTTGGTGGATATGCTAAAATATCAGATGAATTAATATTTTTTTTGAACAACTTTAACAAAAAAACAAGAATTTCGTTAGACCCAATATATACAGGTAAAATGATTTTTGCTATTTTTGCCCTTTCTAATAAAAACTTTTTCAAACCTAATACCAAAATTTTAGCCATTCATACCGGCGGATTGCAAGGCATTCAGGGAATAAATCAAAAAAGAATCAAAGCACATAAAGAAATATTGAATTATGATTAAAAAAATAGGCATATTATTGTTGTCTTTATTCGTTTTATCATCTTGTTCTTCAAGATATTATAAGAGTAAGAAAAACACTAAACGCGTAACGTATCGCGGGCAACGACCTTCAACAAATATCACTCCGAAAAAGACAGCCGTAGTCAGTCCGAAAACCAAAAAATATGAAAATGCGGAAGATGATTATCACGAAATTCCGCCTGCCGTTGAAGTAACTTCTGCTGTTACTGAAAAGTATATCAATGATTACAAAGAAATTGCAATGGTTGAGATGCAACGCTATAAAATTCCAGCAAGCATCACTTTGGCACAAGCAATTTTGGAAAGCGGCTCGGGGCAAGGAAGATTAGCACGACACGGCAACAATCATTTCGGAATCAAATGTCACTCATCGTGGGAAGGAAAAACAATGACGCACGATGATGATGAAAAAGGGGAGTGTTTCCGAAGGTATAAATATGCGTTTGAATCTTTTGAAGACCATTCCACTTTTTTAGTAAATCGCAGCCGGTATGCATTTTTGTTTGAGTTAGCGCCCGATGATTATGAAGGTTGGGCACACGGATTGAAAAAAGCGGGTTATGCCACCGACCCCAGCTATGCCAAAAAACTCATTCAACTAATAAAGAAACACAATTTGCACGAATATGATAAGCAAGTTTTAGGAGCTGATTACAAAGCAGTTAATACTCCTAAAACAAACGAAAAAGTAGCTGTTTCAAACACCAATGTTCAAGTGGCAAGCACGCCGAAAGCCACTCCGAAAACCACAGAAACACCTGCAAAAAGTACTCAATCAACGGCAAAATATTATACTGTGAAAACGGGTGATACACTTTATAAAATTGCACGCGAACAAAAAGTTTCCATACAGCAAATAATGGAACTTAATAATTTAGATGAAAAAACGAGTAATAATCTGAAAATCGGACAAACTTTACGAATCAATTAAAGTGAATATTAAAGATTTACAACTTCATATACATCAAAATCTGAGTTTTCTTTACCCAAAAGAGGAAATTCAGATTTTCTATTTTATGTTGCTTGAACACTACGGAAATTTTTCACGTGCTGATATTTTAATTTCTTCCGATAAAACGTTAGAAAACTCTGTTGAAATCAATATTTTAACTGCGGTTGAACAACTTAAAAACGAAAAACCAATACAGTATATTTTAGGAGAAACGGAGTTTTTTTCAAATCGTTTTTTTGTTGATGAGAGCGTGTTAATTCCTCGACAAGAAACTGAGGAGTTAGTAGCGTGGATTCTTTCGGAAGTCAGTGAAAAAGAATATTGTAAGATTTTAGACATCGGTTGCGGCAGTGGCTGTATTTCTATTTCACTTGCCAAAGCCTTGCCTAAAGCAGAAGTTGTTGCTCTTGATGTTTCAACAAAAGCACTTGCAATAGCGCAAAAAAATGCGAATGAGAATCACGTAAAGCTGAAATTTATTGAGCAAAATATATTGGAAACAGATTTTTTAACAGAAAAATACGATATTATTGTTTCAAATCCGCCGTATGTGCGAATGTTAGAAAAGAAAGAAATACGCAACAATGTGTTGGATTATGAGCCACATTTAGCACTATTTGTTTCAGATGAAAATCCATTAATTTTTTATGAAAAAATAACTGATTTGGCTAAAAAATCGCTTGCCAAAAACGGAAAGTTGTTTTTTGAAATCAATCAATATTTAGCAAAAGAAATGATAGAAATGCTTAAAAACAAAGGATTTGGAGAGGTTAATTTGCGTAATGATTTATCTGGAAATCCACGAATGATTAAAGTGAAGCCATAAAAAAAATGCTGTTAAGTTAATTAACAGCATTTTTTGTGCCTACGACTGGATTCGAACCAGCACGCCCGAAAGCACCACCCCCTCAAGATGGCGAGTCTACCAATTTCTCCACGTAGGCAAGATACAAAAAAAGTTAAGCCAGTAAACTTAACTTTTTCTGTGACCTGGCTGGGGCTCGAACCCAGGACCCCAACATTAAAAGTGTTGTGCTCTACCAGCTGAGCTACCAAGTCATTAAAAAATAAAAAAACAAATTGTATAACCCTGTGACCTGGCTGGGGCTCGAACCCAGGACCCCAACATTAAAAGTGTTGTGCTCTACCAGCTGAGCTACCAAGTCAT
>JBGYFE010000013.1:0-16644 GCA_041819925.1 Capnocytophaga sp.
CAGTTGTTGTCAATGAAAATGGTTTTTTAATTCCAAAATGGGATGTAGAGATGTTGGTGCAAAAAATGGAGTATTTCATACTTAATCCAACTAAAATAATTGAGATGGGTAAAAAAAGCAGACAAATTGCAGAGGAAAAATATGATGAAAAAGTGGTTAATAAAAAGTTATTGGATATGATTGCGAACTATTAATATGTTTTTGTATATCTTGTTGATTAACAGTTATGATGTGTGAATAATCTCCTATTTTTATTTTTTTTAATCTACATCACGGTATGTTCAAGGTTTTAGGCAGGCTGAAAGATAAAATAAAATTACATCCCATTAAGTCTGTATTGGTTTGCGCGCTTTTGGGTTGGTATTATTTTTCTCTTCCAAAAGAATTGTTTCCAAACCATTACGCAACAGTGTTGGAAAGTGCAGAAGGCGACCTTCTCGGAGCAAAAATAGCCCAAGATGGTCAGTGGCGTTTTCCACAAACCGACAGCCTTCCGCATCGTTTTAAAACGGCTTTGCTCTGCTTTGAAGATGAGTATTTTAACTATCATTGGGGCGTAAATCCCGTTTCCGTCAGTAAGGCTCTTTTCAAAAATATACGCAGCGGAAAGGTGGTTCGTGGTGGAAGTACACTCACGCAACAAGTCATACGCCTATCACGAGAAAACCGCCAACGCACATATTTTGAGAAACTTACAGAAATGATTTTAGCCACTCGCTTGGAATTTCGGCATTCAAAAACTGAAATATTATCACTATATGCTGCCCACGCTCCTTTTGGAGGAAATATAGTGGGATTGGAAATGGCTTCGTGGCGTTATTTTGGTGTTAGTCCACAGCAACTTTCGTGGGGACAAAGCGCCACGCTCGCTGTGCTTCCCAATGCGCCAAGTCTTATCTTCCCCGGAAAAAATCAAGAAATTTTAAAAGAAAAACGAGATAATTTACTCACAAAACTATACAATAAAAACATCATTGACCAAGAAACGTATGAATTGGCCTTGGCAGAATCTTTGCCTCAAAAACCGCATAAATTGCCTCAAATCACACCTCACTTATTGACTTTTTCTGCCAAGAAAAAAGAAGGAAAACGCATACGAACAACCATTAAATCATCTTTGCAAGAGAAAGTAAACCAAATAGTTAGCGATTATTATCAAAACTATTCTCAATCCGAAGTTTACAATATGGCAGCGCTTGTTGTTGATGTGAAAACCCGCAACATATTGGCTTATGTGGGGAATACACCCACTGATGACACGCACCAAAAAGATGTAGATATCGTTCACGCTCCCCGAAGCACAGGAAGTGTTTTAAAACCAATGCTTTACGCAGCAATGTTGCACGAAGGAGAACTACTTCCACAGCAGTTTGTTCCCGATGTTCCAACTCAGTTTTCAGGCTATTCACCTCAAAATTTTAGCAATACGTTTGAAGGTGCTGTTTCTGCCGATATGGCGTTGGCAAAATCGTTAAATGTTCCTTTTGTGTGGCTATTACAGCAGTTTGGAATATATCGATTTTATGATTTGCTTCAAAAAATGCAACTTTCTGATATAAAAAAACATCCTGACTATTATGGTTTGTCTGTCATTTTAGGCGGAGCGGAAAGCAATCTGTGGGATTTGACGCGAGCTTACACCAATTTAGCTGATGAATTGAATACTTTTTCTAAAAAACAAGCATATCGCAACAAAGAATTTCAGAATTTAAGATATGATTTATCGGAAGAACCTGCTAATTTCGGAGAATTTACACATCATATTCCACCTTTGAGAGCGGGAGCGCTTTGGGAAATGTTTAGCGCAATGAAAGAAGTAAATCGCCCCACAGAAGATGTTGCTTGGCGATACTATCAATCTTCTCGGAAAGTAGCTTGGAAAACGGGCACAAGTTTTGGAAATAAAGACGCTTGGGCAATCGGCGTAACACCTGAATTTGTGGTAGGCGTGTGGGTCGGAAATGCCACTGGTGAAGGTCGCCCAACACTTACAGGAGCGTCATTTGCAGCCCCTGTGATGTTTGATGTTTTTAATGCTCTTCCTTCATCTTCTTGGTTTTCAAAACCTTATGATGATTTAAAAGAAATCAGTGTTTGTGAAGTTTCAGGATTTTTAGCAAAAGAAGAATGTCCGAAAAAGAAAATTTTAAGTAATGTAACAACCAAAGAACATCGCATTTGTCCATATCATAAAGTTGTACATCTTGATTTAGAAGAACGTTTTCAAGTAAACGCTTCGTGTCAATCGCTTGATAAAATGGTTTCAAAGGCGTGGTTTGTGCTACCACCCGTGATGGAATGGTACTACAAGATGAATCATATCAATTATCGTACGCTTCCTCCGTTTCGAGACGATTGTTTAAAATCAGAAAACATCAAAACCCTTGATTTTGTTTATCCGAAACACAATAGTGTCATTTACGTAGCTAAAAATTTCGGGGGAGAGGTGCAACCTTTTGTGGCAAAGGCTGTTAATGGTTCCGGCGAAGTTTTTTGGTATTTGAATGAAACTTTTTTAGGCACTACTGATTTTTTTCACGAAATGAACATACACACTCCAAAGGGTCAGCATTTTTTACGGATTATCAATACCAAAGGAGATGAAAAAGTGATACAGATTATTGTGCGATAAAAAATTATTTCCCAAAATAACTATTCTTGCAATGTAAACAAGCAAAAAAAACTCCCGTATGGGAGTTTTTTTTATTATTTGCTAAATTTAGCATATTTACTTTTAAACTTGTCGATACGTCCGGCTGTGTCGATAAGTTTTGATTTTCCTGTGTAGTAAGGGTGTGAAGTTCTTGAAATCTCTAATTTTACCAACGGGTATTCAACGCCCTCTACAACAATAGTTTCTTTTGTGTCAACCGTAGATTTCGTGATGAAAATGTCTTCGTTTGACATATCTTTGAAAGCTACCAATCTGTAAGACTCTGGATGTATTCCTTTTTTCATTGCAATGTATATTTTTATCTTCTTAAATTTTTCAAGGGGCAAAGATAGGTATATTTATTTAATAAACAATATTTTTTTACTGAAAAAACAACATTACGAAAAATTTTCTTTGATAACATCTTCATATTCGAACCAAAATTCTTCAAATTTTAACATTGTTTCATACAAAAATTCCATTGTTTCCTGCCAAGTCTCTTTGTTGTGAATGCTTACACCTTCTTTTTGAACATATATTCGACTGATTTCCTTCTTGTTATCTAAAATATAACAATCTTCAAAAATGACTTGGGGCAAATATTCCTCCAATAATATATTTTTCAAAGAAATTAACTTTTCATAATATAAAATCCTATTTTCCAATATATTATCTTCTATATCTAACGAAACCATTGCTTTTTTTGTATCGAAATAAAACTTGAAGCTAAAATCCTTTATCTTGGTGTCATATAAAACCCACTTTCGAGGAAATGATTTCCCAAAAGAAATCCAAAAATCTTCGCGTAACTTCTTGGCTTCCGCTCTACTGTACATATATCAGAATGGATTTTTTTTGCTCAAAATTTAACATTCAATTTTTTATGCTCTAATTTTCCGTTTTTAACAAATTCAAAAACATAATGTTCAGCAGTGTTTTTGAAAAATAATCCGTAGTTTCCTTCGCCATCTTGGGCAATGTAAACATCGGGTAATGAAGTTTTTTGAATTTTTAAAACAATTTTTGGAGTACTGTCAACCAACTGAAAACCTAACTCATTGGGCTGAGCATATAAAACCGTTTCAGTTTCTGAAATTTTTGTTGTTTCTGTTGTTGCTTCTGATGATATTTTTTGAATTGTAACTATCTGTTTTTCAGATGTTGAAACAGAAGGAGACTTGTATTCTTTTTTAAAATTTGCCAATTTATTTCCTTCTGAAAAGGCATTTCGTAAGGCTTCTTGATAGGCTTTTTTAAACTCTTTTTCACGGCTTTTTCCTACTTCTGAAATAAAAACCTGTTTTCCTGTGCAGTCAGTCAATGTCAATTGCAGTTTTGAGGTAAACATTCCTGAATCATTCAAAACATTAGCTTTCAGTACATTACAAGGATTTTTAAGAGTTTCTTCGATAGGTTCGGTTGAAAAAAACGCTTTAAATCCCTGTTTTTCTAATAAAAATTTAGTCAATTCATTCAGTTGATGCTCATTTTCTTTTTTTTGAAATTCATATCGAACAGGAACGGACACATACAAGTCTGTGCTTTGTGCGAATCCGCAAAAAGGGAATAACAAAACTAATAAAAAAGTGTAGATTTTCATAAAAATTACCGTTTAAATTAGAGAGCAAAGTTAGTAAATAATCGTTGCATTTCAAATAAAGTAGGTTGTTTTTTTAGTTTTGCTAAAAAGAAAGCAGGAAAAATAAGATTTTATCGTAATGTTCAGCGTTTCAATAGGTCAGAAATTGCAAAATATAAAAAAATGAAATATTTTTGCAATAAGTTTGGGAAGATGAGCCGTATTTTTATCAGAATATTACTTTTGGTTTTGGGATTGACCGCTTGTGGCAGAAAAGGAAACTCTGTCAAAGGTGATGTTTTGTTATTCCCTGAAAATACGCAAGTTATCTATCGAATTAACCATAAAACCAACTTTTTGAGCGCCATTGAAAATAACGAATTTTGGAAGGAAAATAATCCCAAGCCATTGCGCCCCTATGAAACAAAACTCCTGCGAAGTCTTCCTGCCGAGCATAATATTTGGGTAGCTTTCACAGCATATAAAAATTTTTTCGCTATCTGCAAAAAAGAAGAATCTGACACACTGAGTGTTTGGAAAAACGCCAATGCCTCCATTCAAAAACAAACGCAGTTTGGCAAAGATTGGTACTATACGGTGGTTGATAATAGGTTGATTGTCAGTAATTCTTCTGAAATTAATACATTTTTTGAAACAGAAACTGATTCTCTAAAAAAAACTGAGAATCAATTGGTTTTAAAGCAGTTACAAAGCATTTCAACCACAGATTGTAGTGCTAATTTGTTTATGCAGAAGGAACAAGCAAATCAGTTTTTTACTCCTTTTTTCAGAAAAGACATTACCAAATCGTTCAAACATTGGCTTGCTCTTGATTTATTTTTAGAGGAAAATGATGTGCGTTTCAGCGGAATGGCAGTTGCACAATCATCTGATTTAACGAATGATATACTTCTTAACACGCAACCTTATGAGAAAAATCTTGCCCAAGTTGTGCCCTCGCATATTTTAGGTATGACCTCCTTTACCTTTGAAGATGCTCAACACATCGCCATTCCCGATTCAGTACACGTTCCTTTTCAAAAAACACTTAACGGAATTGCTTTTGTGCAAACCATTGATGGTCAGTTTGCTATGGCTTCTTCCTTTGATGTTGACCAAACACTTTTGCAGTTGCCTATCCTTTCAGAAGATGCTCAAAGTGATTTTCCACTTTATGAATTGAACAACGATTCGTCATTGGATTTTTTCACTTTTTTCGAGTCAAATTTTAAACCAAAATATCTTTCTGTTCATAATGAATATTTAATTTTTGCCAAAACCAAAGAGGCAATTACTTCGGTTATGGACGATATTCGTCGGAAAAATACTCTTTTCGCCAATAAATCGTATGAATTATTAGAAAAAAGCATCGCGTCAAACGTGAGTCTAACACGAGTAACGAATTTGCAATCAAACGGAGATTTTGGAAAGAAATATCCCAAAATCGCACAGAATTATCGTTGGGCGGTTTTTCAGCAAACACCACAAGATGAGTACTATATGCTGAACTTTGTTAGTAAAAAACAAACAAAATCTTCTTCCATTACCGAGCAACGAAAAGAGCGTTTTCAGTTTGTGTTAGATGCTGATATGATTACTTCGCCTACTATTTTGCTGAATCACAGAACAAAACGACGAGAAATTGCTGTGCAAGACGAAAATTACGATTTATACTTGATTGGCAATAATGGAAGTTTATTGTGGAAGAAAAAATTAGATGGAAAAATACAAAGTCCTATATATCAGGTAGATTTATTTAAAAATGGATTTTTACAGATGGCATTTACCACAGAGCGTTCTGTTTGGGTGATTGACCGAAATGGGAATAATGTAGCGCCTTTCCCTAAAAAATATGGAGGAAAGATAACTCCTCTGGAAGTGTTTGATTATGACCGAAATTTGGAATATCGATTTCTGTTTGCCGAAGGAAAAACGTTGCGAATGATTGATAAAAAAGGCGATGTTGTAGGCGGTTTCTTACGAACAAATACTGATGCTTCACCATTATTCACACCCAAACATTATCGAGCAGGTAACAAGGATTTTTTAGTGTATATATCTGATAATGGGAAGTTTAACGTGTTGCATCGTAACGGAGAAATCCGCATTCCGATTCAAGGAAAGTATGATTTTTCAAACAATCCGCCATTGTTCTTTGATAACCGTTTTTTGTTTTCAACTCGCGACGGAAATCTTATCCGAATCGACCTCACAGGAAACATTACAAAAACCGAACGAAATTGGGATAGAAATCATTTTTTGATTGGTAATCAATATACTACATCGTTTCTTTCAGGAAACACATTATCAATTGGCTCAGTACGCTTTCAAGTGCCTGACGGAAAATATGAACGACAGAAACTTTTTCGCATACGAGGGGTAAATTACGTTTCAGCGACCGACCTCCGAGAAGGGAAGGCTTATCTGTGGAATGAACAAGGCAAACTTGTGCAAGATTTTCCGTTAGAAGGCATTACCCAAATTGATATTGATGTAGATTTAGATAAATCGATTTGGGTTGCGTTAGGAAAAACAAAACGAGAATTGTGTGTGTATGAAATAAAGGATTTGAAATGATTTTGCTTCCTTTATCGAAATCATATAAATAAAAATTAGATAAATTGTAAAAATCAATGAATTATGCCACGAATTTTAGCCATTGACTATGGTAGTAAGCGTTCAGGTGTTGCTGTTACTGACCCGATGTGTATCATCGCTTCGGGACTGACAACTGTACTCACAACTGAACTATTAACTTTTTTGAAAAAATATATTTCAGAAGAAAATGTAGAAAAAATTGTTATTGGGCAACCCAAACGTATGAGCAATGAAGAATCTGATATTGAGTTAGATATACAAAAATTTATAACGAATTTAAAAATAGAATTACCTAATATCGTAATTGAACGGGAAGATGAGCGGTTTACCTCAAAAATAGCTTTTCAATCAATGATTGATAGCGGAATGAAAAAAAAACAACGCCAAAACAAAGAACTGATAGATGAAATTAGCGCCACACTAATATTACAAAGCTATATGAGTAGAAAATATTAGCGCTTTACTCCCTAAAATTATCGCTTTTTTAGCAGATTAAAAAAAAAAGTAATTTACATATATCTTATTATTAATAAGTTACCTTCTATTTTTTGTTTATAGTAAAATAAATCTTTACTTTATGTTTGGGACATACTTCTGCCTACAAAATTGTATGGATTACAATTCAATTTTTCATATTAAAGCACTAACATATTGATATGTGGCACAGCTTACAGACAATTGACAATGAATGTTTGTCAGGCTTTATAAACAAAAGAGTTTTTGGATTTTAGGACAATATTTTTCCCAATAAAACAAAAAAAATGTTCTCTTTAAAGTGGAGAACATTTTTTATTTGTATAAACTTTCTCTATGGTCTAATCCACAGAAACCAATTCAACATCAAAAATAAGTGGAGCATTCGGCGGAATTATTCCTCCTGCACCTCGACTTCCATAGGCTAATTCCGAAGGAATAACCAAACGTGCCTTATCGCCCTCTTTCAAAAGCAAAATGCCTTCGTCCCAGCCTTCAATAACTTGCCCCACACCTACTGTGAATGAAAGAGGTTGATTGCGCCGATATGATGAGTCAAAAACCGTTTTATCAAGAAGCATTCCTGTGTAATGAACAGCCACCTTTTTCCCAGTTTCGGCTTTTTTGCCATTTCCTTTGTGAGTGATTTTGTAAAACAAACCGCTTTCCGTTTTTTCAAAACCAACAGTTTCTTTTGACAAAGCAGCTTCGGCTTTTCGGCGAGCCTCTTCAAGACGTATTGCCTTTTCGGCATTGAAAATTTCAAAAATTTTTACAGCATCCCAATTTTCGGCTTCGCTTCCCTCTCTAATGATGCTTACTTCTTCAATCTTATCACCTTGTGTGATGTTATCAACCACCTCCTGTCCTTCCACTACGTGCCCAAAAACAGTATGCTTTCCGTCTAACCAAGGCGTGGGAACGTGTGTGATAAAAAACTGACTTCCATTCGTATTTGGTCCAGCATTCGCCATCGAAAGCACTCCTGGTTTATCGTGCTTCAAATCTGAAACAAACTCATCGTCAAACTGATACCCCGGATTTCCCGTCCCTGTACCAAGCGGACATCCTCCCTGAATCATAAAATCTGGTATTACCCGATGAAATTTCAATCCGTTATAATAAGGCTCTCCCATAGGTTTATTGCTGTTTTTTTGCTTTCCTTCTGCCAAAGCTACAAAATTTGCAACTGTCCCAGGTGTTTTGTCGTGTGTTAACTTAATCAAAATCTCTCCTTTGGAAGTTTTGATTTTCGCATAAATTCCGTTTTGCATTTCTTTTTATTTTTCTTATAAACTGCAAAGGTACACAAGATTTGAAGAACCTACAAAAATTATTCTTAAAGTTTTACTTTTCTAAAAATATGTTTTTTATATTTGCTCAAAATATTTTTCCTATCAAATAGAAATTTCAATCACAAAATAAGGATATTACAAAAAATCTAAAAATGCACTTTTTACCTGAGGAAATAGAAAACTACGCCACACAACATTCAGAAGATGAGCCTGTTCTGCTACAAGAGCTTACAAAAAAAACTTTTTTAAATGTCCTACAACCTCGAATGCTAAGCGGGCATTTTCAAGGCAGATTGCTGAGCCTATTATCAAAACTCATACAACCGAAAACTATTTTAGAAATCGGTACGTACACGGGTTATGCGACACTTTGCCTTGCCGAAGGATTACAAACTAACGGTACATTACATACCATTGATGTAAACGAGGAATTACAAGACCTACAACGCGAATTTTTTGAACGTAGCGGAAAAGGAAATCAAATTATTCAACATTTGGGACAAGCTCTTGATATTATTCCTTCTTTGAACACTAAATTCGATTTGGTTTTTATTGATGCTGACAAAAAGAATTATGCCAACTATTTTGATTTAGTCATTGAAAAGATGAATCAAGGAGGTATAATTCTTTCTGATAATGTACTTTGGAGTGGAAAAGTGATAGAAGAAATCAAGCAAAATGACAAACAAACACAAGCATTAATGGCTTATAATCAAAAAATTAAAAATGACCCTCGCGTAGAAACTTTACTTTTACCCATTCGAGATGGATTGACTGTTTCCAGAGTAATTTAATTTTTTTAATTAAAAACACCATACAATTAAAAATATTTTATATATCTTTGTAACTCACTAAAAAATAATATAAAAAAATGTCTAAAAAAGCAACTATTATTTATACAAAAACCGATGAAGCTCCTTTTTTAGCAACACATTCCTTGTTGCCTATTATCAAACGTTTTACAGCTTCATCTGACATTGATTTTCAATTGAAAGACATCTCTTTGGCAGGACGTATTTTGGCAAATTTTCCCGATTTTTTGAGTAAAAATCAACAAGTGGAAGATGCCCTTACCGAATTAGGTCATTTAGCTACGCAACCTGAGGCTAACATCATCAAATTGCCCAATATCAGTGCATCTGTTCCACAATTGGTCGAAGCCATAAAAGAATTACAATCAAAAGGTTACGATTTGCCCGACTACCCCGAAGACCCTAAAAACGAAGCTGAGAAACAAATCAAAGCACGTTATGACAAAGTTAAAGGAAGTGCGGTAAATCCCGTGTTACGCGAAGGAAATTCAGACCGTCGTGCACCAAAAGCGGTTAAAAACTACGCCAAAAAGCATCCTCACAGTATGGGAGCTTGGTCAAAAAATTCCTTGACAGAAGTAGCTACTATGTCAGAGGGCGATTTTTATCACAGCGAAAAGTCTATTACAATGCAAAAAGCTGATAATGTGCGCATTGTACTCAACACGAAAGACGGTGAAATCATCGTTTTGAAAGAAAAAACAGCTTTGCAAAATGGTGAAATCATTGACGCTGCGGTGATGAGCAAAAAAGCATTACTTACATTTTTGAAAGAGCAAGTGAAAATTGCCAAAGAGAAAGGCGTTTTGTTTTCGCTGCATATGAAAGCAACGATGATGAAAGTTTCTGACCCTATTATTTTTGGACACGCAGTTCGCACTTTCTTTGCAGAACTATTTGAAAAACACGCCGATACATTCAAAAAAATTGGAGTAGATGCTAACAACGGATTTGGCGATGTGATTGCTAAATTAGAAAATTTAGACATTTCCGAAAGAAATCTTGTTGAAAAAGACATTCAAACTGCTTTTGAAAACGCTCCTGCTTTGGCGATGGTAAATTCTGACAAAGGAATTACTAATTTACACGTTCCGAGTGACGTAATTATCGATGCTTCAATGCCTGCTATGATTCGTAATTCAGGCAAAATGTGGAATGCAAAAGGAGAAGCACAAGACACTTTGGCTGTCATTCCAGATAGCAGTTACGCAGGAATTTACAAAGAAGTCATTGCTTTTTGCAAAGAACACGGAGCTTTTGACCCAACCACAATGGGAACAGTTCCGAACGTGGGATTGATGGCTCAAAAAGCAGAAGAATACGGCTCTCACGACAAGACATTTGAAATTCCAAAAGCGGGTATAGTGAACGTTGTGGGCGAAGACGGAACAGTATATCTATCTCAAAATGTGGAAGAAGGCGATATATGGCGTATGTGTCAAGTAAAAGACGCTCCTATTCAAGATTGGGTAAAATTAGCTGTTTCACGAGCAAAAGCGACACAAACACCTGCCGTTTTTTGGTTAGACAAAAATAGAGCACACGATGCTGAATTGATTAAGAAAGTAACGGCATATTTAGCTAATTACGACACAAACGGATTGGAAATCAAAATATTGTCTCCCGAAGAAGCTACTCTCTATACCTTGAAACGTTTGAAAAATGGTGAAGATACCATTTCAGTAACAGGAAACGTTCTTCGAGATTATTTAACAGATTTATTTCCAATTTTGGAATTGGGGACAAGTGCTAAGATGCTTTCTATCGTTCCGCTGATGAACGGAGGAGGTTTGTTTGAAACAGGAGCAGGTGGTTCTGCGCCCAAACACGTTGAGCAATTTTTGGAAGAGAACTATCTACGTTGGGATTCATTAGGAGAATTTTTAGCATTAGAAGTTTCATTAGAACATTTGGCAAACACATTTAACAACCCGAAAGCCCTTGTTTTAGCTAATAGTTTGGGAGAAGCTACCGAAAAAGTTTTAGAAAATGATAAGTCTCCACAACGTAAATTAGGACAATTGGACAATCGTGGAAGTCATTTCTATTTGGCTTTGTACTGGGCAGAATCGTTAGCTTCACAAACTCAGGATAGCGACCTCGCAAAAGAATTCACTCCAATAGCCAAAGCCCTGAAAGACAATGAAGCACGAATTGTTGACGAATTGGCAAAAGTGCAAGGAAGTGCAGTCAATATCGATGGGTATTATTTCCCTGACGAGAAGAAAACATACGCAGCAATGCAACCAAGTTATACATTCAACAAAATAATATTCTCATAAACTTTAAAAGTATTATCAGAAGACTACTCCTTTTTTCAAAATAAGAGAGAAGTCTGTTTTACAAAAAAAAGGACTTTTCTAAAACGAAAAGTCCTTTTCTCACAATGCATATAAATACTACTACTAACTCCTAATTTATTTCTTCAACAAATTCCCATCTTTGTCAAAGTACACAACAAAAGCCTCTGATTTGCTGTCTGTTGCTTCAATTTTGTACTCTTCTTTTGCATTCACATACGCCTTACTGATAGTTGCTCCTTGATATGCTTTTCCAAAAGCCTCAACAACTGCTGCTGGCAATTTGTCTTTCTCGATTTCAGTGTATTCCTCCTCTTGGATTGCTACAACTGCCGATTTTTCAATCTCTACGTTTTTTTCCTGTGCGAAAGCTGAAAGGCTACCTAACGCTAATACGCTCAATAACAAAGTTTTTTTCATAAATTCTTACTTTTTTTAATAATTAATAACTGTTTTTCTGCTTAATAAAGATTTTAATTTCGTAATTTAGTTTTTTCTAATTTTTTGTTTTAATTCTGTTTCAAATGATTGTTTAAATGACTAATTTTACAGTAATGAATGAATTTTCTAATTTTTGTTTTTTGTTTTACTAATTTTTGTTTTATACCAATTTTTATGAATATGAATCTATTTTTTTTGTCTAAAAAAAGCAACTAATGCCTCATAAACTCTCTGTATAGTTGCAAGCACACCTTTTCGCTCAACAACTTTTTCTGATTTTCTTTCCTCTTGAAAAACCATTTCCATTATGCCATCATAAATCACTATTGGATTCAAATTTGACAAGTTATTTATTCTTGAAGTTATATTTTCTGTTGTCATAACATTTATTTTTTGTGCTTACGCTTATCATAATTGAAAAAAACGTACCATTTCTAAAATTCTTTCTACTTTTATTATTAAATAATTCATTATCAACAAATTAAAATAAAAATATTTTTTTTTAGATTTGATTACGCTCTACAAAAAACTGTGTAAATTACACAAAATACATATAAAAATTACACACTTTTATACTCCATTTCCCATTTTGGTTGATTCACAAATGAAAAAGGACTGTTCAAATAACAGTCCTTCCCTAATAATTTAATTAAAATCTAAATATAGCATGAAAAAACGCAAAATGAGAAATTCCCATCCCTCTAAATCGCACGGCTAAGATAGTGTAAGATACAGAAAAAAACAATGTTTTTAACTTTATATTAACTTTTTTAATTTATTTTATACTTTAATGTGTTAATAATCAGGATTAACAATGAAGTAAATAATAGTGATATCATTAGTAATTGATTTCAACTCTTTTTCTCTACCAACTCCAACTGTGAAAGGTCGGCAGTGGTGGTGAACATTCCGTAGTTGATAATAGCTTTTCCTTTTTCAATTTTATCGATAGTTCCCACACTACGACTATCTTTTAGGCGCACGCGGTCATTGACTTTCAAGGCGCGTTGCATCTTTTCTTTCGCTACTTTTTCTTGTTTGATTTTTTCTTTTTTCTCGGCTTTTTTCTCAACTCGGATAACTTCAATTTCTTTGTTTACTTCGGCTTCTGTTTGCTTTTTCTGCTCCTTCTGTTTGGCTTTTTCTAACTTGGAAAGTTGCTTCCGTTTGGCGTTTTCACTTTCTATAACACGAAGTAAATCAGACACTAACGGTCGTTTCTTTCCGTCGTAAAAATAGCGTTCAGCAATTTCATCAATTTTATTTCCTAAATAAATCATTCGTTGATTTTGGTCATAAAGTTCTTGATAATTCACCAATTTGGATTTGATTCGCTCATTGAGTTCTTCCAAACGTTTGGCTTCCTCACGGGCTTTCACTTCCTCATCTTTCAGATTTTCAGCCGTTTTTTCCATTTTGCTGCGTTCTTTTTGTAACTTGGCAATGGTAGCATCAAAACGTACTTTTCCTTTTTCGATTTTCTTTTTCGCTCGATTAATCAATCCAAACGGAATGCCGTTTTTTTGTGCCACTTCAAAGGTAAACGAACTTCCTGCTTCACCAACAATCAGTTTGTAAATAGGTTCTAACGTCTTGTCATTGAATAACATATTAGCATTGGCAGCGTGCGGTAATTCGTTGGCAAGCATCTTCAAGTTGGCATAATGCGTGGTGATAACTCCGAAGGCTTTACGATGGTAAAATTCTTCCAAAAAGGTTTCTGCCAAAGCGCCTCCTAATTCAGGGTCGCTTCCCGTGCCAAATTCGTCAATCAAAAACAAAGTTTCTGAATTACACTTTTTGAGGAAGTAATTCATATTTTTTAAACGATAGCTGTACGTACTTAAATGATTTTCAATAGATTGATTATCGCCTATATCCGTCAAAATACGTTGGAATAAACACATTCGGCTTCGGTGATGCACAGGAATAAGCATTGCACTTTGTAGCATTAATTGCAATAATCCAATGGTTTTCAGGGTAATACTCTTTCCTCCTGCGTTAGGTCCTGAAATAACGATAATTCGTGAATTATCAGAAAGTTGAATGTTCTGTGGATACGTCGGATTGCCTTTTTTCAGGTTGTTCAGGTAAAGCAGCGGATGGTAGGCTTCTTTCAAATCCAATATGCGCTCATCGGTAATTTCAGGAAGTAAAGCGTTCATTTTCAATGCGTACTTCGCTTTGGCATAAATCAAATCTATGGCAGTAATGTAGCTTTGATAATCTCTAAAAAGAGGTACAAAATCACTCAAATATGCTGTAAGTTCCTTTAAAATACGCTGAATTTCTTCCTTTTCGTCGTAAAGCAAGTTGGTCAGTTCACGTGAGTAAATTTCGGTCTGTCGTGGCTCGATGTAAACAATGCTTCCCGTTTTGGAGCTTCCTAAAACCGTTCCGTGCACCTTGCGTCGGTACATCGCTTTAACAGCAAGCACTCGCCTATTTTCAACCACCGTTTCGCGAATATCATCTAAATAATCCGATGCGTTGTATTCCGCCAAAGCTCTGTTAAAACTCTCGTTTATTTTTCCTTTGATTTGCCCGATTTCCTTACGGATATTTGCCAAAGTAGGAGAAGCCTCGTTTTTGATTTCACCAAATTTGTCGATGATTTTTTCAATGGCTTCCACCACTGAAGTTGTATAGTCAATACTTTCAGAGGTTTCGTGCAATACGGGGTACAGTTCCTTGAACTTTCTGAAAAACAGAATGTGCGTATTGACCGTTTGCGAAAGCGTATGGAGTTTTCGGATGCCTGCAATTTCAAGCGTACTGTTCTCAATTTGAAGCAGTTTGATTTCAGAACTTACTTTCTCACAACTGTGCGCAGGAATGACATTGTTATTTTGGAATGATGACAGATATTCGTTGGCTTGTTGCAAAGCAAAAAGCAAAGCGTCTTTGTCATCAAACGGTTTGATGCGTAAGGCGTATTTTTTGCCTAATTCGGTTTGGCAGATTTCGGAAATTTGCGAAAGAACCGTGCCGAATTCTAAATCTTCAAGTGTCTTTGAATGAATCATTTATGCTGTGATAAATTTTGATTTTTAATAATCCAAATTATTTTTCTACCTTTGGTGTGAATTTAGACTGCAAAAGTATTAAAAAAATGGAAGTAAACATTCATTCGAGTTGGAAACCTCATTTAGCAACTGAATTTGAGAAAGATTATTTCAAGAATTTAGTCTCTTTTGTTAAAAAAGAATATGCGCAAGGAGTCTGTTACCCAAAAGGAAGCCAGATTTTTTCGGCTTTTGAACATTGTCCGTTTGAAAATGTCAAGGTGGTTATTATTGGTCAAGACCCGTATCACGGTGTAAATCAAGCTAATGGATTGTGTTTTTCTGTGCAAGACGGCATTGAACATCCTCCTTCACTTATCAACATATTTAAGGAAATTCAGCAAGATTTAGGAGTTCCTTACCCAATAAGTGGCAATTTGGAACGTTGGGCTTCACAAGGCGTATTGCTTTTGAACGCTACGTTGACTGTACGCGCCAATCAGGCAGGAAGCCACCAAAATCAAGGTTGGGAAACTTTTACGGATTCTGTAATAAAGGTGGTTTCAGAAAAAAGCAATCAAGTGGTTTTTATGCTTTGGGGCGGTTATGCCAAAAAGAAAACAGCATTGATTGACAGTTCAAAGCACTGCATTCTCACCTCAGGACACCCTTCGCCCTTGAGTGCCAATCGTGGTTATTGGTTCGGAAATAAACATTTCAGCAAGGCTAACGCTTTTCTTCTTTCTGTTGGAAAAGAGGAAATTAAGTGGTGAAACAAAAAAGGCTGTCTTCTCAGACAGCCTTTTCTTTTTATTTGGAAGAATATTTATTTACTTTTCCTTGTGCTTTAATCAATTTCAAGTTTAAATCATTGACTTCCTGCTCTTTTTTAAGGATTTTACCTTTATATTTAGCATCATCATTCGGAGAAAGATTTCCTTTGGCTTTTTTTACGTTGTACTTATTTTGTTCTCTTGCTAACTCATTCTCTTTCTTTTTGATTTGAGTTTCAATTTTCAAAACTTCTTGGTTAGCTTTTGCTAAATTTTGTTTGTTTTTTTGGGCGGTTTTCTCTGCTTTAATAGCTTCTTTTTTAGCTTTTGCTTCGGCTTTTTTAGCTTTTTCTTCTGCCCTTTGAGCATCTTTTTTAGCTTTTTCCTCTGCTTTTCGAGCTTTTTCTTCCGCTTTCAAAGCTTTCTGTTGCTGTTTTTGCGCTTGCTGTTCAGCTTTCAACTTTTCCTTCTCTGCCCTTAATTCAGCCTCTGTTTTAACAGGTTGCGTTACAGTCTGCAATGTATCAGCAGGAACTGTTACTTGTGCAAATGCAACTGAGGTTAAAAACAATCCAACAATAAGTGTGTAAAATTTTGTCTTCATTACTAAACATATTAATTATCTGTGGCAAAAGTAATTGAACAAAAAGTACTGTGCAAATATTTAACAAAAATATTAAGGATTTTATTTTTGATTTTGTTTTTGATTTTCAA
>JBGYFE010000014.1:0-35552 GCA_041819925.1 Capnocytophaga sp.
AGGATGCATAATCCAATCTGCGGCTTGTGGCACTTCAAAAAAACATTTTTTGCAGAATCCTTGTCGGAAAATAGGTTCGCTACTTCCACAGTTTAAACATTGAAAATGAGAGAATTCAAGATTAATTTTTTGATTTACTAACTGATTCACCATCAAGAAATCATCTTGTAATTGCATATAATAGCGAACGGGAGAGCCCATTTCTGTTATCATTTTTTGTAATACACCTTGAAACATATTTAAATTTTTTTATTACCTTTACCCGATTTTAATAAAAAGCAGTTCTTGTTACGAACGAAAAATTTTTCAAAAATAATAAAAAAATGCCATTAACACTATTCAATTCAATAACTTCTTGGTTTTTAAAACGACGCATTGACCAAATTGAGCAATTTGTAAGCCACCCACATCAAACACAAGAACGTGTTTTGTCAGAATTATTAAATGCTGCAAAAGACACTGAAATTGGAAAAAAATACGGATTCTCTGACATTGAAAACTACGACCAATTTGTTAGGAATACGCCTATTGTTACTTATGAAGAATTTGAACCTTTTATTGAGCGAGCAAGGAAAGGTGAACGCAATATTTTTTGGAATACACCCATTAAATGGTTCGCCAAAAGTAGCGGGACGACCAATGCTAAAAGCAAATTCATTCCTGTGAGTGAAGAAGCCTTGCAGAACTGTCACTACAAATCAGGCAAAGATATGCTTTGCTTGTATTTGAACAATAATGAAAATTCTAACTTATTCAAAGGTAAAAGTTTACGTCTTGGAGGAAGCAAAGAATTGTATGAAGAAAACGGAACGTATTTTGGTGATTTGTCGGCCATTTTGATTGAAAATTTGCCTTTTTGGGCTGAATTTAGTTGCACACCAAGTAACAAAGTTTCACTGATGAGTGAATGGGAAAGCAAACTCAAAGCAATTATTAAAGAAGCCAAGAATGAGAATGTAACAAGTATGGCGGGTGTACCGTCGTGGATGTTGGTTTTGCTCAACCGAACTTTGGAAGAAACAGGAAAGGAAAATTTACTTGAAATATGGAAAAATTTAGAAGTTTATTTTCACGGAGGAGTAAGTTTTGTTCCGTATCGCGAGCAGTATAAAAAAATAATTCCTTCGGAGAGTTTTCGTTATTACGAAATTTACAATGCTTCGGAAGGATTCTTCGGCATTCAAGATAGAAACAATTCCGATGAAATGCTTTTGATGTTAGATTACGGAATTTTTTACGAATTTATTCCGATGGATACTTTCGGAACTCATCAGCAGAAAATCGTGCCGCTTTCAGAAGTTGAACTCGGGAAAAGTTATGCAATGGTAATTACCACAAATGCAGGTCTTTGGCGTTATCTTATTGGAGATACGGTTCGTTTCACTTCCATTTCACCATATCGAATCAAAATCACCGGACGAACCAAGCATTTTATCAATGTTTTTGGAGAAGAACTCATCATTGAGAATACGGAAAAAGGATTAGAGAAAGCGTGTAAACTAACTGATAGTGAAGTGATTGACTACACCGTTGCTCCAATCTTTATGCAAGATAAACTCAAAGGCGGACACGAATGGATTATTGAGTTTAGCAGAAAACCTGAAAGCATTGAGAAATTCGCTGAAATTTTAGATGACGAGCTCAAAAAATTAAATTCAGATTATGAGGCAAAACGTTATAATAATATGACACTCAATATGCCGAAAATTCATATTGCACGTCCGAATTTATTCCACGATTGGCTGAAAGATAAAGGCAAACTTGGCGGACAAAACAAAGTACCACGACTTTCAAACAGTCGTGAATACCTTGAAGAATTGCTTAAAATTCAATAAATTATGATTTCTTACAAGCTATAATAATGACAGGAATCGTTTATAAATCCACAGGCAGTTGGTATGTTGTAAAGTCCTCAAATGGCTTTTTTTACCAATGCCGAATTAAAGGAAAATTTCGCATAAAAGGAATTAAAAATACCAATCCTGTGGCGGTGGGTGATGTTGTTACCTTTGAGCTTGATGAAGCTAAAAATGGTATCATACAAGAAATTCACGAACGGAAAAATTATATTATCCGAAAATCAGTCAATCTTTCAAAACAAACACACATTATTGCGTCAAATATTGATGTTGCTTTTTTAGTGATTACGCTTAACAATCCGCCAACATTCACCACTTTTATTGACCGTTTTTTGGTTACAGCAGAGGCTTATCGCATTCCTGTTGTGCTGTTATTCAATAAGATAGATACTTACAACGAAGAAGAGTTGCTTGAAATCAAATATTTAGCGGCCATTTACCGAAAAATTGGGTATGAATGCGTGGGTATATCTGCTACAAACAACAAAAATATAGACAAAGTAAAAACACTAATGCAGGGGAAAACTTGTGTTATTTCAGGGCATTCAGGCGTAGGAAAAACGACATTGATAAATGCTATTGCTCCGAATTTGCAACTGAAAACAGCTGAAATTTCACAACAACACCAGCAAGGACAACACACCACCACCTTTGCTGAAATGTTTGACCTTGACTTTGGAGCGAGAATTATTGACACACCAGGCATCAAAGGCTTTGGTGTGGTTGAAATTGAAAAAGAAGAGTTAAGTGATTATTTTCCGGAATTATTTGCTTTAAAATCAGCGTGTAAATTCAATAATTGTTTGCACATTGATGAACCCAAATGTGCCGTTAAGGAAGCTCTGGAAAATGATGAAATTGCTTGGACACGTTACAAAAGTTATTTGCAGATATTGAAAGGAGAGGAGGAAAATTATCGAACAGAAAGTTTTTAGAACATACTTCCAATAAAATCCTTTAAATACATTTTTTTATTTTTTGTAATCATTGTAAAAAATATTCTTTTTTTTCTATTTATTTTTTTTATCAAAAAAAAGTTATACTTTTGCGGGAATTATACACCTTAATATCTGTGATGAAAAAAATGATTCTAACTAAAAAAGTGATGATTGCCCTATTGGGAGCAGTCCTTTTGGCTGGTTGTTCAAAAAGTGAGAGTGGAACTGAGCAGGAGCAAGTTACGACAGTAACAGCGACAACGGCACGAAGTGCAGAACAACAATCTATTGAAAACACAATAGCAAATTTTTACGATTGTTTGAAAAAATTAAAACCTACTGGGTTTTCTGATTTTTTCTATGACAATTTCTTTGTTCCTTCTGAATTGACGGAAAACAAAACTTGGTACACATATCTAAGTGAAAAATTCCAGACACAATACACCCCCAATGGTTTTATTTTTGATAATGCCAAAGGGACGTACTCTTGGAATAGCACTCAAAAAGTTTGGGTAAAAACGGCTGAAAATACCAATGTTACACTTCATTTTCCTAAAAACAATGTTGCAACTTCAAATAATGCCACAGTGGTGATTGAAGACTATGCAAGTGTTATCATTGGAAAAATAAATTTACCCACCAAAGGGAAATTTACAGCAACAGTTGACGGAAGCAAAGTGATGGAAGTGGACATTCAAGGCATCAACTATGGGTTGATTCCTACTTTGATTTCTGATGCAAGCATTGTGATTTACGGAAATCCTTTTACTACTACGGTGAGTTTGAAGAAAAACGGAAATGCGTATGCTTTTTCATCTAACACCAGTGCCCCCGACGGTTGTACTACCACGATTGATGGGGTTATCAACTTGACAAATAATAGTGTCATTTCAACAGAAAATGTAAATTTCAAAGATATTGCTTTCACAAATTTCAAAAATTTGACTTTTAATGTAAACTTTGAAGAATTGACAATTAAAGTTAATGCAAATATTGAAGGGCTTAAAAACCTGAACAAGGAAGAATATTCTATTGAAGATATGAATACTTTCGTGAAAGTTGAGGTTTTGAGTAGCAATAAAAAGGTTGCAGACTTGATTTACAACGAAGATAGCAATGGAAAATATGACCCAGATGTAGTGCTTCTTGATGGAACATCTCAGAAAGCGGCAGACTATTTTTCTTATTTTTCCAGAAAGGTAAAACACGTTTTTAGAACTATCTTTGGATTAGAATAACGAGAGATGTGATACTAATAAGAAAAACAGTGTAATTCTTCGGAGTTATGCTGTTTTTTGTTTTTGTAAGATACAATTATGTGGATTAACGCAAATAAACTTTAAATTTTTCGGAAAAACAGATTTTTTGCATTTTTTAGAATTTGTACCTTTGCTTTATGGAAAAATTGAATTTTGAAACATATTCGTTTCGGTTGAAAAAGGTAGATAATAAAGTGTTTATATTTGATGAAATTCGTAAGAAGTTCGTGATGTTGCAACCAGAGGAATGGGTTCGGCAGCACGTTGTACGCTTTTTGATAGAGGAAAGGAACTTCCCGAAATCATTAATAAACGTAGAAAAGGAATTAACCATCAACAGGCTAACGAAACGCTATGACGTTGTTGTTTTTTCAAAGTCGGGGGAGGTGTTTTTAGTAGTAGAATGTAAAGCTCCTACCATACCTATCACACAAGATGTCTTTGACCAAGTAGCTCGTTATAATTTGGTGTTGAAATCACAGTTTTTGATGGTTACCAACGGATTACAACACTATTTTTGTCAAATGGATTATCAAAATAATAAGTACGTTTTTTTGAAAGATTTACCGCATTTTTCAGAAAAATAAAAAGGCGATTCAAAATGTTGAATCGCCTTTTTGTTTATGCTTTGCTTGAACTATTTATTGATTGCAGGGTCTTTCATTCCTTCTTCAATCATATTGTAGAACTGGTCTAACTTCGGAAGCACCACAATGCGCGTTCTGCGGTTTTGGGCTTTGCCTTCTTTGGTGGCATTGCTCGTTACGGGCACATACTCACTGCGTCCTGCGGCAGTCATACGAGATGGAGTTACTCCAAAATCATTTTGCAGAATGCGAACAACGGCAGTAGCTCGAAGCACACTCAAATCCCAATTGTCTTTAATGGAGCTATTTGCTTTAAACGGAACGTTATCTGTGTGTCCTTCCACCATAAATTCAAAATCGGGTTTGTTTTTCACCACAGTAGCCACTTTTCCTAATACCTCTTTGGCACGGCTGGTAACGGCATAACTTCCGCTACTGAAAAGCAATTTATCAGAAATGTTCACAAACACAACGCCTTTTTCAACTTTGATTTCAATATCTTGGTCGTCCAAATTTCCGATAGCACCTTTGAGGCTTTGCACCAGCGCCAAGTTGATAGAATCACGGCGCGTTACAGCATCTCGTAAGTTTCTGATAGTTAAATCTTTTTCACGAAGGCTTTCTAATGACTTTTCAAGGTTTTCAGCTCCTTTTTGGGTTAAAGTTGTTAGGTTGCCCACGTTATTGATAAGCTGTTGGTTATTTTCTTTCAGCAAATCATTTTGGTTTTTAAGGCTTGAAACTTGATACTGTAAACTTTCATAATCTTTCAAGCAAGCATTCAATTTCACTGTTGCGGTATTCAGCAAATCTTCGGTTTGTTTGTGCTTCTCTGCTAATTCATTGTATTTCTTATTGGAAACACAAGAAGTTGCTAAAAAACCAACCAATGAAACAACAATAAAAATCTTTCTCATCTCTAATATGTTTATTTAAAATGGTTAAAGCGCAAAGTTACTAAATCTTTTTTAATAAAGCTCGTTGAAAAATGTTTTATTTTTAACAAAATGCGCCCACACAATAGATTTTATGTGGTAATAAAAGGAAGAAGAAGTTTTTAAACGTTTCTTTTTGAACCTGAAAAAATAGCGATAAAAACTAAAATGAGCTCTGATGATTGCCCACGTAAATTTGATTTTCCCTTGCAAAGCAAACCGAATGCCTGCTATGCCATCGAGCACCATTCTTGTAAATAGAATGCCGTACATTCCTTTTGAAGGAAGGTTTTTCAGAAGCATAAACAGGCCATTTCTGAAATTCAAATACGTTTTTTTGGGGTTGTTGGTGGGTAAAGTAGCTCCGCCAACGTGATAAACAACACTTTCAGGGCAAAAAACAATGCGCTTTCCCAAGTGATGAATGCGCCAACAGAGGTCTATTTCTTCCTGATGGGCAAAAAAATCCTCATCGAAGCCGTTTAATTGATGAAAAACCTCTGAGCGAATGAATAAACACGCCCCCGAAGCCCAAAAAATGTCCGTTTGAGAGTCGTATTGCCCTTTGTCGTCTTCAATGATGTCAAAAATACGTCCGCGACAGAACGGAAAACCATACTTATCGATAAAACCACCCGCAGCACCCGCATATTCAAACTTTTTGTGGTTGTTATAATCCAAAATTTTGGGCTGAATAGCTCCGATGTCGGGATTTTTAAATAATTGCTCAATGCCTTCAAGCCAATTTTCAGTTACTTCAACATCTGAATTGAGCAAGCAGTACACATCTGCCGTAATTTGTTGCAAAGCAGCGTTATACCCACGTGCATATCCGCCATTGAAAGGAAGCTCAATGATTTTTATGTCAGGAAAACCGATTCTTACGGCATCAATTGAGCCGTCTGTTGAGGCATTATCTGCTACATAAACGTCTGTTTGGGGTGAAAAACGAAGCACCGAAGGCAAAAACTTTTCTAAAAGCGCTTTTCCATTCCAATTGAGTATGACGATAGCTATTTTCATTTCGAGTATTTCAAAAAATTACTGTTCAACAACATACTTGGTTTGGGTGTATTGTGTTACGCGGAAAGCTCCAAGTGGATTTTTCTCCGGATTAGTTGTATGAACAATGTTTCCGAAAACCCGTGAGGGAATAGTGTAAGAGGGACGCCTGCCTCCATCGTCATCGCCCGCCGAAGCATTGAGCAACAGCTTCACAATTTGAGCGTATTCCGAAGAAATTCGATAAAGACTTACGTTTATAGTATCGCCCATCTCTAAATCTTCACCCAATCCGTCAGTGATAAAAAAGAATTTTTTGCTTGCCAGAAAGCTATCATCTAACGTAAAATATTCCGTTTTGTTACGAATATTCATTTTCACCATATAATCATTGGTTTCTCCCTCAAAACCATCGAAAAAGAATTTTATTTCTTTCTTATTGCCAAAAATGCCTCCGTTGTTGCGTTGTTCAACGCGATCTTTGTCTATTTCAGATGTTTGTTGCATTTGTGCTTTTGAGGTGTAGGTTTCATTTTGATAAGTAATGGTTAAAAAATACTCTTGTCCCAAAGCTGGATAAAAATCACCTTTATAAATATAAAAACTTCCGCCTTCGCCAAAGGGAATATCTAAATAAAAACCTTGAATGTTGGTGGTAATGTCGTTGGTTGTGATTTCTTCTAACGGATATACGCTTCCGTCGTTGGTGGTGATGGTTATTAAAGCTCCGCTAACTTTCTGTGAAGGTAGGTTGCTGTAATAATCGCGCGTATGGCTCAAATGCACGATAGGAAAGGCTTTGCTTTCTCCTTTTTTCCAATCAATTCGGGCATCAATCACAAGCTGTTGTTCTTGCGAGTCTAATTTTAAATCAATGACCTCTTCACACGAAGTGCATAAAGCGGAAATAAAAACAAATATGCTGATAAATTTTTTCATAATCAAAACGTAAAATTATAGGTTATGCTCGGAATAATTCCGAAAATAGAAAGTTTAACGGCTTCATTTTTCTGCTCAACAGTGTTTTTTCGGAATGAAACAGAAACGGCGTTCTTACGATTGTAAAGATTGTACACTCCAAACACCCATTCGCTTTTCCATCGCTTGTTTTGCTTCTGTGGCGTATAGGTTGCTGAAATATCCAAACGGTGATACGTTGGCAATCGGTACTCGTTGCGCTTGCTGTAATTCAATATCGTGTTTCCTAAATAGTCATACGAACCTACGGGATAATTGGCTGGAAGTCCTGTTTGCAAACTAAACACCGCACCAAAAGTCCATTTCGGATTTAGTGCATAGGTTGCTGTTACAGAAAGGTCGTGCGGTTTGTCGTAGGGCGTGTTGTACCACTGACCGTTATTAATTCCTGTTTCTTGTGGCGTTCGCCCTTTTGTTTGCTGCTCTGACTTTGAAAGTGTGTAGGCTATCCAACCTGTGAGCCTGCCCGTGTTCTTTCGCAGTAAAAACTCCAAACCATAAGCACGGCTATGCCCGCTGAGAACCACCTGCTCAATAGCTTCATTGGCGATAAGGTCAGCTCCGTCAATGTAATCCAACCGATTTTGGGTGGTTTTATAGTATGTTTCAACCTCTACGCTATATTGATTTTCCAAAAAGTTACCTGCATAACCCAATGCCACCTGATTGCCTATTTGTGGCTTCAAAAAACGGTCGCTTGGCGCCCAAACATCTAATGGAGTAGGGGAGGAAGTGTTGGAAATCAAGTGTAAATACTGCGCATTCCTGCCATAACTTGCCTTCAATGAATGATTTTCGTTCCAAGCATAAGCCATTGTTAGACGCGGTTCAAGGTGCGTGAACAAATCAATGATTTTTCCGCTGTGGTAATGCTGCGTACCAATAGGCGTTGCTTTTTGATAAATAAGCCGTTGCGCATTGAAAATCACTGCTTCATCATTTTTATAAAGATTCATATCTCGCTTTCCTAAATGATAAAACGAATTTAATCGCAATCCGTAAGAAAGGCTTAATTTAGGCGTGATATTATGTTCCGAATCTATGTAAAAGCTCGTTTCAAGCGCATATTTGTTCGGCAAATGACGTTCTTTGATGAAAGAATCGCTTGATGTGGGCGAAAGTTCACCTGGCACAAACCGATAGCCGATGCTTTGCATTCCGTAAGAGAGCTTTATTTTTTCAGAAAGATAGTGCTTAAAGTCGTATTTTAGGTTAAAGTTCTGAATGCCCGAATCCCATTGAAAACCAATGAGGTTAAAGCGAAAGCCGTAGTAATAATCACTGAAAATAACCGACATATTTGAGAAAAGACGGTCGCTAAAAATATGATTCCATCGTAAATTAAATAGCGCATTTCCGTAAACATTGAACAGATTTTGGTTCAAATCAAAGAAATCGCGCCCAAAATAGCCCGAAAGGTAAAGCGTGTTGTTGGGATTGAGTTGATAAGATAGTTTGGTGTTTAGGTCATAGAAGTAAGCGCTGTTTTTATTGTCGGTCAGCTTCAAAAAAAGGTGGGCATAAGAGGCTCTTCCTCCGATGAGAAACGAACTTTTGTCCTTCACAATAGGTCCTTCGGCAAGCAGGCGCGATGAAAGCACACCGATGCCCCCCGAAACTTTGTGATTGTTGCGATTGCCATCTTTTTGGTAAATATCTAATACAGAAGAGGTTCTTCCGCCATAACGCGCCGGAATGCCTCCTTTGTAGAGCTTCATATCACGTACGGCATCGGCATTAAAAACACTCAAAAAGCCAAACAAATGTGAGGCGTTGAAGATGGTAGCTTCGTCCAAAAGTACTAAATTTTGGTCAGCCGCTCCTCCACGCACATTGAACCCAGAAGAAGCCTCGCCAGCGTTGCTCACACCAGGGAGTTGCAAAAGCGTTTTGATAATATCCACCTCTCCCACCAGCACGGGCAGTTTCTTAACAGTGGAAATCGGCACAGAAACCGTACTCATTTCAGGTTTGCGCACATCAACCTTTTGAGAAGCATTGGCAGCGACTTCCACACCATCAAGCTCCAACGTTTCAGGCGAAAGTTTGTAATCACGACGTATGTTTCGGTCAAGCGAAATGCGTTCTTGCACTTTTCCAAATCCGATATATTCCACTGAAACTAAATAATTTCCTTCGGGAAGCGTAATGGAGTAAAAACCATATTCATTTGTGGTAGTTCCTGTTTGTAAATTTTTAATAATGAAGTTAACACCCAAGAGTTTTTCTCCGCTTGTGGCATCAGAAACGACCCCACTGAGGGTATATTTTTTTTGAGAATACGTTTCAGCACAAAAAGAGAAACTCAAAAAAAGAATGAAGACGATTAAATTTTTCATTTCGTATATAATATGGTGTATTTATTTATTTTTTGATAGGATATTGTTCCTAAATTACACTAAAATTTAGCTTTTAGCTTCGACATCGGAGCTTTTAGCTTCGACATCGGAGCTTTTAGCTTGGACATCGGAGCTTTTAGCTTGGACATCGGAGCTTTTAGCTTGGACATCGGAGCTTTTAGCTTGGACATCGGAGCTTTTAGCTTCAACATCGGAGCTTTTAGCTTCAACATCGGAGCTTTTAGCTTCAACATCGGAGCTTTTAGCTCGAACATCGGAGCTTTTAGCTTCGACATCGGAGCTTTTTGCTTCAACATCGGAGCTTTTAGCTCGAACATCGGAGCTTTTAGCATTGCTGCTTTGGTTTTTACCCTCTTTATTAAAGTTCAAAACTCCAATTAAGACGGTAACAAAGATTTCTTAGAGTAGTTTTTACAGACTTTTGAAAAAATGTCCTATACCTATTTGAAGGTAATTGCTGTGAATGATAGGTAATGCTGTGTTGATATTGCTTATGCCTATGTTATAGCGCATTTCTACGAAAAAATTCTTTACAAAACGGTACTCACCTCCAAAAAATAAAGCGTGATTCCCTGTTTTAATATTTGTAAGTTTAATTTTTTGTCCTTCTGCTTCGGTGATAGCCTGACTGATGATTCCCAATCCTAAACCTCCAAGCACTGCAAATCGCCTTGCCGGATATATTTTAAAACCTATCGGAAAATTGCAAGTAGCCAGGTGCAAATCCATCGCTCCTTCAAAGGTTTTTCCTTCGGTTTCAACACTTGTAATCACTTTTTGTCCGCCAAGACCTGCGATAGTAATTTCGGCTTGTGCGGCAATGTATTTGTTAAAAAAGTACTCGCCCTGAACCCCTAAATAAGCATTTGATTTTGCTTTGGAAGACATTTTTCCACCAAAATCCTCTAACGTTAAAAATGAGTTCACGTAGCCTATTTTTCCGCCAAAACGAAACGATTGGGCATTGACGACACTTAACCCAAACAAAAAGAAAATAACTAAAAACTGTTTTGTGTTCATACGTATTTATTTGATTGTTATTTGATGTTTTTATTGGCTAAAATTTCCACAAAAGTAAAAACAAAACCCAAAAAACACAAATTTTAAGTGGTTTGATTATATTTTTTGGAGAAGATTGAGTTTTTTGAATCAAATATCTGAGCTTCCCCCACGGATTAAAAACAAAAAGGCTCTGCAAATTCTTGCAAAGCCCTTATTCTTTCTTTAAAGAGGTGTTCCAGCTCTGGTTTTAAATCGGTATTCCAAATATGAATACGCATCACGGGGCATCACTTGAACCCATCGTTTGTATTTAAAAAACCATTTTAAGCGTATAGACATCCATTTGTGGGTGATGTATGCAGCAACAAAGGGGTGAGCATTTAGCACAATCCTTCCTTTGTAAGTCCCCTCTCTAATAATGCCTTCAAGTTCTGTATTGATTTTATCAATCAGAACGATAGGTGCTTCAATTTCACCTTCTTTGCTTGGATTTTCTTCTTTGGTTTTGATGTTAACTTCTTGACGAACACGTTGGCGTGTGATTTGAATCAACCCGAATTTACTCGGAGGGAGCACTTTGTGTTTGGCTCGGTCTTCCTCCATTTCTTTGCGAAGATGGTCAAAGAGAACGCGACGATTATCAGTGTTTGACATATCAATGAAGTCAACCACAATAATTCCGCCCATATCTCGTAAACGTAACTGCCTTGCAATTTCGGTTGCCGCTATCAAATTTACGGACAAAGCCGTTGACTCTTGGTTATTCGCCTTATTTGAATGATTTCCGCTATTTACATCAATAACGTGCAGAGCCTCAGTGTGCTCGATGACTAAATAAGCTCCTTTACTCATTGAAACAGTGCGACCAAAAGCCGTTTTTATCTGCCGCTCAATATGAAATTTTTCAAAAATAGGAATTGAAGAGCGGTAATGTTTTACGATGTTTTCCTTTCCTGGGGCTATATCTTGAACATATTTCACAATCTGTTCATAAAGCAAATCATTATCTACGTGAATGCCCGTGAACGAATCATTGAACATATCGCGCAGAATAGCTCCCGTTCGGTTGATTTCGCTCATTACTTTTGAAGGAAAAACTGCTTTGTGTATCTTTTTGCACATCAAAATCCAACGCTCGAATAAGCCTTGCAAATCTTTATCCAGTTCTGCTACTTTTTTGCCTTCTGCCACCGTGCGTACAATAACGCCGAACCCTTTGGGTTTTATGCTTTGCAGAAGTCGTCGAAGTCTTTCTTTTTCGGCTTTGCTTTCAATTTTTTGAGAGATGGAAATTCGGTCTGAAAAAGGCACAAGCACCAAATATCGCCCAGCGATAGAAAGTTCAGAACTGATGCGAGGACCTTTGGTAGAAATAGGTTCTTTCACAATTTGAACCAAAATCGGTTGCCCTGCTTTCAACACTTCTGAAACACCTCCGTCTTTGTTAATGTCAGGTTCTAACTGAAAGTCTTTCAATGAATAATCTTTCAGTTTGCCTGAAATTACTTGTTTGACGAATTTCAAAAGAGATAATAGTTGAGGACCTAAATCGTGGTAATGCAAAAAAGCATCTTTCTCGTGCCCCACATCTACGAAAGCAGCATTCAAACCTTGAATGGGTTTGCGTATTTTGGCAAGCATAATATCGCCTACGCCCAACCCGTTGGAATCTTCCTCTTTGTGAAGTTCCACCAATCTTCCGTCTTTCAATAAAGCAAAATCGACATAAGAGGAACCGGAACGAATGATTAATTCTTTATTCACTCTTTTTGGATTTTTTGTTAAACATTATTATTGTCAATGCCTAAGAATCTACTTGCATCGACATTTCAAAGAACGTTTTTCTTATAAGAAGAAAAAGTAGTTAAAAACTACTTTTTCTTTTTGTGACGATTAGCTCTTGATCTTTTTTTACGTTTGTGAGTTGCTATTTTATGTCTTTTTCTTTTTTTTCCGCTTGGCATAGCTATTATTTTTTAATTATTTTTTTTTGCTTGATTTCACTTTCACCTTTGCTTTCACTCCGTCAACAAACACTTTTGCAGGCTTAAATGCAGGAATGTTGTGTGCAGGAATTTTTAATGTAGTGTTTTTAGAAATGTTACGTCCTGTTTTCTCAGCTCTTGTTTTGATGATAAAACTACCGAAACCTCTCAAATAAACATTGTTACCAGCTTCTAATGAGTTTTTTACCTCATCCATAAAATTTTCAACGGTTGCTTGAACGTCATTTTTATCAAGACCTAACTTATCAGCGATCTTTGATACAATTTCTGCTTTTGTCATTTTATATTTCTTTTTAAATATTAATTAATGTTGATAAAATTCAGAGCGCAAATATACGAATTAATTATTTAAAAAACATAAGGTTAGCTATATTTTTTTATTTTCACCTGCTCATTTTTAGGCTTTTTCATTTTTTTTATTTTTAAATATTTGATTTTTAATTGATTACATTAAAAATATCTTTCCAAAAATTAGGGTATGATTTTGAAACTACATCACTATCGTTGATAATAAGGTCAGTTTTAAGCATTAACGGAGCGAAAGCCATTGCCATTCGGTGGTCATTGTAGGTATCTATGGCAACACCTGAATGAATCGTTGGACTACTTTTCAAGTGCAAAGATTTATCTGTCACTTCAACAGTTGCACCTAATTTGCTCAATTCTGTTTTGAGAGCTTCCAAACGGTCGGTTTCTTTGATTTTAAGGGTGTGTAATCCCGTAAGTTCACAAGCGATTCCCAATCCGAAGCAAGTAACGGCAATGGTTTGGGCTATATCAGGAGCATTTTGCAAATTGCACACATAATTATTTGATTGCGGAAAAGATTCTTTTTCAAGTACAATTTCGTGTGCGAGAAAAGTAGTTCTTACACCAAAAAAAGTGTATATATCTGCTAAAATACGGTCTCCTTGCAAACTATTTTTTTTGTAGCTTCCCAAAGTGATGCGTGTGCCGATTTCTGATAAAGCTATGAAAGAATACCAATAGGAAGCCGACGACCAATCCGATTCGATGATGATTTCAGTAGGCGGAACGTTTCGCAACGGACACACACATACTGTGTTCCCCTCAAAGGAAGCCTCTACACCAATTTCGGAGAGCAACGCCACTGTCATATTTATATAAGGTGTCGATGTGATTTCACCCAACAGGCGGATTGTCAGTCCGTTTGGTAGTGATGGAGCGACCAACATCAAAGCCGAAATATACTGACTGCTAACATTGGCAGAAATTTCCACTTCGTTTGCAATCCACTCTTTGCCTTTGATGTATAGTGGCGGAAACCCTTCATTTTCAAGATATGAAATCTCAGCGCCGAGCTTTTGCAAAGCCTCCACCAGAATGTGAATAGGGCGTTCTTTCATTCGTGTTGAACCTGTCAAAATTACTTCCTTTCCGTTTTGTGAGGCAAAAAATGCTGTCAGAAAGCGCATTGCTGTGCCTGCGTGATGAATGTCTATCGTTCCTTGCCCTTGTGCTAAGGCTTTTGTCATCACTTCTGAATCATCTGAATTGGAGTCGTTTATGATGTTTATGTTTGGGAAAATCGCTTGCAGAAGCAACGCCCGATTGGTTTCAGATTTTGAACCCGAAATTTGTATGTTTTTGCCTGATATGAGTTTGCTCTTTTTTAGTTTCACTTTTCTATTCCTTAATTAGTTATTACATTCGCATTATCCGACCTCGATTTCTGCCTTGTGGTGGGGTGCCTCCTCCAACTTTATTCAACTTATATGAAAAACTGAGCATAAAATACTGTTTAAGCATCAATTTTTGTGAGTCTTGCACATAATCTTCGGTGATGGTACGCCACGCATCAACGGTTTGATTTAGCAAATCGAAGGCTTTGAGCTGAAGTGTGGCTCTGTCTTCCAAAAATTTATAACCCAAACTCATATTCCAGTACATATATCCTTTTCGGAAACCTTCACCCATATAGGGTAAGTAAGAATATGAGAAATCACTGCCAAAAACCACATTTTTAGGAACAAAAGTAGTTAACTTAAAAGAAGTTTCGTGGGAGGTATATTCTTGATTTTGAAATGTGTTTAAGTTATATTTTGCTTGACGGTAACTTGGGGAATACCTCAATTCTAAGTCGATTTTTTCATCATAATTATACCCAAAATTAGGTGTTATGCTGGCTGAATAGTTTGTCAAAGCGTAACGAACTCCGTTGCTAAATGCGTTGTTTTTACTAATACCTCCACCAACATACAATCCGTAGCGAATGGTGTTTTTCTCAATTTTATGTGACTTGTTGAAGTTTACACCTCCGCGTGCTGAAAAGTCGCCATCAATGTTTGTGTAGGTTGTTCTTCGGGTTAAATCGCTGTTTGTTAGGGTGATAGATGTTATTTTGTCGCTTTGAAATTCGGTATGTGCCCACACGAAATAGCCAGAGCGTGTTTCCCAATTGAAGTTGTTGAAATTCAAATAAAAACTGTTAGAAAAGGCAGGTTTTAAGTCTGGATTTCCTGTGTACGTATGCAACGGATTTTTCACATTGTCAATAGGTTGCAATTGGCTCACAGACGGAATGTGGGTGTTGGTGTTATAGTTTAACTGCACATACATTCCTTTTTTAAATTCATAGTATAAGTTAGATTGCAACAGCGGATTACTAAACTGACGGTCTAAACTCATATTACGTAAAAAATCGTCATTTTGAAGGCGATTCAGGATAACTCCTCCGCTTGCTGACCAACGTATCTTACTTGTATTCAGGGCAAAACCCGCAGAGGCACGTTGTTGTGAATTTTCGGTTAAAAAATCCGAACTTAGCGGTGTGTTAAAGTTCACGTAGTTGCCATTTGCGTCAGCATCATAGGTGCGTACGTCATTGCGTATGTCTGTTTTTGAAAAGTTGTAACGTGCTTCTAATGAGAATGTTTTCGATAGCGGATAGCGTATGTTTCCGCCAAAAGCATAGTTATCACTTCGGTTTTCTGCTCGTTGTTGCTGGTCGCGAATTTCTGTTGAAGGCGTAGTTCCAAAAATTTCACGAATGTTGTTGATTTGTTGGTCTCTTTCACTACGACTGTTATTATTGCTAAACTGAATTCCCCAAAAACCACGTTCTTTGAAGCGTCGGTTTAGTGAAACTCGATTTGAAAAATTATTTTGCAAACTATGCGATTCATTGTTTGATTTGCTTCGGTTCACCAAATTGTGGTCGCTGTCAAGTGACTCTTCAAGGCTGCTACTTCCGCTATTGGAACGGCTTGATGAGAATTGTGGGCGAATCGTAATTCGGGTCAATGTATCAATTTTATATTCCAATTCTGTGTTCACGGAATGTGCGTCACCCCACGAATTTCCCCAACGCTCGCTGTTTGAAAAATAGTGACGGTCAGGCAGTGTGGTTTCGCGTTCACTGCGTGTATAGCTCTCATTTTCAGAATGAGTGTAAAAGTAATTTCCGTCCATTTCCATTTCTTTTCCGTATTCATCAACATAGCTAATCCCAGCAACGTCTGAGCGGTTTAATCCATCGCCACTGCTTCCAAAATTCAGATTGCCAATTGAAAAGCTACTTCCGCTGACAGTAACGCTTCCGCCTCCGGAGCGTCCCATCATTCCATATACTTCATCAAATTCAAATCCCGAAGAGTTGATGTTGTTGGAACTTCCAAGCAACGAAACACGTGTTTTATTTTTGAAATAATTCGCAATTCCGTTGAGTTCGTAGCGGTCTTTGGTGCCATAGCCCGCCGTTATTCGCCCGAAATATCCCTTATTCTTGTCTTCTTTGAGGACGATGTTTATCGATTTATTATTGGAATCGCCTTCTTCTTTGGTGAATTTCTGTTCTTTGGTTTTGGTATCGCTCACCTGAACTTTTTTGACGATGTCTTTCGTTAAATTTTTCGTAGCGATTTTTGGGTCGCTAAAAAAAGGCTTCCCATTCACTAATATTTCGTTTACGGGGACGCCGTTAACGGTGATATTTCCTTGTGAATCCACCTCTACACCAGGCAAGTTTTTTAACAACTCTTCCACAGTGGCATCGGGACGCAATTTGAAAGCGTCAGCATTGAACTCTAATGTATCTTTTTTTATGGTGACAGGAATGGCATCGGAGGAGACTGTAACGCCTTCTAATTCTTGCGCTTGCATTTCCATTATGATTGTTCCTAAATCGAGTGTTTTTTCGGGTGTGTTGATGCGTTTTTTGTAGGGACTATGTCCCACGTGCGTAATGAATAAATCCAACTGTTTGTCCTGCGTACGCCCCTTTAAATTGAACACTCCTTTGTTGTCCGAAATGGTATAATTCACTAATGACGAATCTTTTACAGATTTTACAAACACCGTAGCTGCTTCTAACGGATTGTTATTGGCTTTGTCGTAAACCTTCCCTATGATGGTGAATTGTTGAGCAAACACACCAGCATAGTTTACGAAAAATAACAATATAAAAAGATGAGTTTTCATAGGCTATGTGTGTTGATTTTGATGCTGTACGGAGCTTTTAAGATTTATTTAATCTTTTGAAATGTGGATTCAAATGTTGACGCATTGCCGTACGGAAAGATTCTGCTGTGCCATTTTTGAGTTCTTCCACCAAGTCGATGTGAGTAACTATATGTTCTTGCAAATTTCCGTTTAATAAGGAGTTAGTTTCTTTTTCTTGTAAATCGTGAACATATTGAAAAACAGGTAGCAATAAGTTATGAAGTCGATACAAAGTTTCATTTCCTGCCATTTTGTAGAGCGCGCTGTGAAAAGCAAACTCATCTTCTAACGAAAAAGAGTTATCAACATACTCGTATTGTGATTTTTTAGCAATTTCTTCTAAATCGTGTACTTGTTTTTCTGTTTTTCGTGCAAAAATAAAATCAGCCAATCCCATTTCAAACATCAATCGAAATTCAAACAAATCTTTAAGTGTTTGTTCATCAAGCATTTTTGGATTTAAAATTCGTTCGATGCTATTAATCAAATCGGGTTCTTTCAGTACCATTCCCCGATGTTTTTTGGATTCTATCAACCCCAAAGTACGCAAACGCATCATTGCTTCACGAACCGCCGTACGACTAACACCCAACCATTCTGCCAGCTGAATTTCTTTTGGCAAGGCATCGCCCGGTTTTAGATTATTTTCTTTGATGTGCTCAACAATGCGTTGTTCAATGCGGTCAGCTAATGTAAAATTTTCAATGGGTTGAATTTTATTAATTTCCATAATCTGCTATTAAAAAAAATTAAATAAAATATCAGGAGAATAAAGAAAATACATAATTTTTCAACTTTTTTCTCTATTTTTGCCTGCGTGAATAGTAGTTGGTTTTGTTAATTATTTGTGATAATAAGGGGCGCTAAAATAATGCCTTTTGAAAAAAGAAGCAAGAAAATTAATGAAAAAATCTATTTATTCACACTTTTTAAACCAAAATATAAGATGAAAAACAGTGAACTTTACAAAAAAACATTATTGGAAGATGTGATTCCTTTTTGGGAAAAACATTCGTTGGACAGCGAGTTTGGAGGCTATTTTACTTGTCTTGACCAAAAAGGAAAAGTGTTTGATACTGACAAGTTTATATGGTTACAAGGGCGACAAGCGTGGATGTTTGCCGTGCTTTACAACCAAGTAGAACAAAATCCGAAATGGCTTGAAATTTCAAAATCGGGCGTGGAGTTTTTGCGAAAATATGCTATGGACGCCGACGGAAACTTTTATTTTGCCGTAACTCGTGACGGAAAGCCTTTGGTGCAGCCCTACAACATTTTTTCTGATTGTTTCGCAACGATGGCGTTCAGCCAATATGCGAAGGCTTCGGGCGATGAAACTTACAAAAAGTTAGCAGTCGATACCTACCACAACATTTTGAAAAAGCAAAACAATCCAAAAGGAAAATACGAAAAAACAACAGGCGTACGTCCGTTAAAAGGTTTTTCACTTCCGATGATTTTGTCAAATTTAGTTTTAGAGCTTGACAGTGTGCTTTCCGAAGAAGAAATTAACCGAACCATTGATTATAGCATCAATGAGGTTATGAACGTCTTTTTAGATGCCGAAACGGGAATTATTTTTGAAAATGTGCGTCCTGACGGAAGCAAAGAAGACAGTTTTAACGGACGATTACTCAACCCAGGGCACGGCATTGAAGCGATGTGGTTTATGATTGATATCGCTGTTCGTCGCAATGACAAAGCACTTATTGAAAAAGCTACACAGGTGATTCTTAATATATTAAGTTACAGTTGGGACGAAACTCACGGTGGAATATTTTATTTTATGGACGCCAAAGGAAATCCGCCTCAGCAGTTGGAATGGGACCAAAAATTATGGTGGGTACATTTAGAAACGTTGGTAGCTTTGTCAAAATCCTACTTACACACCCAAAATCCTGAAATATGGAAATGGTACGAGAAAGTACACGCCTACGCTTGGACGCATTTCTCTGACCCTGAAAATGGCGAGTGGTTTGGTTATCTCAATCGCGAAGGAAAACCTCTGTTGACACTCAAAGGTGGAAAATGGAAAGGCTGTTTCCACGTGCCACGCGCTATGTTCCAATGTTGGAAAACTTTTGAAAAGATAGAAGCGATTTAAGTAATTGACCATCAGTGATTAGTGATTAGTAGTTAGTAGTCAGTAATTAGGGAAAACTAATCACTTGTTGCTAATCGCTGACCACTAATTGCTAATCACTAATTTACTAATAAATAAAAATAACCAATGAAACATTACATTTTAACCATTTTGATTGTAGCGACTGCTATATTAACATCTTGTAAATCAACTTCAACCATTGATTTAGCAACCATTGAAGCTTCACAGCCTGAAATGCCACTGTTAACATTGCGAGACAACGTTTTGGTGAAGGCTAAAATAACTTCTACCAAACCAATTCCTTTGGCGGAAGTGAGTTTGAAACTCGAATCGGAATTAAAATCGCTTGATTTGAGCGAGGTTTCAGTGTATTTGAGTGAAACGGATTCTCAAAAAGAAGCTGTTTTGTTCGGAACTACACAGCAAATAGGTTCAAAAATAAAAATTTCTGGTGATTATACAACTAAAAATGCACCACTGTATGTATGGATTTTAGCAAAGACCACCGAAAAACCGAACCTTTTGAATAAAATAAAAGTAAATGAGGTAGAAATAGCTTCAAAAGTAGGAAAAATAAGAACTCAATCTGTAAAAAATCCGGCACAACGATTCGGAACTACACTCCGCGCTAAAAAACAAGATGGTTCAGAGTGCTACCGAATTCCCGGTTTAGCAACTACCAACAAAGGAACGCTCATCGCTGTGTATGATAATCGCTACAATAATTGTAAAGATTTGCAAGAAGATGTGGACGTAGGTATGAGCCGAAGTACCGATGGCGGACAAACGTGGGAGCCAATGAAACGCGTAATGGATTTAGGCGAGTGGGGCGGACTTTCAAACCAACTCAATGGTATTGGGGACCCCGCTGTGCTTGTTGATAAAACGAATAACACCATTTGGGTTGCTGCATTGTGGTTACACGGTCATAGCAAAGACAAGATGGCGTGGTGGGCTTCTCAGCCAGGAATGACACCCAACGAAACGGGGCAGTTGATGCTCACCAAAAGTGAAGACGATGGCGTAACGTGGAGTGAACTAATCAACATTACAGAGCAAACCAAAGACCCTAAATGGTATCTTTTCTTTAATGGTCCTGGAAGAGGCATTACGCTCAAAGACGGGAAAATTATGTTTGCAGCTCAATACAAAGACGAACAACAAGTGCCTCATTCTACACTCATTTATAGTGCAGATAAGGGAAAAACGTGGCACGTAGGTACGGGAGCAAAATCACACACCACAGAGGCACAAGTAGTGCAACTTTCTGATGGTTCGATAATGCTCAATATGCGTGATGACCGCAATCGTGATAATAAGGATAATCTTTATGGTCGTTCGGTTGCCATTACCAAAGATTTCGGAAAAACGTGGACAGAACACCCTACGTCACGTAAGGCTCTGGTAGAACCCAATTGTATGGCAAGCATTATTTCCTACACCGACGACAAAGGCAAGCAATATTTGTTTTTCTCAAATCCTGCCGATGCTAATAACCGAGTGAATATCACCATCAAAACAAGTGATGATGATGGAAACACGTGGGATAAATTCAAACACCTAAAACTTTATTCTGACGGAAATTTTGGTTATTCGTGTATGTCGCTCATTGAGAACAAATATATCGGAATTTTGTATGAAGGCGCAGGCGATTTGATTTTCCAGAAAATTCCAATTTCGGAAATTATTAAGTAAAAACAGATTTTATTTAGAGAATATATTTTTAAAGCTGGAAATAAATGATTTTCCAGCTTTTTTGTTTTACTAAAAAATGGTATTAAGAATCAATATTCACCACAGCGGGTAAAAAGGATTTGATTAAGTTTTTGTTTAGATAAAGCAATTTTTGACAGAAAAAAATTATATTTGCGCATTGTTGAATATCAAGAGGATTGTATATGAACTTTTTAAAGAATGTTTTGGCTGCCATTTTAGGCTTTTTTATCTCTTTGGGGATTTTATTTGTGTTGTTTCTTATTATGATTTCGGTCGTAAGTGCTTCGTTAGGGGCTTCGGACACAAACATCACCGTAAAAGACGATTCTGTTTTAGAATTGGAATTTAAAACACCGCTAAAAGATTATGGTGAGCGAGTTTATTTTGAAGATTTTGACTACACAATGGAAGAATTTAACGGGCTAAATTCCGTACTGAAAGCCATTAAATATGCCAAAACCGATGATAAAATAAAAGGTATTTCGCTTAAAAGTAACGGAAATTTACAAGGTTTGGCTTTCATTCAAGAGTTGCGTGCAGCTTTGGAAGATTTTAAAACTTCCGGAAAATTCGTTTTAGCATATAATGACATCATTCCGCAATCGGATTATTATTTGCAAACCGTAGCCGACAAAATTTACGTAAGCCCTTTGGGAGGAATGACTTTCAGAGGCTTGGCTTCGGAAGTGTTGTTTTTCAAAGATATTCAAGAAAAAACAGGAGTTACGATGGAAGTTATCCGTCACGGAAAATACAAAAGCGCCGTAGAACCTTTTCTTGACAATAAAATGAGCGAAGAAAATCGTTTGCAAATCAGCGAGTTACTTAATTCAATGTGGAACATCATCGCAAGTGATATTTCAAAGAGCAGAAATATTTCAGTAGAAAAAATCAATGAAATAGCCACGAATCTTTTGGCTCGAACCCCTCAATTAGCATTGGAAAACAAATTGATTGATGGCGTACTTTTCAAAGACGAATTTGACCAAATTCTGTGCGAAAAAACAGGCAAAAAAGAAATTAAAGATGTGAATTTCATAAATATAGAAGATTATGCAGAAAGTGTTTCTACCAAAGCTGGTAAAAACCAATCAAAGGATAAAATTGCTGTGATTTACGCCGAAGGAGAAATTATGTATGGCAGTGGCAGCGCAGGCATTGTGGGCGATGAAACCATCATCAAATCATTGCGAAAAGCTGTTGATGATAAAAATGTGAAAGCCATTGTGTTACGTGTGAATTCACCAGGCGGAAGTGCATTGGCTTCTGAATTGATTCACAGAGAAATAGAAGTTACACGCAAACGCAAAAAAGTGTACGTTTCGATGGGAAATTATGCCGCATCAGGCGGATATTATATCGCTTGTAATGCCGACCGAATTTTTGCCGAAGAAGGTACTATTACGGGGTCTATCGGAGTTTTTGGCACAGTTCCAAACGTGAGCAAATTAGCTGAAAGCTGGGGAATTAATGCCGAACAAGTAACTACACACGCCAACGCATTGGAATACAGCTTGTTTGAAAAGCCATCAGAAAGTTTCCTTACCGAAACTCGCGAATCGGTGGAAAATGTTTACAATATTTTCGTTGACCGTGTGGCACGCGGACGTGGAATGACCATCGAACAAGTCAATGAAGTGGCACAAGGACGTGTTTGGGGTGGAAAAGCGGCGTTAAATCTTGGTTTGGTTGATGAAATTGGAAATTTAGACGATGTGTTGGCTTTCGCATCGAAAGAAAATGGATTGAAAGAATATAATGTAGTGTCATATCCCGTATTCAAAACAAATTTCAAAGAGCTTTTGGACGGATATTCAATATCGTTGAAAACAAATATTTTACGAGAAGAAATGGGAAAAGAAGCCTATGAAATGTATCAAAAAGTCAAGATTTTGTCAAACCAAAAAGGTGTTCAGGCTCGAATGAATTTTGACGTTAATTTAGATTGATTCTGCATTAAAAATAAATTTTAACGTATCTTTATCATATAGTTTCGTTTTTCTTTCGTATCTTTGCATCAGAGAAATTGTAAAAAAGATTGCTTATGAAAAGACCTATGATTGAATACACTAAAATGATTTTATCAAAGGTGAGTTTCGACCCGAGCTTGTTCGCTAAGGAACTTAAAAAAGCAGTTGACCGATTGTTACCTTACGAAGTGGAAGAGTTGAAAGTTTGGTTAGATGCTTACACCGAAAACAAGCCAGAGTTAATAGAGAGTTTGGCTTATATAGAAAGTAAATAGGTATTGATTTGATTCATAACTTGAAGCGGCAACTTGGTTGCCGCTTTTTATTTGGTTTCTTTCCTTTAATTGTGGATTTTCCTGATGTTTTTTAGAAGGGAAGAGGTTTTTATGCTCTCTGTTAGAACTGAAAATAAATAAAAGGTTGAAATTCAGCTGAATATGCTTGATAGCAAATGATGACAATAACAACGGCAATTGCTCCTTTAACAAGTACGTGGCTTTCTGAAAAAACGTATTCTATTTCGTTTTTCCAACGTTGTGGTAACCAATGAGTTATGTAGCCAATAAGCATAATTATAAATACGGCACGATAGTGTGTCAGCACTTGCCACGCTGTTTCCCAGCTCATATTATTACCTACTTGATTGAACCATTGAGAGATAGTTTCCATATCTTTCCCTCGAAAAAATATACGAGTAAAGGTAATAAACACAAAAGTAATTCCAATTTTCCAAGCGGTTGCTAACCAATGCGTTGAGTGCTCGTACGGACTTATTTTTCGCCAGAATTTATATACTAAAATTCCCACGCCATTGAGTCCGCCCCAAATAACATATTTCCAAGAAGCTCCGTGCCACAAGCCGCCAATGAGCATTGTTAGCATAATATTTATATTTGTAACCACCTGACGTTCAATGGATTTGTTATAGAACATCAATGCAGACCCGCCAATGAGAACAATGCCAATTATGACCGTAAAAACCAAGCTATTCACGGCAATAACAAGCCCTATAACGAACACAAGTGAAATGATGACTGTACCCAATGAACTGCTACGGTTTCCTCCCAAAGGAATATATAAATAGTCTCTAAGCCAAGTGGAAAGCGAAATATGCCAACGTTTCCAAAAATCACCACAGTTAATTGCCTTGTAGGGAGAGTTAAAGTTGATAGGTAATTGAAATCCCATCAGTAAGGCCAATCCGATGGCAATGTCGGTATATCCTGAAAAGTCCCCATAAATTTGCAGTGAATAACCAATTAATGCCATTATGTTTGTGAAACCTGAATACATTTCGGGGTTGTCAAACACTCTATCCAAAAAATGTAATGCCAAAAAGTCAGCAAAAATCATTTTTTTTACAAGTCCTTTGAGAATCATAAAAATTCCTTTATTGAATATTTCAGCAGAAATTTCTGTTTTTTTGATAATTTGCGGAACAAAATTTTCTGCTCGAACAATGGGACCTGCCACTAATTGAGGAAAAAAACTCACGTAAAATCCGAAATCAAGGATTGATTTCAACGGAGCTATTTTACGTCGGTAAATATCAACGGTGTAACTGATAGTTTGAAATGTGTAAAAAGAAATTCCAACAGGCAAAATAATGGTATCCACACGGAAATATCCCTCAGTGTCAAATCCGTTTGCCCAATAAGATAAATAGTTGAAAACCTGATTGTTAGTGTGAAAAAGAGCGTTGTAAGTTTCCGTAAAGAAATAGGCGTACTTGAAGTAGCCCAACACTAATAAATTGCTAACAATGCTGACAACAACTCCTATTTTTCGTTTGCGTTCTTCGGTTTGTGCATAAATATAATTACCCAAGTAAAAATCAGTCAAAGTGCTGAAAACCAGCAGTAAAACAAATAATCCGCTTGCTTTATAATAAAAGTAGAAACTTGCAAAAAGTAAGAATAAGTTCCGAAGTTTTATTCGTTTATAAATCAGTGCAAAAATAGCATACGTAATGGCAAAAAATATCCAAAAATCAATTCGGACAAAGTTCAACGGACTTTTTTCGTCAAAAGTAAATATATTTAGAATAAAATCCATACTACTTGATTGCTAAAATATCGTTATGCAAATGCTGAAAAAATAATTCTGAAATCACTTGCGTTCCCTTGGGTTTCAAATGCACATAATCAGAGGAAGCCATTCCTTTTTCAACCCAGCTCACCATCGAATTTTCTCCGCCCATTGCTTCATAAATGCTCCAAAAAGCAATGCCATTGTTTAAACATTCGGTTTTCATCGTTTCATTAAGTTTGATGAGAAATGGGTAAGTTATCATTTTACCGTCTTTGGAAACTGACATATCCCCAGGACCAATGACAATGACCGAAGCATTGGGATTGCTGCGTTTCACCCAGCGTATGTTTTGCATCAATGAATACACATAATCTGTGATTTGCCCTTCGTTTTCGATATACGGAATTGTATTTCCACCAAACTGAAATATGAAAATATCAGGTTTGCGTTCGGCTGACATTTGTCGGAAATTTTCGTGGTTAAGTTTAGTAAAAATGCGCCCTGCTTCACCACGCATTGCTACATTATCCATACGAACTCCCTTTGAGTCATCAAGCGTAATTCCGTAAAAATCAGGGCTTACCGCTCCTTCTAATTCCACTTTAATTTCTTTGGGTGTTTGAGCGAAATCAATTTTGAAATTATGATACTTTCCGTCGGTTTTCAAAGAATCTTGTTTCAAAATTTTTCCGTCTTGATACACCGTAATTTTCGTTTTGTGTGTGCAATTTCCGTAATGCAATCCGAATTTGGTAAATTTTTGCAAACGTGTGTAAACTCTGGCAGAAGGTTTCACGGTGAAAGAGGCTTTGCGAATGGTTACCGTATCAATGGGATTGTATTCCGTAAATCGGGAGAGCGTTGCATAAATTCCGTATTTTTCGTGTGGAACTTTCTTGCGATTGTTGCGGTCAAATGATGCAAACCGAAGCCAATTAGTGCTCGCTTGTAGATTGATGCTATTTTGTTGGTATGCGATTTTTATAGGAATAAATCCGGGACCTCCTCCGCCAAAAAGCGCCTGAAAGCGATTGCGTACATACACCGTAATTCGGTCGCCTTCTATCTGAGAATCACCATAATGAATAATTTGACAATTTGGCTGATTTAATTTTTCTTTAAGTCGCATAATGAAATCAACTGCATCGTCAGGATAGTAAATTTTTCCTTCAGAATTGCTTGCTAACACCGTTTCTTCAAGTTTTTCTATGGGAATAACGGTTGAATCTGGCTGTGTTTCTTTTGCTTCTTTTTCTTTTTGGGCAACACCTTTGAGTACTTGTTGCGCTTTGCTGTTTTCAGGAGCACTACTTTTTAGTAAAATGTCAGAAGTAGGATATTTTATGATGGTATTTCCCATAACAATTCCCTCTCTCTCAAAGCCTTGCGAGGTTTTATATCGCCCACTGAGAAAGGTAAACATAAAGAGTGACAGAAGCACTCCTACAATGAACATTGTTATTTTTCTGGGATTCATTCTTCTTTTTTAACGTTTGAAGCCACGAAAGTACACTTTTTTAGCTATTTACAAAAATTTTTAATAATAACGGAAGTAATTTTATGATTTTTTCGTTTTTATTTCTGCTTTTTGACAGAAAAATCACTGCATCAATGCTTCCCATTCATTCATTAAATCATCTAATTCTTTGCGTTTGGTGTCATATTTTTTGTAAAAATCATCATTCTGAACCTCCCTTCCCATCAATTCATTCATTTGATTGAGTTCATTTTCGAGTTCCGTAATCTGTTTTTCGATTTTATTTATCTTATTTTGTATTGATTTTTGCTGTTTTTGTTGCTCAAAAGATATTTTTTCAGTCGAATTTGTGTTTTTTTCAACGGAAATAACTTCTTTTTGTTGCTCTAATTCACGAAAATTTGCCATTTCGCGTTGTTCAAGATAAAAATCAATATTGCCTAAATACTCTTTGATGCTTTTATTTTTAAATTCATAGACTTTATCGGTCAAATCTTGCAAAAAATCACGATCGTGTGAAACGATGATGAGCGTACCTTCAAAATTTTGTAGTGCTTTTTTCAACACGTTTTTTGATTTGATGTCCAAATGGTTAGTAGGTTCGTCCATCACCAGAACATTGAAATCTGAAAGAAGCATTTTTGCCAAAGCCAAACGGTTGCGTTCTCCTCCCGAAAGTACTTTTACTTTTTTGTCAACTTCATCACCTCTGAATAAAAACGAACCGAGTATATCTCTGATTTTCATTCGATTACTGTCGTTAGCAGCATTGAACATTGTATCCACAACGGAAAGCTCTCCGTCTAAATAATTAGCTTGATTTTGAGCGAAATAGCCTAATTGCACATTATGCCCAAGCCGAATGTTGCCTTCAAACGGAATTTCGCCCACAATCATTTTCGCAAGCGTGGTTTTTCCCTGTCCGTTTTGCCCTACAAAAGCAATCTTACTTCCTCTTTCTATCAGTAAATCAATGTTTTGCAAAACTTGTTTTTCTCCGTAATTTTTGGAAGCCTTTTCTATTTCAAGTACTGCTTTCCCTGGTGTTGTCGAAACAGGAAAACGAATGTTCATCACGGCATTGTCTTCTTCGTCAACCTCAATACGGTCAATTTTGTCTAATTTTTTGATAAGTGATTGAGCCATAGAGGCTTTTGTAGCTTTGGCACGAAATTTTTCAATGAGTTTTTCAGTACGCTGTATTTCTTTCTCTTGATTTTTTTGTGTGGCTAACTGTTGTTCTCGAATTTCTTGCCGAAGTTCCAAAAATTGAGAATACGGTTTGGGATAATCGTAAATCTTTCCAACGGAAATTTCTATGGTTCTGTTAGTTACGTTATCCAGAAACATTTTGTCGTGCGATACAATCACCACTGCGCCCGCATAAGAAGTCAGAAACTGCTCCAACCAAATGATAGATTCAATGTCCAAATGGTTTATGGGTTCGTCAAGTAATAGAATGTCATTGTTTTGCAATAAAAGTTTTGCCAATTCAATGCGCATACGCCAGCCTCCTGAAAAACTATCAGTTTGTTTATTAAAATCTGAACGTTGGAAACCCAATCCGAGCAATACTTTTTCCGTATCTCCTTGATAATGATAACCTCCCAAAATATCATACCGATGGGTAAGGTCGCTGAGTGTATCTATCAAATTGTGATATTCTTCGCTTTCATAGTCTGTTCGGAGTGCCAACGTTTTGTGAATATCATCGATGCGAAATTCAATTTTTTTGATTTCATCAAAGGCTTGATAGGTTTCCTCTAAGATGGTTCTTCCTTGCTCAAAATCAATATCTTGCTTTAAAAAACCGATATTAACTTCTTTGTCGGTGGCTATTGTCCCTGAATCGGGCTTTAATTCACGAGCAAGTAGTTTTAACATAGTTGATTTTCCTGCACCGTTTTTTCCGATAAGCCCTACGCGGTCGCCTGCATTCAGCATAAAAGCGACATCTTCAAACAGATATTCCCCTTGAAATGAAACAGATAGGTCGTGTACGTTTAACATTTTATGGATTTTTGCGGGGCAAAGATATGTATTTTTCTTCTATCTCTCACTTTTTATGATTTTTCCTTCTTCCAAATAAATTAAGTATTTAGCTGTGATTGTCCAACCTAAATCTGACAAATCGTTGGTATAATTTTGCATTTGACGATGGTGTTTTTCTTCGGGTTTTCCTGTTTTGTAGTCAATAATGACTGCTTGCTTCGTTTTAGCATCAAAAACGACTCGGTCAGGACGAAAATAATCTCCTTTTATGTTAATAAACTCTCTTTCAATGAAATACTCATATTTTTCCGTAAAGAAATCAGAAATTTCTGTACTATTAATCAACTCAAACAATTGCGAATGAATAACTTGGCATTGTGTCTCGTTGAGCATTCCTTCATTGAACACATTTTTTATAACTTTTTCTAAATCAGAATGGTATACAATTTTTGAAAGTATTTCGTGTACCAAATTTCCTTTTTCAATAGAATGTTGGCGCGAGGTGTCCCACAGAAGTGATGCTCCTGTCGCTATTTTGTAGTTAGGTGTTGTCCAATCTTTTTGAAAACGGATTAAAGTATCGGTTTCTGGTGCTGTTTTTTTGTCAGTAATGGGAAAGTCAGGCTTTCCAAATTCATATTTTTGAATGTTTTCATTCCAAAATCCTTTTTCTTCAATAAAATTTTTGAAAATCGTTCCGTAAGTTTCTGTTTTTGATTCTTTTCCCGATTTTGATTTTGGCAAAGAAGTGATGACGTATAAAAAAGATTCGGGACGAGTCATTGCCACATATAACACATTGATTTGGTCTAACAATTGCTGTTCGTTATGTTGAAGAAGAATCTCTTCGGCTTGGGGTTCAAAATTTACCAGAGATTTGTTTGTATGCACCAATAGCGATTCAAATCCGCTAAATTCTTCTTTTATAACAGGATACCAAATGGTTTCCTCTTTATGTCGGTCAATAAGTTTACTATCAGCAAAGGCATAAATAATCACAGGAGCAGACAACCCTTTGCTTTTATGCACCGTCATTATGGTAATGGCATCTAAACCTTCGGGTGAACTGATACTGAGTTTGTCTTTTTCTTCTTCCCAAAAAGTCAGAAAATCAGCCAATCCGCCTTTGCGTGCGTTTTTAAAATCAAACAATAAGTCCAGAAAATGAGTAAGATAGGCGTCTGAATCTTTTGCCAAACCGAAACAACTCACAGCGAAAACCACGCCTTCATAAAGTGAATAAGTGTTGAATTGCGTTAATGAAAATCCATAGTCTTTAAAGAAAACATCAACGGGTTGGTCAATATATTTTGTGATAAACTGATGCACTTGTTTAAGGTTTTTCAATCCAACAAAATCAAAAAGCATTTTAACTTTAAGTTCTTGACTATTAGAATTATATATCGATTTTAATAATGAAATTAAAAATTGTACAGAAGCCACATTTTTTAGCAATAAGGAATCAGGTGAAATGACATTTTTTCCTTTTGAAGATAGGAAAGAAGCTACCGCCGACCCTTCTGAGTTTTTCCGAACCAAAATAGCAATGTCTTTATCTTTCGCTCCCGCTTTGTTGGCGTGTTCGATAGCTTCCGTAATTGCTTGACAATAAACAAGTTCTCTCTGAGTAAATTCACCAGAAATTTCGGTTTCATCAGTTGTATTTTCACTATCATCGTCTGTTTCCTCTGTTTGTAAATCAACGAAATGGATATTTACATACCCTTCTGGAAGATGTTTTCCTTTTTTTATTTCAGGGAAATTTTGCGCTGAATTTAAATATAATTCCCGATAAGTTTCAGACTGAAATTTATTTGATACGTATCTGAAAAACAAATTGTTAAAGTCAATAATTTTTTCCAAACTTCTGTAATTTTCTTCCAAATCACGCACTTCACCCGTAATTAAAAAAGGATTTTCTTTGCCTGAATAAAGTTCCATAAATTGTTCGGCTTTTCCCCCACGCCATCGGTAAATAGACTGCTTGGCATCACCCACCAATAACACAGAGCCTCTCTGTTTGGCAAGACTTTCGCTTTGTACGGCGTTCAAAACCAGCGGAATAAGATTTTTCCATTGTAAAACCGAAGTGTCTTGAAATTCATCAATGAAATAATGTCGGAATCGTTCACCGATACGTTCGTAAATGAAAGGAGCTGGCTGTGTGGCTATTTCATTGAAAATGATGGCATTAAATTCCCATATTGGTAAAATATTCTCTTCTTCTTTGATGAGTTCAATTTCGGTTTGAATGCGATTGAGTAACGCCAACGGAACGACATTTCGAAGCGCACTTTTTGCAAAATTATACCTACCAAAAGCATTTTTTACGTGATGAAAAAAAGTAACAATTTGTGGTTGTAAGCTGTCTATCAGTGCTGTATTTAGGAGTTTTGCATTGCTTTTCGCATACAATGGACTATCGGCTAAATTCTCTTGCCAAGCACTTCCCCAAGTGGGTTCATTTTCAGGATTTTCATTCAATTTATAAAAAAAATCATAAACGCTTCCTCGTGAAAAAGCTGACCTGTCTAATCCGTTTTCTTCCAAACACATAAGAAAATCAGAAGCGTTTTTTTGAATGTTATCTAATGACATATTTTTTTGAAGCAGAAGATTTTTACGCAAATTTTTGAAATCGTTTATGTCTTTCTTTTTCAGTTCATTGAGTTGCCAATAATGGTTTTCAACAGTAAGCATTTCTGCCACACGAAGCAGTTCGTTGGTGATGTCCCAATTTTTGTCTTCTTTGATTTTCTCTTTGGAAAAATTGGTTAAAAGTTGAGTCAATTCCTCATCAGAACCAGCTTGATTAAGCAAATTGTCAACGGCTCGTTGTAATAGAGTTTTAGCATCTAACTGTACTTCAAAAAATTGGTTTAAACGCAAATCAAAAGCAAAATTCCGAATAAGTTGGTGATTAAAACCATCAATAGTACTAACATTAAAAGCAGCATAATTGTGCAAAATGTGTTTCAAAACGATTTCTGAGCGCATTTTTAGTTCCATTGGAGCTATTTTTAGCTCTTTGCTCAATTCTGAAAACATCGCATTGGGTTCTGTGAGGATTTTTTCGTCTGAAAAAAGAGTTAAATAGTCAATAATTCGGTTTTTCATCTCAAAAACAGCCTTATTGGTGAAAGTAATTGCCAATAAAGCACGAAATAATTCAGGATTTTTGCTGCTCAAAATAATTCGCAAGTAAGATTTTGCCAAACCGTAAGTTTTTCCTGAGCCTGCCGAAGCATTATAGATGGTATATGAAGAAGTTTGCATAGTCAATTTTTGGGCGAAATTAAGATAAAAAGTTGGAAATAGAAAGGAGTTTTAAAAAAAGAAAAAACTCTGAGCCTTTTAAAGTTCAGAGTTTTATTTTTAAGTATTCTTTATTCTTTTTTATTCTACTTTTTGCCATTTACTTTACTAATGTATTGTTCCAAAGCCATTGTCATTGAGGGAGTTTCGGGAGACGGAGCTTTGATGTCAATAGTAAGCCCTGCATTTTCAGCGGCTTTCAAAGTAGAGTCACCATAAACAGCAATGCGTGTTTTCTTTTGAGTGAAGTCTGGAAAATTTTTAAAAAGAGATTCAATTCCGGCAGGGCTAAAAAATGCCAAGATATCATAGTTGAGTTCTTTCATTCCTGATAAGTCAGAGTGTACTGTGCGGTAAAAAACTCCTCGTTCCCATTTCAGTTTAAGGTCATCTAACGCTTTTGAGATATCAGGTTTGTGTGCGTCAGAACCAGGCAATAAAAACTGTTCGTCTTTGTATTTTTTTAGAATAGGCAACAAATCTGAAAATTCTTTTTTACCTACATAAATCTTTCTTTTTCTGTAAGTTATGTATTTTTGCAAGTAATAAGCAATAGTTTCCGATTGACAAAAATATTTCATCGTATCAGGCACTTTGAAACGCATCTCTTCTGCAATTCTAAAGTAATGATCAACTGATTTTCGGCTTGTTAGAATAATGGCTGTGAATTTGGTCAAATCAATTTTCTGCATCCTGATATCTTTTGCGGTCATTCCTTCTACTTTTATAAACGGAACAAAATCAATTTTAACCTTTTGATTTTCTATTATTTGTGCATAAGGAGAGCCTTCTGCTTTTGGTTCTGGTTGTGAAACTAAAATTGTTTTTACTTTCATAAATTTGTTTGTTTTTCTTTACACCGAATTATATTCTATATAACACATTAAATCGCCGAGTTATTTCCTATAAAAAATTGCTTCCGTAGGTTAAAAAAATATAAGGTGCGATTTCGAGGGTGCAAAGATACAAAATAAAATAAATAATATAGGTTTTTATTGAATTTTGATTCATTTTTATTATGGTTACCCAACTTAATATATTGATAGTAAAAAATATAGCAAGGAGAATATACAGATAGATTTCTTTCAATGAAGAGGAATATATCATAAAGAACAATAGTGTAATAATGAAAATAGCAGCATAACTCGAATAGGCTATGCGCGTAAAAATATAAGATTTGCTAAATCCTTTGAGGTCAAACAGATAGATTATCCATTTCTGAATCAGTAATTTAAATATTAGAAGAGCTAACAGAATGAATGCGATGTCTAACAGTAAAAAACCTGTTACTATCGGTTGTATGTTGTGAAATTGAGCCCAAACATATAAGAATAAACTGAGTGAAATCCACTGTAAAAAGAAAGAAACAACTGTGAAAAATTGTACTTTTCGTTCTTTTTTTTCATAAATAATAATATACTTGCGGTCAAAAGGTAGTTTCAAATATTCCCAAAAATGGTTTGGATAAGTGATTTTCAAAAATGCAATTATTGTGAAAATCAATAGAAAAAAAGGAAATGCCCACGGCAAAAAAGGTTTATGTAACAATGTAGTTTCCAATATGTTAGTTATTTATAGATTTTGATTCTGTTTTTAGATTGTTCTCTTCTACGTTTTTTTCTTTTTTCTCTTGGCTTTTTAATAATTTTTCACGTTCTTCTTTTAGTCGAGCTTCAACATTCTTGACAATTTTGTCATATTTTTTTGGAAAAGAAGCATAATAAATCATATTCTCAACCATTGAGAGACTGTCAATATCGTGTTTTTGATAGATAAACTCACTCGGACTGACATTTAATGAATCCAGCAGTTGACGGTCTACATTTCTGATAGCATCGATGATAGCTAAATCATACATCAAATTTTCCATTTCTTTTTCAGAAAGCAAGCGTTCGGGTTTAGGCACAACACTTTGCCCACAAGCATATAACAATATGATTATCAATGTATAGATATATCTTTTCATAAAAACTAACGATTAAAAGTTATGCGCTTTCCGCAAGGTTCGGAACAGATTTTCCCATCGTTGAAAACCAAATTTCCGTTGACAAAAGTAGCAATTATTTTTGAATGAAACGTAATTCCTTCAAAAGGAGACCAACCGCATTTGTACAAAATGTTCGATTTGCTCACTTGCCAAGGCGAATCAACATCAACTAAAACCAAATCGGCGTAGTAACCTTCACGAATGAAACCTCTATCTTTTATTTCAAACAAAATAGCGGGATTGTGGCACATTTTTTCAACGATTTTTTTGATAGAAATGCGTCCTTTGTGAGCTTTTTCAAACATTGCCACAAGCGAATGTTGCACCAAAGGTCCACCCGACGGTACTTTTCCATAAACTGAATTTCGTTTCTCTTCGAGCGTATGTGGCGCGTGGTCAGTGGCAATCACATCTAAACGGTCGTCAAGTAAGGCTTCCCATAGTTGCGCTCGGTCAGAGGAAGTTTTCACAGCAGGATTCCATTTGATAAGGCTACCTTTATTTGGGTAATCTTCATCAGAAAACCACAAATGATGTACGCATACTTCGGCTGTTATCTTTTTGTTTTTCAGTGGTATAGAATTATCAAAAAGCGTGGTTTCCTTTCCTGTGGAAAGATGGAAAACGTGCAACCGTGCACCTGTTTTTTTGGCTAAATCAATCGCTTTCGATGACGATAAATAACAGGCTTCGGCACTTCTGATATGCGGGTGCATTTCCATTGGAATATTTTCTCCATAGCACTCGCCGTAGAATTCCAAATTTCTGCGTATGGTTTGTTCGTCCTCACAATGCGCAGCAATCACTAAATCAATATTTGAAAAAATGGTTTCAATAGTTTTCTCGTTGTCAACCAACATATTTCCGGTAGAAGAACCTAAAAATAGTTTCACTCCCACGCACGCATTTCTGTCCAGTTTTTTGAGTTCTTCTAAATTGTCATTTGTTCCACCCAGAAAAAAAAGAATAATTGGAAAATGCTGTTTTTGAAGCTATTGCAAATTTCTCTTCCAACAATTCTATCGTAGTTGTTTGTGGCACGGTGTTGGGTTGTTCAAAAAAAGTGGTAACACCTCCTGCCACAGCAGCGGCGCTTTCGCTGGCAATGTTTGCCTTGTGGGTCAGCCCAGGCTCACGAAAATGCACTTGGTCATCAATCACACCCGGAAGCAAGTACTTGCCTTTGCCGTCAATGACCGTATATTCATTTTTAGCCTCAATTTCAGAAGCTATTTTTGCAATTCGCTCATTTTCAATGAGTACATCTCCTTGAAAAATACTGTTTTCATTGACAATATATACGTTTTTAATCAGTGTTTTCATAAAATTTTTAGGAAAAAAGCAGTTATTACTTATATCTCAACCACAAAGGTAGTGTTTTATTTTGAGAAGACAAATTTTTAATGGAAATGATTTATTTTTGTTAAAAAAAGTGCTTTCAAGATAATTATTTCTGTAATAGAACGATACGTAAATATCTATAAATAAACCTATTAATATGTTTTAATTTGAAAAACAAAAACAAAATCAAAAATAAAATCCTTAATATTTTTGTTAAATATTTGCACAGTAC